>NZ_DASWXE010000210.1:0-5554 GCF_036405635.1 Gemmatimonas sp. | reverse complement strand
GGTGTGGTTAGGAGCAGTCGTTCGGGACGTAGCGCAGCCCGGTAGCGCACCTGAATGGGGTTCAGGGGGTCGCGGGTTCGAATCCCGCCGTCCCGACTGCATAAACGAAAGCCAGTCAACGAGTTATCGTTGGCTGGCTTTTGTTGTTGTGGAGAACAGAACGAGTCGGGAACTCGCTGGGAACTCCGGGAATGGAGCCCCGCGCGTGGATCTGAATCCCTGAACTTGGTCTTCGGCCATACCCAAGAGACTGAATGCCGGGTACCCGCGGATCAACCGGCTGCCGAAGGCGCGGAGATTGGCGGGAGACGAATCAGGGCCAGCACGAGCGAGCTATCGGTCTCAAGGGAGTACTCCCTTACGCATCGTCCTGCTTGCCTATCTGATCGGATGGCGTCGACGGAGTCTGACGGTGTGATGCACCTAGCAAACTCGCTCGGACAACAGCTAGCCCTCCGACCAGAAGTGAGCCACTGACCACCAGGACTAAAAGCACGGGAAGGGCGGTGCGACCGAGGAGCCACGGGAGCACGGGAGCTGCCGCGAGGAGAACTACCCCGAAGTACGCGAAATCACGCCCGCTGGCGGCGTGCGCCGCGTACCACACTGCGGGGGCACGAAGGGTGGCGCTGGTGCGCAGCCCCACGGTGCGATCCGGCGGGAGCTCGCCGCGTCGCATCGGTCCGGCGAACCCGATAAGAATGATACCGTACAACGCAACCATAATCGCGGCAAGAATGAGCGGCATAAGTCGCAATGTGATTGATCTGTTGTTTGTGCAGCAGGTTGCACGTCAGTAACTCGGGTAGAGTAGACATTGTCGTACCCGGGCGCACTGAAGTGCAGTTGCTTTGTGCCGGCTTCGCAAGGCCGGCAACAGCCGTTCCTGTCCAGTCAGCCTTTCACCGACTCACGTAAAGTACAGGGAATTGACGTGCGCCCATTGATACTTGCTTCCGTGCTGGGCTTGAGCCTCGGCGCGACTACGAAGTTTGATGCAATTACTCGCCCAGCCGTCGTCGACGCGAACCCATGCGAGATGGACGTTCGCCGGAATGCGAGCGCTCGATCGTGGGTGCGTGGGGTGTTGATCGATACCGGTCAGGCTGGTGTCACCTTCGCGAATACGCGAAACCAACTTGGCATTTCCGGAGTTGCCTACGAACAGGTGACCATCGTGCAGGACACCGTGAAGTGCCGAAGCGCAATCAATGCATGGAAGAGCTTCTATGCCGGATTGGACTCGACCCTGGGAGTCCAGGCGTCTCAATACAACACGGGGATGCTGTTCCAGATCACGCCCAACAGGTTCATCCTGTCAACGCCGATGTTGAACAAGTACTCGTTTCTCACGTACATCGCGTTCGATTCGAACTTTGTGGTGGTGCGCAAGAACCTGTGAAGCCGAGACTGAATGGAGCCCGCGAGGTACTACGCCATGGGCACCCCGTGGCTCCCACACTACCCATTCTGGATAATTGCCAAATGCCAACGACGTCACTAAAAATGGACCCGAAATGGCGAACCCCAGCAGGGTTCAGGCACTGACCTCAGCGCCGCGAGGGCCTGGCACATATGACGAAGGACAAGAAGCGCGAAGGGAACGGCTCGGAGTATTGTGCTCCCACTCCCGTCTCTTCGGAACGACTTGGCAGTCTATTCGAACGAATGCGCCTTCTCGGCGAAAAGCTGGGCCGCGCTGCGCGCGTCACTTCCCCGGACGAGGGCAAGCGCGGAGGCGACGATGGCCAGTGAATTGTCTCGTACACTGTCAGCCCTGCCGCGCAACCCGAGTCGTGCCCAGGTGCGCAGTGCGGCCGAAGTCTTCCTGCGCTTGCAGGAGGAGGCCAGCGGAAGCGGCGATGATCATGGACGGATCTCCGCACTCACCGACGACTTCAATGCCTGGCTCGAGCGCATCCCGGATGAGATGTCCCGCCGGCACGTGCACCGACTGTTCCTCGATGAGCTCTATGACCTCAAGGTCCAGCACACCAACGAACACCTCGCCGCGAAGCATCTCCCGGTCACGCGCTTCCGGGACCACAACGTCGTCATGATCACCATCGTCGCCTTCGTGTTGTTCGGCGCAGTGCCACTGCTGAGCTATTGCAGGGGCCCTATCACGGCATGGCCGTAGCCGAGAACACCACCGGGTTGCCGCGCGGAATCGGGGACTGCACGGTAGCCGTGACGCGATTGACGCCGGCGTTGGGGCCCATCACCCAGGCGCCGCCGGAGGCGATGCCGTCTTCGTCGGTGACGGCGCTGGCCGTCTCGATCGTGCCGCCGCCGGTGGAGATGCGAAAGAGTACGGTGACGCCTTCCACGGGATTGCCGTAATTGTCCGTCACCTTCACCCCCGGCTGCGTGCTGAGTGTGTCTCCCACACCGGCTCGGCCTGCCGTGCTGGTGGCGGCCACCACCACCTTGGGCGCACCGACGGTCACGGTACTCACAAAGCCCAGCGTGGAGCCGGTGACGCCCACCAGCTCGGCCGTTGCTTCCTGTTCACCCAACTGCCCGCCGTAGATCCACGAACCCTTGGCGATGCCATCACGGCCCGCCTTCACAATGCTGACCTGCATACCACCACGTCCCGTGAGCACCTTGAACTTCACGGCCGCGTTGGGAAATGGATTGCTGTCGGCATCGAGCACGCGCACCTGAAGAACGGCAGTCTCTCCGCTGCGTCCCTGGAGTACGGTATCACTCACCGCCACCAACTCAGTAGCGGTCGGCGGGGCCTTCACCGTGGACACGAAACGCAGCGTGTCGTTGATCCCCTGCGCCGTCACGATCACTGTCTGCGTACCGGGCTGCTTGCCGTAGGTCCAGGTGGCATTGGCCACACCGGTCTTGCCGGAAATGGCCGTTGATGGAAGCACGGTACCGCTGTTCTCGAGCGCCCGGAAACTCACCGATGCGCGTGGCATGGGCTGCCCACGCTGGTCGCGCACGAGCACACTCAGCGAGCGAGTGGTGCCGGTGATACCGGTGAGTGAGCTGTCGGTGACGGTGTGCAGTTCGACCGCGACAGGCGCAGCGTCGACATTGGCCGTGAACACCAGCGTGTCGGTGAGGCCGTCCACCGTCACACGCAGCCGCTGGTTGCCTACAGTGGCCGTGCTGTACGTCCACGTAGCCTTGGCCTCACCACGATTGTTGGTGCGCACCGTGGTGTAGTTCACCGCGCCGGCATCGGAGTCCGGGCGAAAGGCCACGCTGGCCGACTGGAACGGATTGCCCGCAGAGTCGGTGACCAGCACCGTCACCACCGCGTTGCCGGCGTAGGCGCCCACGAAGCTGGTAGCCGACACGGCACTCACGTCGTGCGGACTGGGAAGCACTGCCGTGAAGGTCAGCGTGTCGGGCGCGCCGGACACCCACACGCGCAACGTCTGCTCGCCAACCGATGGGCCAAACCGCCACGTGTTCGCGGCTTCACCTTTCACCGTGGAGTTCACGGTGGCGCGGGTCATGGCACCATGTCCTGTCGCAGGCAGGAAGTTCACTACCGCGTTGTGAATCAGACGCCCGGTGGTATCGGACACCACGACCTTGATGGCTGCCTGTCCACCCAGCGAACCGGCGATCACCGTATCGCCAATGGCCTCGATGCGAATGGCATTGACCGATCCCACGGCCGAGGCGATGGTGCCAGGGAGGGCGACACCATTCGACGCCACGGTCGCCTGTGCGACCGGTTCGACCGTCGACGGACGCTCGGCGGTACACGCCGCGACGGAAGCCGCGACTGTCGTCCATGTCAGCCATCCGGCGACCTGCTGCCCGAGCCTGCGAACCCTGTGCATCCGATCTCCAAAGCCAGTCGACATTTCTGCATGGTGCACGGAGCGTGCACATTCCAGCTCATCAGTATCGGATGGGCCTGCTGGGCTTCTGCAGTGGGCCGGCGTGAATGGGCCGATTCAGCGCGGGCCAAGGGTGTCACGCTGTGTGCATTGGAGCAGTCGCCGGAACTCCGCGGCCGTTATCCGACCGGCAGAGGCATATGAGAGAAATGACGGGCAAGCTGCGCGTGTGATGATGAGGCACTCCCGTCACGCAAATCCCTGTTCTCATGAAATCGGCCGCTGCACCCGCCCGCTCAATGGTTCGTCGCGCGCTCACGATGGTGGGCGCCTTGCTGGTCCTTGCCGCAGGTCTTTGGTGGTACCTGGGTGCTCCCGGATGGCCGCACGACGAGCATTGGGCTGAACGCCAAGAGGTGGCGATGACGCGCAGTGCGGTGGAGGCCCAGGTCAGCAATGGGAAGCCGCTGCACTATCGCTCCAGCAAGAATCGGACGGTGAATGGCACCCGGTACGTCTGTGGCGAATACTACCTGCGCACCGATGGCGATACCGCTGGCCCGCGTGCCGGGTATGCGGGCACGCCCGGCCACGTCATGGTGGAAGGTGCGCTGCCCGACAGCCTGCGGGATCGGTATCGGCGCGAATGGACACTATGCAACTCGCGTGATGGCGACTGAGCAGCGACTGGCCGCCGATCAGACGGCGCGCGCGGCGGCGCGTCCTGCCGTGCGGCCGCTGAAGATGCATCCACCCAGGAACGTGCCCTCGAGCGCGCGATAGCCGTGCATACCACCGCCACCGAAGCCGGCTACTTCACCGGCCGCGTAGAGGCCAGCAATGGGCGTCCCGCTTTGGTCGAGCACACGCGCGTCGAGATCGGTGGCGAGACCGCCGAGTGACTTGCGGGTGAGGATGTTGAGCCGAACCGCGATGAGCGGGCCGTTGGGGGGATCGAGCAGGGGCGCTGGTTTGGCAATGCGCATGACGCGTTCGCTGAAATAACGACGCGCGCTGTGAATGATGGCGAGCTGCGGATCTTTGCCGCCTTGGTGGGTGAGCTGCCGATCACGGTCGCGTACGACCTGTTCGACCACGTCGTAGCGCACCAACGGCTCGGGCGTGATCGCGTTCATACCGTCGACGAGCGCACGCAGGGAGTCGCGCACCACAAAGTCCGCGCCTTTCTCCATGAAGGCTTGCACGGGACCCGGTGGTGACTTGCCCAGACGCTTGAGCACGAGGCGGATGTTGCGGCCCGTGAGGTCGGGGTTCTGCTCACTGCCCGATAGCGCAAACTCACGCTTGATGATGGCGCGGTTGAGCAGGAACCACGTGTACGGCAGGCCGTTGGTGGTGATGTACTGCAGTGTGCCCAGACTGTCGGAGCCGGGGACCTGTGGAAAGGGCAGGCGCGCGCCGGTGGGGTCGAGCCACAGGCTGCTCGGTCCCGGCAGGATCCGGATGGCATGCTGCGGCCAGATGGGCGACCAGTTGTGAATACCCTCGGTGTAGTGCCACATGCGATCGGGATTGATCAGATGGGCGCCTGCCCGCATGACGGCCTGCTGCAGCTGGCCATCCACATGTGCCGGTACACCGGTGATCATGTGTGCCGGTGCAGCGCCAAGGCGATCGGTGGGCCAATAGCGGCGCACCAGTTCGTGATTGCCCCCAATACCGCCGGACGTGACGATGACGGCGGATGCGTGCAGCGTGAAATCACTCACCACCACACG
>NZ_DASWXE010000209.1:0-36542 GCF_036405635.1 Gemmatimonas sp. | reverse complement strand
GTGGACCTGCGCCGCTACAATCGCCTTGGACCGCAGGCTCAGCTCAACATGCGCGTGGTGGCCGGTGGCTGGATGAATGGTGATGCCCTGCCCGTTCAGCGCCGACTGGCCGTGAGCGGCATCGACGCATTACCGGGCTTCGACTTCCGTCGCATGATCGGCAGCGCCGATGTGGGCACCTGCGCCACCGGTGAAGAGGCGGGATACATCGCGCTGGGCCGCCCCGCGCAGTGCGACCGCATGGTGCTGGCCCAGCTCGAGTGGAAGGGCGACTTCCGCCTCAACCTGTTCGGTGACGACAACTACGGTGATCGTCGCTGGGGATTCAACGGTGTGCGCGGTGACGGCACCTGGGTGATTTTTGCCAACTCGGGGCGTGGCTGGTTGGTGAGCAATGCCGGCAGCCCGTCGATCGACAATCTGACGTTTGGCCGCAGCAAGGTGCCGCCCATCAGCGGATGGCGTACGGACATCGGCGGCGGCTTCGACTTCGGCAGCTTCGGCGTGTACATCGCGCAGGCCGTTTCGGAAAGCGGTCAGTCGCCCAACGTGTACGTGCGCCTCTCGCGTCGCTTCTAGTCCGAACGCGTCACGTGCGCTCGATCCGCCCCCTCGTCTATCTCCTCGTGACGCTGCTGCTCCTCGTGAGCAGCAGCGTCGCGGCGTGGGCGCAAGGCAAGCCGGAGATCGATATTCGCATCAGTCAGACGGTGTACCCACCGGTGATCGCAGTGCGTGGTGTGCTGGCCGAAAAGCCGTTCGACGAAATGGTGCGCAGTGGTTTCCCGGCCCGGTTGCACGTACGGGCGGAGCTCTGGTCGGAAGGACGCTGGTTCGACGATGTCCACAGCCGCGCTGAGTGGGATGTGATCGTGCGCTACGACGTGATCGACCGTAGTTACGAGGTCGTGCGCCGCGTAGGTGGAGCGATCACGTCGCTGGGCAGCTATACGCGGTTTGCGGACGCGCGGGCGGCCATGGAGCTGGCTTATGCGCCAGGACTGTCCACACCGCAACGCGGCAAGAAGAGCTATGTGCTTGTACAGGCCGAGTTGCAGTCGCTGCAGGTGAGCGACCTGGACGAACTCGATCGCTGGCTACGCGGCGAAGCGGCACCCGCGGTGCAAGGCAAGCGCAGCCCGGCCTCGGCACTCACCCGCGGCGTGCGCACACTGGCGAGCCGGTTGCTGGGCGGAGAAGTGCGGAGACTGGAAGCGCGAAGTCCATCAATGGTGTTTTGAAGGACGGGGTCAGATCTCAGTCGTCAGATATCGGAGCTCTGAAGTCTGATATCTGACGGAGATAGAAAGTGAGAGATCAGACCATCCTAGATGTCAGAAGCCTGAGCACTGACGCCGGCCACCTGTCGTGTGCGACACAGGCTGAGGCAAACAGCGACGCATGGCCACAGGATCACATCCAGCGATGCGTCACGACGGTGGGCAGTCTGCCTCGTGCACTCAGATCTCTCATGTCTAGGAAGGTCTGATTTCTCACACTCTATATCCGTCGGATATCAGAGCTCTGATGTCTGAAATCTGACTTCTTTAAAGGTCAGGCCTCTTTCTTCTGTGTCGCGCCTTCGATTTTCTGCAGTTCGCGCAGTGTGTCTTCGCCGTAGAACGTGCGGATGTACTGCGCCTGAATCGGTGTAAGACGCCGCACTGCCCATGACAGGTGCACGAAGTGCGGCTCCGTGGGCACATGCATGGGGATCATCCCGATCTCCGACGGCAGACGATTCGCCTTGCGGGTGTTGCAGGAGCTGCAGGCGGTGACCACGTTGGACCACTCGTTCGTGCCACCGCGCGACATCGGGATGAGATGGTCGCGCGTGAGTGATTCCCGGGTCTTCAGTTCATTCGACCGACGACCGCAGTATTGGCACTGGTAGTCGTCACGGGCGAACAGGAACGTGTTGGTGACCTGTCGGCGAAAACGGCGCGGCACATGGACAAAGCGGGTCAACCGAATCACGGCGGGACGCGGGAACGCCCGCTTCTCCGACCGGACCGGCACGCCGGTTTCGGCTTCGACGATCTCCGCCTTGCCATCAATGACGAGACGCAATGCCCGCCGGAGCGGGACCATCGTCAGTGGTTCGTACGACGCATTCAGTGCGAGACATCCGGCGATCACGCCCTACCCTCCGCTGAATTGCTGCAGTCGACCAGGTGTCCCCAAAAACGAAACCCCGCTGTGGCGTCGACACGGGGCCGACCAGCACGCAGCGGGGAATGTTTGAGGACTAGAAACGCGCCATCCGAAGAACGGCCGTGCCCCTGACGGTACTCCGCCACTGACTACTGTGCGGTCTCAGGCCGCTCTGCGGGTACCGGGCACGGTGCATGCGCATATCGAAGCATATCACGCCGAACCGCGATGCCGCCACTGCTCCAGTCGCGCCGCGGTGGCGACCAGGCGTTCCATACTGCCGTCGATCAGTGCCGCGGCGCTGGATGTCACCAATCCGTTACGGACGAGCACCTCTCCAGCCACACTCACAAACGAGGCCTCGGCCCGCCCGCCCAGCACGTGCACCAGCGTTACCGCCGGATCGAACACGGGGCCAACGTCGGAGACCCGGAGCGGAAAGGCGGCGAGATCGGCGGCCTTTCCCGCTTCGAGAGTGCCTACCAGATGGCCCAGTCCGAGCGCTGCGCCGCCGCCCTGTGTCGCCAGATGCAGCGCGGTGTGCGTGTCGAGCGAATCCGGCGCACCAGACCGCACCGCGTGCATCAGCGTCGCCTGACGCGCCTCGTCGAGCAGGTGCATGCGATCATTGCTGGCCACCGAATCGGAGCCCAGCCCCACTGCGACACCGTGATGCAGCATGCGATCGAGCGGCGCGATGCCGTGCCCCAGTTTGGCGTTCGAGATGGGGCAGTGCACGATGGTAGCACCCGCCTCGGCCACGCGCCGGAGATCGTCATCGTCCACGCGGATGGCGTGAATCAGCAAGGGCTGGCAGTCCAGCACACCGCATGCATCCAGCAGGGCGATGGGTGAACGTGCCTGTGGGGCCACACCGATGCCGCGCGCACGCAGGCGCTCGGCAAACGGGCCATCGCCATCGCGCACAAACGCCGTTTCCGCCGCACTCTCCGCGATGTGCACGGCCATCGGGAGCGCGTGCGTGCGGGCGAGTCGCGCCGTGGCGGCGAAGAGCGGTGCGCTCACCGTGTACGGCGCATGGGGCGACACACCCACACGCACGAGCGCGGTATCCAGCGCCTGCAGTGCGAGCACACGCTCCTGCAGTCGCTCGATCGACGCCGAGCACTGCGCCGGATCCGGACCAAAGACCTCTACGTAGCCAATACCACGCACACCGAGTTCGCGCATCGCCTGCAAGGGCGCCGCGGAGTCGGTGGTATCGGCCATGGTGGTGATACCGTGCCGCAGTGCCTCGGCAATCCCCACACGTGAGGCGTCGACCAGGTCGCTTGGCGACAACAGATCGCGGCGCACTTCGGTCAGCGTGCGCAGCCAGTCCCGAAAATCGAATCCCTCGAGAAAGCCACGCAACGTCGTGAGCTCGAGGTGGGTGTGCGCGTTCACGAGTCCTGGCATCAGCGCCGCGGCCCCCAGCGCCTCCACCTGCACGCCATCACCGCGCAGATGGGGCGGGAGCTCCTGCAGCATCCCCACCCACTGAATGACGCCCTGCTCCACCAGCACACCGCCCGATCGGATGGGCGGTGACGCAATGGGCAGCACCCAGTCGGCCGTGTACAGCGTGGCCTGGGCGGTGCGTGACGAAAGAGCGGATGGCGAAGCGCCGACGGTCATGTCGGGCGCGATCTACTGCGGAGGGATGCGGAACGGATTGGTCGTGTCCCGCATGGACCGGATGCGTGCACTGTCGGCGCTCATCGGCGTCGGGCCGCCACCATCACTGCAGCTCTGCGTCGGCTCCCAGCCCTGCACGAAGAACTCCGTCACGACGCTGCCCATGCAGCTGCTGTTGGCCAGACGGCCGGTGACGACATCGATCTCGCGCGTCACCACACCGTCGGGACGCGGCCAGTCGGGCGGCTGCGGCTTGCGGCGATACACTTCGGTCATGAACGCCGCCCACGCGGGTGCGGCCAGTTCACCGCCCTGTGCATTCGACTTGATCTTCTGCGGGCGATCGAAGCCCATCCACACGCCGGCCACGAGATCGGCGGTGTAACCGATAAACCAGACGTCGGCGCCATCGTTGGTGGTGCCAGTCTTGCCGCCGGCAGGCACGCGGAAACCGTTGCTCCAGATGCGCGCCGCCGTGCCGCGCACCACCACGTCCTTCATCATGCTCACCATGAGCCACGCTTCTTCGGGAGACAGCACCGCTTCCCGATCGGGCGTGGGCTTCCAGATCACCTTGCCGTCAGCGTTCTCCACCTTGAGGATGGCATGCGGCGTGGTGTGCAAACCGAGATTGGCGAAGACCGAGTAGGCACCGATCATCTGCACCGGGTACACGTCGGCCGAGCCAATGAAGATGGACGGATACGGTGGAATGGGCGTGCTGATGCCGAAGCGCCGGGCCATGCTGATCACGGCATCCGTACCCACCGCCATGCCGGTGCGAATGGCCGGCAGATTGCGCGACATGTACAGCGCGCGACGCATGGGCAGATTGCCCTGGAACTTGAGATCGTAGTTCTGCGGGGTCCAGGTTTCGCCGCTCACCTGATCGAGCGCGATGGGGGAATCGTCCACCACCTGTGAGGGGCCGAAGCCCTCGTGCACCGCCGCGGCGTAC
Organism: Gemmatimonas sp.; assembly: GCF_036405635.1. Classification (GTDB taxonomy): domain Bacteria; phylum Gemmatimonadota; class Gemmatimonadetes; order Gemmatimonadales; family Gemmatimonadaceae; genus Gemmatimonas. The sequence continues at coordinate 31,792 of NZ_DASWXE010000209.1, read as the reverse complement.
ACCACCGGCTTGAACGTGGACCCCGGCTGGCGCAGCGCCTGCACGGCACGATTGAACTTGGAGTCGCCAAAATCGCGTCCGCCAACCATGGCGCGCACGGCGCCACTGCGCGGATCGATGGCCACGAACGCGCCCTGCAGGTACGGCGAGTTGGCAGCACCGCGTTCGCCACCGTCGGCGCTCCGTGCGAGATAGCCTTCGTACGTGAGGTGCTTGTAGGCACCATGACGACCGGCCTCGATGGCCTGCAGCTGATTTTCGAGCGCTCGCTCGGAGGCCGTCTGCATGTCCACGTCGAGTGAGGTGTACACCTTGAGGCCTTCATCGTAGAGCCGCTTGCCGAAGTGCGACTCGAGCTCCTGGCGCACCCACTCCACGAAGTACGGCGCGATATCACCCGACTCCGCGCGTTCGGCCAGCTGCAGCGGGTATGCCTTGGCCAACGACGCATCGGCATCGTTGATGGCTCCGCCGCGCCGCATCAGTTCGAGCACGGTATTGCGACGCTGAATGGCCCGGTCGGAGAAGCGACGCGGGTTGTAGCGTTCCGGTCCCTTGAGCAGGCCCGCCAGGACCGCCGCTTCGGCCACGGTGACGTCGCGCACCGACTTACCGAAGTAGCGCTGTGACGCCGTTTCCACGCCGTAGGCGCCGTTACCGAGGTAGACCTGATTGAGATACAGCTCGAGAATCTTGTCCTTGGAGTAGCGGCGCTCGATGGCACGGGCCACACGGGCTTCCTTCACCTTGCGGAGCAGCGTCTTCTCGCGGGAAATGCGGTCGGAGAAGACGTTGCGGGCCAGCTGCATGGTGATGGTGGAGAAGCCCTGCGCGTAGCCGCCGGCGCGCAGGTTGCGCAGCGCGGCGCCGAAGATGCGGAAGTAGTCGATGCCGGCGTGCTGATAGAAGCGCCGGTCCTCGGTGATCACCACCGCGTCGCGCACATGCTTGGGGATGTCCTGGAGGCGCACCAATGTGCGGCGCTCCAGTCCCAATTCCGTGATGAAGCGCCCGTCGACGGCATAGACCTTGGACGTCTGCCGCGGCACGTACTCCTCGAGCGCGGCGATGGACGGGCAGCGACCGCTGCGGCAAATGACGGCCCAGGCGCCGGCGAGGACGCCGAATCCGATCGCTCCGCCAAGGAGCCCGATCACCAGCACCCACCCGATCCACGGGCGGCGCGTCAACACGGATGAAAGTGACATCACAGTTCTGAAGGCTACCGACAGGGGCCGCGACGCGCCACGTCGGGACCGGTTATCTTGAGCTCATGTCTGCACGACCTGCCCTTCTCGACGAGCTCGCGTGGCGCGAGCTGATCAGCCAACACACCGAAGGCCTGCCCGCGGCACTCGCCGCCGGTGTGGTCTCCGGCTACTGCGGCTTCGATCCCACGGCTTCCAGCCTCCACGTGGGGAATCTCATCCCCATCATGGGCCTGATGCACCTGCAGCGCGCGGGACATCGCCCGTATGCGCTGGTGGGCGGCGCAACGGGCATGATCGGTGATCCGAGTGGTCGGGCCAGCGAGCGGGTACTGCAGGGGCTCGATGCCATCCACGCGAACGCCGAGGCCATTCGCGCGCAGCTCAGCCGATTCCTCGACTTCGAGGGTCCGCGTGGCGCGAAGCTGGTGAACAACGTCGACTGGCTGTCGAAACTCTCGGTGCTGGATTTCCTGCGCGAGACAGGCAAGCACTTCTCGGTCAACTACATGCTGGCCAAGGACTCGGTGAAATCCCGCATCGAGGGCGGCATTTCATACACCGAATTTTCGTACATGCTCCTGCAGTCCCATGACTTCCTGGAGCTGAACCGCTCCGAGGGCGTGACGCTGCAGTTCGGCGGCAGCGATCAGTGGGGGAACATCACGGCGGGTCTCGAATTGATCCGGCGTGCCGGTGGCAAGGAATCCAACGGGCTGACCTTCCCCCTGATCACCAACGCCGACGGCACCAAGTTCGGGAAGAGCACCGGCGGCGGGTCGGTGTGGCTCGACGCGGAACGCACCTCGCCATACCAGTTCTACCAGTTCTGGATTGGCGCCGACGATCGTGACGTGTCCAAGTACCTGCGCTACTACACGTTGTTCTCGCAGGATGAGGTCACGGCGCTCGACGCCGAGGTCCGCTCGGCGCCCGAGAAGCGCGCAGCGCAGCGGGCACTGGCGGTGGAAGTGACGACGCGAGTGCACGGCGCCGAAGCGGCGCGGGTGGCGCAGGAAGTGTCGGCCCTACTGTTCGAGAAGGCCGACCCGCAGGGGCTGTCTGGTGAGGCGCTCAAGGCACTGCGTGCCGAGATTCCGTTCGCCGAGTACGCCCCACCGGCCGAAGGCGCGCCAGCCGAAGGCGCGCCAGCCGAAGGCATCGACGTGTATCAGTGCCTCACCCTGCTTGGCATCGCCGCCTCACGTGGCGCGGCCAAGCGCCTGCTCGAACAGGGCGGTGTGAGCATCAACGGTGTGAAGCTCGGTGCGGCGGATCGTGTTGTGGGAGAGGACCGTCTGCTGCGCGACCGGCATCTTCTGGTGCGCAAGGGGCAGCGTGAGTTCGGCCTGGTGCAGGTGCCGTAACGGGCTAACAGCGGGGGGAACGCAGATTGCACAGAACGGCACGGAAAAGCACAGATACCACCTAGAAAAAGGCCGACGAGAGTCGTGGCAAGATTGCGACTCAGCGCGCTAGGGTTGTATCTGCGAAAATCTGCGCGTTCTGTGTCATCTGTGTTCTCGGTAGTTCAGCAGTCTTTCAGGGTACTCCGTCACCCATCGAGCAACGCCAACACCCGGTCCATCTCCTCGAGCGTGTTGTAGCTGTGCGGCGAGAGGCGAATGGCTCCTTCGCGCACCACATGTGTCACGTGTGCGTTCTTGAGGACCGTGGCCATCGCGTCGAGACGCTGGGGCGCGAATGACAGGACGCCGGCGCGACGCGCTGGGTCGGCCGGGGTGATCAGGCTTACATCCTTGCGACCGGATGCCCACTGCACCACACGGTCACCGAGCCGCTCGAGGTGCTTTGCGATGTTGGCTACGCCCAGCTCGAGTAGGAGCGATGTGGACGCGTTGGCGGCGGCAAAGTCCTGATAGGCCAGCGTCACCACTTCGAACCGACGGGCGTCGTCGAAGAAATCGAACTCGTAGTCGGTGAGGCGCGTGTAGTCGACTGACGCCTTCATGCAGGCCCAGCCCACGTCGTGCGGTTCGAGCGACGTCACCAGTTCACGGCGCACGTACACAAAGCCCGTCCCCCAGGGACTGAGCTGCCACTTCTGCGCACCGCTGGCGAAGATGTCCACCGGCAAGGCATGCAGATCGATCGGACGCACGCCGCAGCCCTGGATCCCGTCGACGATGAAGAAGACCCCGCGCGCCCGACAGGCGTTGCCGATACGCGCGAGGTCGGCCACGAAACCGTTCGCGAACTGCACCCACGACACTACGACGGCCACCACATCGGAGCGGTTGCCGATGGCTTCGAGCAGGGCATCTTCGTCAGGAATGCCGTCGCGCTTGGGTATGAGGTCGAGCGTGATGCCACGTGAACCGAGCGCCTGAAACGGATACACGCAGCTCGGGAACTCGCCATCGAACGTGAGGATCGCGCCCGGACGCAGTGGCAGCGCGCGTGCGGCGAGATTGAGCCCATACGTGGTGTTGGGCATCAGTGCGATTTCGTCCGCATCCGCACCAACCAGCGCCGCAAACTGACTGCGCGCGGTGGCCGCCGCTTCCTGCATCAACGGAAACGGCAACTGATGTGGACGTGAACGCATCGTCGTCCATTCGGCGGTGACGTCGACTGTGCGCTGCGGCAGCGGCCCCACCGACGCCGCGTTGAAGTAGATGGCCGGGTCGTTGGCCATCCACGGGTACTCGCGCGCGCGCAGTGCGGCGACATCAAGAGGCGTCGACATGTATCCAGCCGGTGTGAAGGGAGATGACGGTCATGCGAGCGATCCGATCAACTGCGCCGCTCAGCCCGCGGATCGAGGGCGTCGCGCAGGGCATCGCCGAGCAGGTTGAATCCGAGTACTGCCGCACCGATGGCCAGACCCGGGGCCAGCGACGTCCAGGGTGCATCACGCAACTGCGCGAGGTCGCGGCCGTCAGCGATCATCGCGCCCCAGCTGGGTGTAGGTGGTTGCACACCGAGTCCAAGAAATGACAGTGCGGCCTCCGCCATGATCGCGCCGGCAATGCCGAGCGTCCCGGCGATCACCACCGGCGCCACGACATTGGGCAGGATGTGCCGGGCCACGATGCGACCATCGCGCGCGCCGAGGGCCCGCATGGCCTGCACGTATTCGAGCTCACGCACCACCAGCACCTGCCCACGCACGAGGCGCGCCATCGCCGCCCAGCCCACCACGCCGATCACCACGCAGACCACCGTGAGCGATGGCTCAAATGCGGCGGCCATGGCGATGAGCAGCAGCAAGCTCGGGAACGCCAGTGTGACATCGGCCAGACGCATGATCACTTCGTCGGTCCAGCGTCCGCGATAGCCGGCCACCAGTCCCAACACCACGCCGATCCCCAGTGCAATGCCCTGCGACGCGATGCCGACGAGAAGCGAAACACGCGCCCCGAAGATCAGTCGCGACCACACATCCCGTCCCTGCGCATCGGTACCGAGCCAATGGTCACCCGACGGTGCCTCGAGCGCGTGACGCAGATCGATGCGCGCAGGATCGTGTGTCGTCACGAGTGGCGCCGCCATGGCCAGTACGATGATCAGCATCACTACGAGCGCACCGAACCAGCTGCGTCCATCGCGTCGCAATCGCTCGCTCGCACTCACGATCTAGACCCGGCGGAGGACGTGGTCTTCGAAGTCCGATCGCGGGATGGCGCGCCACCCGCCTTCACCAGTTGCGCCGTGGCCTCATCGACAAACGCCTCCCAGCCATGCTCGCGTTGCGCCTTGTGGCGTGCGGCTTCTCCCATGGTGCGGCGTACCGTCCGGTCGCCGAGCAAGCGGGCCAACTCCATGACGAGCGACACGGAGGTCACCGTGCCACCGGCCGACGCGACCTGATCGAAGAACCCGGTGATCGCCGGTGCGACGAGTACCGATGCCGCGGCGTCGTGCGCCATCACCACAGGGATACCCTGGCTCATGGCCGCCATCGTGCAGATCGCGCCACCGTCGCCTTGATCGGCAACCCAGAGCGCTGTCGCGCCTCGCTCATGGAGGCCAAGCAACGATTGCACAGAACGGATGGACAGGGCGGAAGTGAGGTCGAGTGCAGCCGCGTGCACCCGTGCACTTTGCATCCCCTCCGGCTCGCCCAGCAAGGTGACCTTGAGATCGGAATGTCGCCGGCGCAGGTGCGCCGCGGCCCGGAGCGCCGTGGCAGTGTGTCCGTCGTATGGGGCGCTTTCTTCGGTCTCCGCATGCGGCGGCGCGGGCAACACGAGGAGCTCTGACGTCAGCCCGGTCTCGTGCACCTCGTCGTCCGGGGCGGCACTTGGCCAACTGAGTGCAGGAGACCGACGCCCCCATTCCACGATACGTGCCCGTGTCCGTCCAAAGGACCAGCGACTGCCGCCTGCATCGTCAGACGCTTCGCGCTCGTCGAGCCCCAACAGTCGCAGCACGCCACCACGGGCACCCATCGCAGCCGATGCGAGGCGCGCATCGGCCTCTGATCGCACCAGCACCACATCGGGGCGCAACGCGCTCACCACCTCCCTCACGGCAGATGTGTGCCGCGAGGACTCCACGCTGCCGAATGTGCGCACGGAGAGTCGCGGCCACCCAGTTGTCACGGCCCGGTCGACGGCGCTGCGATGGATGCCAGCGACCGCGACGACTTCACCGCGCGCATGCAAGGCCGCCGCCAGGTGCAGCAGCAGCTGCACATCGGGGGTGAAGCGCAATGCCGTTGTCAGCACGAGCACGCGCATCGTAGCCTACTCGTCTGCCGACGCTGGACCTTGCTCGGCCGATACCAGCATGGCATCGGAGTCTTCATCGACCACAACAGCGCGACGATCAAACTGCAACGAATGGAGACGCGCATACGCGCCATCCTGCGAAAGCAGCCCGGGGTGCGTGCCTTCCTCGATGAGACGCCCCCCATCGAGCACCAAAATGCGATCCGCGTGCTGAATGGTGGCCAGGCGATGCGCGATGACGAACACCGTGCGTCCCACGAGCAGATTGTCGATCGCTTCCTGCACCAGCCGTTCGCTCTCCACGTCGAGCGCCGATGTGGCTTCGTCGAGAATGAGAATCGGCGGATCGGAGACCAGAGCGCGGGCAATGGCGAGGCGCTGGCGCTGTCCGCCGGACAACCGCGTGCCGCGCTCTCCAAGATTGGTCTCCCACCCTTGGGGCAGGGCTTCGATGAAACCGAGTGCGTTTGCGGCGCGCGCGGCCGCATCGAGCTGCGCCTGCGTGGCATCGGGGCGACCGAAAGCGACGTTGGCGCGCACGGTGTCATTGAACAACACCGTATCCTGGCTGACGATGCCGATCAGCGACCGGAGGGCATCGAGACGGATTTCGCGCAGGTCCACACCATCGAGCAGGATGCGTCCCGAGGTGGGATCGAGGAAGCGCGGCACGAGATCGACCAGCGTACTCTTGCCCGCACCACTCGCCCCGACCAGCGCGATGACCTCGCCCTTCTGCGCCGTGAAGCTCACATCGGCCAGCGCCACGGCATGGGCGTCGTACTGGAAGCCCACGCCATCGAACGTGACGCTGTGCGCGAACGTGGCCGTGGTCCGCGTGCCGCGGTCATTGGCGGTCTCCGTGGGCGCATCCAGGATCTCGAAGATGCGCTCAGCGCTAGCCAGCGACTGTTGCGCCGCGGCAGGAACCTGCGAGAGCTGCTTGAGCGGCTGCAGCAGACGCATCACCTGCACGAGAAACACGAGCAGCTCGGCGCCGGTGAGCGTCTCCTGTACGAGCACGAGCTGGGCCCCGTACCAGAGAATGGCCACCGCGGTGAACGTGCCCAGCGTTTCGGTGACGGGGCCCGACAAGAGCGCCAGCCGACCCACGCGCACAAAGCCCTTGGCGTAGGCCTGATTCTGCGTCACGAAACGGTGCTCTTCGCGCGCCTCTGCGCGGTACGACTTCACCAGTCGCACCCCGCTCACGACCTCCTGCACGAGACTGGTCATCTCGCCCTGCTCATTGCCCAGCCGGCGGTAGCCGCGGCGCAATTTGCGCAACACGGGCTGAATCGCACCGATGGTGAGGGGCGCGATGACGAGCGCCGCCAGCGACAGGCGCCAGGACGTGGTGAACATCGCCACGAGCGTGGCCAGCACCTGAGCCGCACTCCACATGGAGCGCGTGACGAGCTCGGTGACGACGGTCTTCGCGTTGCTGGTGTCGTTGAGCACCCGGGCGATGATCTGCCCCACCTTGTTGCGCGTGAACCAGGGCAACGGCAGCCGCAGCAAGTGTGCATAGAGCCCGCTGCGCAGGTCACGCACCACGTACTCCTGCAACTGCACGCCCACCTGCCCGCTCAACCAGATCAGCGTGTTCTTCAGTGTGACCGCGGCAATCACGATCAGCATCACGTTGCGCAACGAGGCCATGCGGTTCTGCTCGTCGAGCAGGAAGCCGATGGACGCCTCGAGCACCCGCCCGATGGTGCCCGTGGTGGGCAGCAACTGGTCGGTCTTGAAGAACGCGTTGAAGAACGGCACGAGCAGCGTGAAGGAGAACACGTCTGCCACCGCAGCGGCGGCGTTGAGCAGGACGACCGCCGCCAGCTTGCCCTTGTGCGGCCCCACGAAGCGCCACAGGCGGCGCCAGAGTTGCGATGCCGGTGTGCGGAAGGCGCCTGTGGCCGCCGTGGCCGCGCTCATGAGCCGTGCATAGTGAAGGACATCACGACTACCGCTTGGGTGTCAGCAGCGACACCGGCAGAATGCACTCTTCCGGCGAAACGCCGCCATGGAGGAATGAGCCCCGGTAGCGCCCCTGATACTCACGCAGCTTGGTGGGATACACGAAGAACGTGTCACCCGCGGCCAGCAGCGTATTGTTGCCCGGCCCGCGATGCGGCAGGCGGAGATCGTCGGGATTGCTGAAGAGCAGCGCCTGTTCAGGCCGTTCGGCGCGGATATCCTCGCCGAACTTGTAGCGCAGGTTGGCCGTCGCATCGCGCTTCGCAAACACCGTCGCCGGTGAATTGCAGTGCAGCGCGCCATGGTCGCTGGTCACCACCACCGACACGTTGCGGCGTGACGCTTCCTTGAGCAGCGAGAACAGGGCAGACCGCTCGAACCACTGCCGCGTGAGCGCACGCAGCGCGATCTCATCGCGCGCCACTTCGTACAGAATCATCGACTCCGAACGCCCGTGGGTGAGCATGTCGACGAAATTGAACACGAACGCGTGCACGCCCTCACCGGCGATGGCCGCGGGCAGGTGCCGCTCGAGATCGTCGGAGTCGGCCGCCGTGGTGAGCTTCTGGTAGCGCACATTCACCGGCACGTTCAGCTCGGCCAGATGCGCCGCCAGCAACTCCTTCTCGTGCGCGTTCAGCGCCTCGTCGTCGCGCTCACCCCACCAGTCGGGAAAGCGCGCGGCGATCTCCCCCGGAAAGAGCCCGCTGAACAGCGCATTGCGCGCGTATGGCGTGGCCGTTGGCAGAATCGAGTAGTAGTGCGTCGTCTCCACGTCGAACAAGCCGCTGAGCGACGGTTCGAGCGCACGCCACTGGTCGAGGCGCAGACAATCGATGACGATGAAGATCGCCTTGCGGTCGCGGGCAAGCAGCGGCAGCAGGAACTCGGTGACCACGTCCACCGACAGTGGCGGACGATCCCCATCGAGCTCCCGCAGCCAGCGCGGATACTCAGTGCGGATAAACGTCGCGAACTCCCGGTGCATATCGGGATACAGCCCGCGCAGCGACTCGTGCAGACCGAGCTCGCCAGCATCCGCGAGATCGACATCCCACTGCATCAACTCGGCAAAACGCTCGATCCACCCGCGCCAGTCGAGACCCGCATAGCGCTCCTGCTCGATTGCGCGAAAACGTTCGACGAACGCACGGGCCAGCGCCTGCGAGCGGATGAGTGGGCCATCGAGAATGCGGGTGATGACCGTGAGCACCTGCCGCGGCGTGACCGGCTTGACGAGGTAGTCACGGATGTTGGCCCCGATGGCTTCCTTGAGCGTGGTGTCTTCTTCGCTCTTGGTGACCATGACCACGGGCAACATGGGCGAGATCTCGCGGATGTCGCGATAGGCATCGAGCCCGCGCGTGCCAGGCATCTGTTCGTCGAGCAGCACCAGATCGTACGGGTGCCGGCGCAACAGCTCCAGGGCGTCGTCGGCATTGGTTGCCGTCTCCACCCGATAGCCCTTTTCCTCGAGGAGCAGCCGGTGCGGCTCGAGGAGCTCCGCTTCGTCGTCCACCCACAGAATCGTTTTTGCCGGCTGCGCCATCCGGACAAGATACCCGATGCGTCGAACGCGGGTCCAGCGAGCAGCCACTTGCGTACGCGATTCGCGGGGCGTGCGTGATGGCGAGGCCGTCGGCAAACGTTATGTTCCGCCCGTGCATATCGAGCCCCTCCCATACGCCCTCGAGCCCCTGCGTTTCCCGTTCCCGGCACTCTCCGCCTTGGCGGGGCGGCTGCCTCTGGGCGGCGGACGCGAGGTGGCACTTGCAGCGCTCACCACAGCCCGGCTCGCGCAGGGACTGAGCATCGAGGAGGCGCTGCCCACCGCCGATCGTGCCTCGCGGGCGGTGGCGGCCAAGGTCTGGCTGGCGTCGCTGGCACTGCCGCCCGCCACACGCGCTCCTTTTGTACGGTGCGTGGAGACCACCACGGGCACCGCATTGCAGGTGGCCGGGGCGCTACGCAGCCTGGTCGCGGCGACAGGAAACCACCTCGACGGCCCGTCCATTCAGGAACTCGAACGCCTGGCCCGCCAGCTGGCCGGGACCTGAGCCGGTGAGCCACGACAGCGATATCTCGCCCCTCACCCGAATCGTGGCCCGCCTCGACCGGATGGGCGGTGGCACCGAAGACGGGTTGGACGTGGCGGTGACGGTGGGCGAGATCGATCCGAATCTCGTGGCGAGTGGCTTCCCCTCTATCGATCGCGCGATCGGCGACGGCTTCCGGCGCGGTGAGCTCGTGGTGCTGGGCGGGGACGACAGCGCAGGATGCTCGGCGCTTGCCATGGCCATCGCGTGCCGGGCGGACCGCCGAGCATTGCTGCTGACCAGCGAAATGCTGCCCGAACGCGCGTATGAGCGCGCCCTGGCGACGTCGGCGCGGGTGTCGCTGGAAGCGCTGCGGCTTGGCGTGGTCTCGTCTGACGAACGCACGCGGCTGGCCACGGCCGCCCTGGCGCTGCGCGACCGTGCGCCGGTGGTGGAGACGCTGATGGGCGGCGGCGTACCGGCGGTGGCGCGGGCACTCGAAGCGTCGCCCGATGTATCGCTGGTGGTGGTGGACACACTCGAGGGGTTGCTCGACGACGCCTCGTCACCAAACGACGCGCTCGGCCATGCGGTGCTTTCGCTCAAGCGGCTGGCGTTGCGGCAACAGGTGGTCGTACTGCTCACCGCCCACCTCCCGGCACTGGACCGGCAACGCGCCGACCGTCGCCCGCGCCTGACAGACTTTGGCATTGGCGGCGCTGTGGGTACACACGCCGACCTGGTCTTCGGGCTCTATCGCGAGGAGCTCTACGAGGTGGACCTCGGTGTCACCGGTGCCACCGAGCTACTGGTGCTCAAGCACCGCGATGGGCCGCGGGGATATGTGGACCTGTATTTCGACAGCCGGTTCGGCCGCTTCGAGGACGTACTCGAGGAGTAGCCGGGGAGCAGGGCCCACGGGTTCACCGAATGCGCTGGCGTCGGCATATTTCGGTGATCGACACGAGCAACGACTTTCCCGGTAGCGAGACAGGACGATGGCTGGCCACAGCAAATGGAAAACGATCAAGCGCGCGAAGGCGGCGACGGACAACAAGCGCGGCGCGCTGTTCACCCGCCTGATTCGCGAAATCACGATGGCGGCGAAGCTGGGCGGTGGCGACCCGAACGGTAATCCGCGCCTGCGTACGGCCATCGACAACGCCAAGGCGGTGTCGATGCCGAAGGACAACATCGAGCGTGCCATCAAGAAGGGCACGGGCGAGCTCGAAGGCGTCGATTACGTCGAAGTGCTGTACGAGGCGTACGGCCCAGGCGGCGTGGCCATCATGATTGCGGCCGTCACCGACAATCCCACGCGGACCGTGGCCGACGTGCGCCACAAGCTCTCGCGCAACAACGGCAACATGGGCACCACCAACTCGGTCGCCTTCATGTTCGACCGCAAGGGGCAGATGACGGTGCCTGCGCAGGGTGTGGTGGAAGACACGCTGATCGAGGCGGCCCTCGAGGCCGGCGCCGACGATGTGGTGAATGACGGTGAGTCGTTCGTGATCACCACGGAGCCGGCTGCGCTGCACGCCACCAAGGAAGGCCTCGAAAGCAAGAAGTACACGGTGGAGAACGCCGAACTCGCCTGGGTGCCGAAGAACACGGTGAAGGTGGAAGGCGACAACGTGGCGCAGCTGCTCAAGCTGCTCGAGGCGCTCGAAGAGCTCGACGATGTGCAGAAGGTCGATGCCAACTTCGAGATGGACGACGACGCGATGGCCGACGCGTGACCCGACCGTCGCTCGTGCTCGGGATCGATCCCGGCACGGCGGTGACCGGATATGGGGTGGTGGCCAGCGATGGTCGCACCACCACCCTGGTGGAGTGCGGCGTGATCCGCACCAATGCCAAGGAACCCTTGGCCAGCCGACTATTCGACATTCACGAAGGCGTGCGGGAACTGATCTCGCGTCATCGACCGGACACGCTCAGCATTGAAGACGTGTTCTACGCACGCAACGTGCGCACCACGGTGGTGCTGGGCCATGCGCGCGGCGTGATTCTGCTGGCCGGCCAGCAGTCGGCGCTGACGATTCACGAGTACACGCCGACGGCCATCAAGAAGGCCATCACCGGCCGCGGTGCGGCCACGAAGGAGCAGGTGCAGTACATGGTGGCGCGCCTGCTCCGACTCAAGAGCGCGCCGGAACCCGCCGACGCGGCCGATGGTGTGGCTGCGGCGCTGTGTGCCTGCCTGGCGTTCAACCCACCCGCTGTGAGCGCAACCATGCCCGGCACCGGGACCTCTCCGTCCATCATTTCCTCGAAGGCCTTCCGTCGATGATCTCGCAGGTTCGTGGCACCCTGATGCATCGCGAGCTCGATCGCGTGGAGATCATGACGGCCGGCGGCGTGGCCTATGAATGCCTGATCCCCTTGCCGGTCTTCGAGTCCCTGCCAGCCATAGGTGATACGCTCACGCTGCACACCCACCTGGTGGTGCTCGAGCACGGGTGGAACCTCTACGGGTTCTCCCATGCGCACGAACGCGCTGTGTTCCAGAAGCTGCTGCACGCCAAGGGCGTGGGGCCGGCGCTGGCGCTGGGTATCCTCTCCGCACTCACGACCGATCGCGTGGTGCGTGCGCTGCAGGAGAAGGACGTCACGACGCTGATGCGCGTGCCGCGCGTGGGGCGCAAAAAGGCCGAGCAGATCATTCTCGACCTGGCCGACAAGATCGACACCGTCAGCCTTGCGCCGACAACAGGAACGGCGCCATCACCGGTGGGTGACGACGCTGTTCGCGCACTCGTGGCGTTGGGCTACAATCAGATGGAAGCCGATCGGGCAGTGCGCGCCGTGGTGGACAGCGGCGCGCCCCGCGATGTCAGTGCCCTTGTGCGTGGTGCGCTGTCGCGGCTCACGGCCAAGTAGCACCACGTCCCATCGACGCCGGATCATCGGACTGAACAGGCGGCGGGTGGTCCGGGGTCTCCGAACCACCTGCGGCGAGACTGTCAGGCTCGCGGACTCAATCCGTCCACGAGCGTCGTGCGATAGGCTTTCCATGCCGGCACAAAACCAATGAGCATGCCGGACACGATGACAATGGCGAGATAGATGTATTCCGTCTGCCCCAGCGCGCGCAGCGCGAGATGCAGACCGAAGCGCTGTTCGATGGGCCCCTGCGCGAGCGCAAGCCCGGCGTACACCGCCGCCACGCCGATCACGCACCCGATGATCGCCAGCATGGTGCTCTCGATCACCAGCAAGGCAATGATGGTGCGCGGGCCTGCGCCGATCGCCCGCAGAATCGCCATCTCACGGCGACGCGCTTCGAGTGACGAATAGAGCGCCACCAGCATGCCCGTGATGCTGATCGCCACGGCGAACATCGCGATCACGCGCAGCCCAACTTCAGCGCTGCCGATGTTCTGCCACAGTTCGCCCAGCGCCACGCCGGGGATGATGGCCGTGAGCGGCTCCACGAGATCCGTATTCATCTCGCGCTGCAACATCAGGGCTTCGAACCGATTCTTCGTGCCCACGAAAAACGCGGTGATCTGGTCGTCGCCGTGATCGTGATGCTCCTCGGCGCTGTCTGCAGGCGCCGCAGCAGTCGGTGCCGGCTTCGCGGCCTGCTGACGACGTTCGGCCGCCGCAGTACGCGCCGCCTCCGCCGCCTTGTTCACCTGCTCCATCACCGCCGGTGGCGGCTCGGCACCCGGCATCACCAGCGGTGCACCCTGTGCCGGCGCCGTGGCCGCAGCGGGCGGTGGGGAGGCGCCCGGCATCACCATCGGCGTGCCCGGGGGCGGCTCTGCACCAGGCATGGCCATCGGCGTACCCGGAGGCGGTGCCACCGGAACGGCTGCCGCCCGACGCTTGTTCGCCTCGATGATCGATTCCTTCGAGCCCGGCGCCGGCCGGGACGCCGCTGCCCGCTTGGGTGCCGAATCGGGTCGCGGCGAGATCACTCGCGGCGGCGCCGTCTCCGTGCCCTCGTGCATCGCTTCGATGCCCTCGAGCGTGACGTACACCGAGCGGTCGATGGGCGTGAACGTCCGCTGCAGCACACCGACCACATGGAACGGATGCGCATCATGATTGGACGTGCCGATATCGCGCAGCCCATGCGTGACCACCACCGGCGTGCCCACCGTGTACTTGAGACGCTCGGCCACTTCACTGCCGATGACGACTTCGGAATCGGCTTCTGCAGCGCGACCGGCCGCGAACACGATCTTGTTGTTCTGACGGTACCGATAGCGCTCGTAGAACTCGGTACTCGTGCCCACCACCCGAAAGCCGCGGTGGCTGTCGCCCAGCGAGTACGGCACCACCCACTTCACGGCCGGATGTTCGGCCCAGTGTTCCATGGTGGACAGCTTCACCGAACCGGCCGGTGAACCGATACCAAAGACGCTGCTGAGCAGAATCTGCAGCGTGCCACCACGCGCGCCCACAATGAGGTCCACGCCGCGGATGGTGCCGGCAAAACTCTCGCGCACGCCAGCACGCACCGTCTCGATGCCCACGAGCAACGTGACCGACAGCGCGATGGATGCCACCGTCAATGCCGTGGTGAGCAATCGGCTGCGCAATGACGCCAGCGCGAGTCGCAGTATGAGCATCATGCGCCGGCCCCCGTGCGCTGGGCCGCGTGATTGATCTCCCCCAGCTCCACGATGCGCGAGAAGAGCGGCATGAGCGTGTGATCGTGGCTCACGAAGATGAGCGTGGCGCCCGCCTTCTCACACGAACGGAACAGCAGCTCGAGAAATTGCTCGCGCCGATCGGTGTCGAGCGCACTGGTGGGCTCATCGGCAATGACGACTTCGGGATGCCCGATGAGCGCCCGCGCTGCCGCCACGCGCTGCTGCTGACCCACGCTCAGCTCCGCGATGGGCGAGTCGAGATAACGCGCGATGTCGAGCTGCGAGGCGACATCCTGCACCGCTTCGTCGAACGACTGCGCACCCAGACGCTGTCGGCGCTGGGCCTCGAGGCGGATGGGCAGCAGGATGTTCTCCCGCACCGAGAGGTACGGGATGAGGTTGAACATCTGGAACACGTATCCGAGATGGCGGGCGCGGAAAGCATCACGCGCACCGCTCGACATGGCCGCGAAGTTCTGTCCCAGGACACGCACTTCACCGCTGGTGGCCTGCAGTACACCTGCGAGAAGGCCGAGCAGCGTGGTCTTGCCACTGCCGCTCGGCCCATGCAGAAAGACTGTTTCGCCACGGGCGATGGTCAGCGAATCAATCGCCAACACGTCGCGCCCCGCCTTGTAGGCGAAGCGCACCCGGGAAAGCTCAACGGCCGGTGCGGCCGCT
Organism: Gemmatimonas sp.; assembly: GCF_036405635.1. Lineage (GTDB taxonomy): Bacteria > Gemmatimonadota > Gemmatimonadetes > Gemmatimonadales > Gemmatimonadaceae > Gemmatimonas. The sequence goes on along the minus strand of NZ_DASWXE010000209.1, from coordinate 16,583 downwards.
GCGCCCGTCATTTCGACGAGTAGGGTTCGACCTTGAGGCCTTCGAGCTGATAGCCCACGGTACCGTAGGGGCTTTCGATCGAGGAAATCTTGAGGCGACCCGACATCCACACCGCATCGAACAGGTTGAGCTTGACGGACTTCTTGCCCGACATCTCGACCATCACGATCTGGTTTGGCGGCGGCGGCGGCGTGTGCACACAGGCGCCGTAGTACGGCACCAACAGGAACTCGGCGCCTTCCTCCTGGAAGTCGTCGAGCGGCACCACGAAGCCCGGCAGGCGCACCATCTTCCCATCCAGCTTCTTCAGCGTGTCGGTCGACGTGCCGTTGGAGTAGTCGAGACCGGCCAGCACGCGCCAGTCGATGTTGACCGCATCGTCGGCAGGAGCCGCGACGGGCTTGGCGGGCACACGAGCAGCCTGCGCGGCCTTGGACGGCGCGGGGCGTGTGGGCTTGGCCGGAGTCGTGAACGCGGACGAAGCCACCACAAGGGCGGCGAGGCCGGTCAGGGAACGCACGGAGCTGAGGCGACGATGCATGGAAGTCTGGCTCGCTGGCAGGACGGGAATCTCATGAAGATACGCAGTCACAGCCGGAATGCTGCATGAAAACGCTCTGGCACCACATACCCCCGCCACGGCCGGGGGTGCCGGGCTATGTTCAGGGGCATGAGCCGCGCCGAGATCACCACCCCGGAAGCGCTGTCTGAAGACGGCGCCGTCGAGCTGTCCCTTCGCCCCCAGCGGCTGGCCGAGTTCATCGGGCAAAGCCGGGTGAAGGAGAGCCTGGCCATCGCGCTCGACGCCGCCCGGGCCCGGAAGGAGCCGGTCGACCACCTGCTGTTCTTCGGCCCGCCGGGGTTGGGCAAGACGACCCTGGCCGATCTCATTGCGCGCGAACTCGGGGTCAACCTCACGGTCACCTCCGGCCCCGCCCTGGAGAAACCCGGTGATCTGGTCGCCCCGCTCACCAGCCTGCGCGAAGGCGACGTCCTGTTCATCGACGAAATCCATCGTCTGCGACCGGTTATCGAAGAGTTCCTCTATTCGGCGATGGAGGATTTCCGCATCGACATCCGGCTGTCCGACGGCCCGAATGCGCGCACGGTGCCCATGAACATCGAGCGTTTCACGCTCGTGGGCGCCACCACGCGACTCGGCATGCTGACAGCGCCGCTGCGTGCGCGCTTCGGCATCGTCCACCAGCTCGGGTTCTATCCAGTGGACGATCTGGAGGTGATCGTCCGTCGTACGGGCGAGGTGTTGCGTGTGGAAATGGACGCGGCCGGTGCGCATGAGATCGCGCGACGCTCCCGCGGCACGCCTCGCGTGGCCAACCGTCTGCTGCGTCGCGTACGTGACTACGCTGAAGTGCGCGCGAACGGCCGCATCACGCAGGAGGTGGCCGAGGCAGCGCTGGCCCTGCTCGACGTGGATCATTTCGGCCTCGATGACATGGACGGGCGCCTGCTGCGGGCGATCATCGAGAAGTTCGAAGGCGGGCCCGTGGGGCTGAGCACGATGGCGGCGGCCATCGGTGAGGATCCCGGCACGATCGAGGAGGTATATGAACCGTTCCTCGTACAACACGGATTTCTGCAGCGCACACCGCGGGGCCGTGTCGCGACCGCTCGTGCATTCCGGCACCTCGGATTCGTCCCACCTGCGGGAAGCGCGGAGCAGCCCGGTCTCTTCTGAACCGTTGCGTCAAACGGTTGTATCGATTGTCTTACAGGGCTCTCATGACTGCCCCGTCCAATTCTCCGGACGGTGCGGACCCCGACACCGCTCTCCTGCAGGATTTGCGTCCTGAGCAGGAACGCGCGATCGGGGATCGCACCTCCGACTACGACTATGAGCTCCCCGACGAGCGCATCGCCCAGCTCCCTCTCGAGCCGCGCGATGCGAGTCGTTTGCTTGTGGTGGATCGGGAAACCGGCTCGCTGGCGCATCGGAATTTCCGCGACATCCTGTCGCTGATCCCGGCCGGCGATGCGGTGGTGCTCAACACGACGAAGGTGTTCCGGGCGCGTTTGCTCGGTCACCGCGAGAGTGGTGGACCAGCCGAGATCCTGTTGCTGCGTCATGTCCGCGACGCGCACTACGAAGCGATGATCCATCCGGGTGGCAAGCTGCGCCCGGGCCGCATGGTGACGATTGCGCCGGGTTTCACGGTGGAGATCGTGGACACGACTCCGCGCCGCACACGCATCGTGAAGCTGCATGCGCCGGACCTGCCGTCGGTACAACACGCGATCGAACAGCACGGACATATCCCCCTGCCGCCGTACATCGAGCGCGCGGATACCGATGCCGATGCCACGCGCTACCAGACCATCTATGCGGCGCAGGCCGGATCGGTGGCGGCACCCACGGCCGGGCTGCACTTCACCGACGACCTGCTCGCCGCACTCAATGCGCGCGGTGTGGAACGCGTGAATGTGCTGCTGCATGTGGGCGCGGGTACGTTCCGACCGGTGAGTGATGACGATCCGGCGCTGCATGTCATGCACGAGGAGTGGTGCGAAGTCACGGCCGACGCCGCGGCGCGGCTCAACGCGGTTCGCGCCCGTGGGGGCAAGATCTGGGCAGTGGGCACCACCTGTGTGCGCACCATCGAAACGGCCGCGACTGCGGATGGCATCATCCATCCGTATCTCGGAGAGACCAACATCTTCCTGCGGCCGCCGTACCGTTTTCGCGGTGTGGACCACCTGATCACGAATTTTCACCTCCCCCGCTCCACCCTGATCATGCTGGTGGCCGCGTTTGCGGGATATGATCTCACGATGCAGGCGTATCGCACGGCGGTGGCCGAGCAATACCGGTTCTACAGCTATGGCGATGCGATGGTCGTGTTGTGAGCGGATTTTCCTTCACGGTTGAAGGCACGGACGGCGAAGCGCGCGCGGGCCTGTTCCAAACGCCACACGGCCCAGTGCAGACGCCGCAGTTCATGCCCGTGGGCACGCTGGCGTCGGTCAAGGCACTCGATCCGGATGATCTGCACCGCCTTGGCGCGACCATGGTACTGTCGAACGCCTACCACCTGCGCCTGCGACCAGGTGATGAAACGGTGCGCGCATTTGGCGGCCTGCATCGCTTCATGCAGTGGGATGGCCCGATGCTCACCGACTCTGGTGGGTTTCAGGTGTTCTCGCTGGAAGGACTGCGCACCATTCAGGAAGACGGCGTGGAGTTTCGCAGTCACCTCGATGGGTCGCGGCAGCAGTTCACCCCCGAATCGGTCATGCGCATCGAGCGCAACCTGGGCGCCGACGTGATCATGCAGTTCGATCATGTCGTGCCGGGGCAGTCGCCGTACGACCTGGCGCAGGAGGCCATGGAGCGGAGCGTGCGCTGGCTCGAGCGGTGCCGCGTGGCCTTCGATCAGCTGCAGCGCGAGGACACGCTCGCTCCCAGCCCCGAGCAGGCGCTGTTTCCCATCGTGCAGGGCGGCATTCACGCCGAGCTGCGCCGGGCATCGGCGTCGGCCATTCAGGGCGTGAGCGACTGGGTGGGGTACGGCATCGGCGGCCTCTCGGTGGGAGAGGCCAAGCCGGACATGTACGCCATGCTGGACGTGGTGAACGAGGTGCTGCCCCGGCACCGTCCCCGCTACCTCATGGGCGTGGGATTCCCGGAGGATCTCGTGGAGGGTGTGGCGCGCGGCGTCGACGTGTTCGACTGCGTGGCCCCGACCCGCATGGGCCGGACGGGCGCGTTTTTCACCACCACCGGCCGGCGGAGCATCAAGAACGCCGCGTGGCGGCTGGACCAGTCCCCGCTGGACCCTGAGTGCAGTTGTGTGGCCTGCGCCCGGTTTTCCAAGGGGTACATCCGGCACCTGTTCGTGGCGGAGGAAATCCTCGGACTGCGCCTCCTGAGCCTCCACAATGTACATTTCCTCGTGGCGCTGATGCGCGAGGCCCGGGACGCCGTCCTGGCCGGAACCTTTGCGGGCTGGAGTCGTGACTGGCTCGCCCGATATCACTCCCGCTCGACTGTCTCATGACCGCTTCCGTCATTGCCAGCTTTGCCCTTCTGCAGGCGTCGCCGACCACCGCGATCCCGCAGATGATTTTCATGTATGGCGCGATCTTCGCGATCTTTTATTTCGTGCTCATCCGCCCGCAGCAGAAGCAGCGCAAGCGGCACGACGAAACGGTCCGCACCCTCAAGAAGGGTGATGAGATCGTGACAGCCGGTGGCATTGTGGGCGAAGTGCTGCACATCGCCGCGCAGGGAAAGGACGGCGCCGCCACGATGGAAGACCGCATCACGATCAAGTCGGGTGAATCGCGACTGATCATCGAGCGCGGCCGTATCGCCCGCGTGGGTTCCGCCACCACGCCCGCGGCCTGAGGCCGTCGGAGTTCCCGTGTCACTGCTCGATATTCACGTGCTGGGCTCCCCCGTGCTGCGTCAGGAGACGCAGCGGGTGGAGTCGGTTACCCCGGAGTTGCGCCGTCTGGTCGACAACATGTTCGACACGATGGAAGCGGCGAGCGGTATTGGCCTGGCCGCGCCGCAGGTGGGCCGCCTCGAGCGCCTCGCCGTCGTCGATGCCGACGATGTGCGCCTGGTGGTCATCAATCCGGAGATCATTCTCCGCGAAGGCCTCGAGCGTGGCGAGGAAGGCTGCCTCTCCATTCCCGAGGTCTACGCCGATGTGGACCGTCCGGCGCGCGTGATCGTGCGGGCGCAGGACATCGATCTCAACTGGTATGAGATCGACGCGGCGAAGCTGCTCGGCCGCTGCCTGCAGCATGAGATCGATCACCTGCACGGCAAGCTGTTCACCGATCGCCTCAGCCTGCTCAAGAAGCGGTCGGCGATGAAGGACTGGGACCACGAGAAGGGCAAGTATCCGAAGCTGCTGCGTGTGCTGCCGGTGGGCGACCTGCCGCCAGAGCGTGAAGCCGGCTCGGGCAACGCCTCGGGCAGCGGCTCCGCCTCATCGGACCGCTGAGCGGGCGTCGCCCCATGCGCATTCTTTTCTGGGGCACGCCCGATTTCGCCGTGCCCCCGCTGCGGGCCCTGCTGGGCGAAGGCCACGATGTCGTGGGTGTAGTCACCCAGCCTGATCGTCCGCGCGGTCGTTCGCGCTCCCAGCTCGATCCGTCACCGGTGAAGCTGGTCGCGCTCGAGGAAGGGCTGCCGGTCCTGCAGCCGGCCAAGCCGCGCGGTGAGGAGTTTCTCGCCGAGATGCAGGCGCTGGCGCCGGAGATCTCGGTGGTGGTGGCCTACGGGCACATCCTGCCCATGGTCGTCATCGACATGCCCACCCTGGGCACGCTCAACATTCACGCCTCGCTGCTGCCTGCACTGCGCGGGGCAGCGCCCATTCAGGCCGCGCTGCTGGAAGGGATGACGGAAACGGGCGTGACCATCATGCAGATGGTGCCGGCACTCGACGCCGGTGCCATGCTGCATGTGGTGCGGACGCCCATCGACATCGACACCACCTACGGCGAGTTGCACGATGCGCTCGCCGAAGCCGGAGCGCTGGCCATTGTGCAGGCGCTGGCGCTGCTCGAGGCGGGCGCGTCGCACCCGGTGCCGCAGGACGATGCACGAGCGACGTATGCCGCGAAGATCGACCGCAACACCGCACACCTCGATTTCCGTGCACCGGCAACGCAGGTGCAGCGCGTGATCCGGGCATTCGATCCACGTCCCGGCGCATGGAGCACACTGCGCGACGCGGACGTGAAGTGCTTCAGCGGTCGGTTGGTGGGTGATGGCAGTGATGCCGCGCTCGATGAGCCGACGTTGGCAAGTCCGCCAGGTACGGTGCGCAGCATCGATGCAGACGGCATGATCGTGCGTTGTGGGGTGGGCGCGGTGCGCGTGCTCGATGTGCAACCCAGTGGCAAGCCGCGCATGCCGGTGCTCGCCTGGTCCCGTGGACGCGGCGTGGCGGTGGGCGACGAGTTCACGGCCGCGTCGCTGTCGTGAGCGCGACCGCCATGCCTCCGCAACACGGCAAGCGCGCCACGAAAGGAAAAGGCCCAGGCACGGCCATCACGCCATCGCGCAGTGCCGCTGCCGGCATTCTGGGCGATGTGCACGCCGGTCACCTGCTCGACCAGAGTTTCGAGCGACGCACCACCACACTCGATGCCCGCGACCGACGCTGGGTGCAGGAGTTGGTGTGGGGCGTGCTGCGCCATCGCGAGCGAATCGATGCGATTCTCGCATCACGCATTCGTGGCGGATTATCGGTGCTCGATGATGCCGTGCTGGATGTGCTGCGGCTTGGCACCCATCAGTTGCTGTCCATGGACAGCGTGCCGCCGTACGCAGCGATCGGTCAGTCGGTGGAGGCGGTCAAGCGCAAGCACGGCATCGGTGCGGCCAAGCTGGTGAATGCCGTATTGCGTCGCGTGGATCGTGAACGCGCCAGCATCGAACCGACATTGCCCGCTGATCCCGTGGAAGCCTTGGCCCTCACGCATTCGCACCCCGCATGGGTGGTGGGACGCTGGGCCGCACGGTTTGGCCTCGATCACACGGCGTCGCTGCTGGCTCTCAACAACACGCCTGCACCCGTGGTGGTGCGACCACACGGCGTGAGTGCTGCCATGCTTGCCGACAGCCTCACGCAGTCCGATGTGAGCACCCGCGACGTGCCGATGGTACCCGAGTCGCTGGAGATCACGGGCCCGGTAGCGCTCACCGAAGTGGAAGCGTTCCGCCGCGGACAGTTTTACGTACAGGACCCGGCGGCCTCGCTGGTCGCGCAGTATGCCCACGTGGCCGAGGGCAGCGCCGTCGCCGACTTGTGCGCCGCGCCGGGCAGCAAAGCGCTCGAGTTGGCGCGTCGCGCAGGCACCGTCATCGCAGCCGATCGCAGCGAGGCCCGTGTCGAACGCATGCGCAGCGGATTCGACCGCCTGGGTGTGGATACCACGTCGCCGGCCCGCACGATGATCACCATGGTCGCCGATGCCACCGCACCGACCATCGATCCGGTGGATGCGGTGCTGGTGGATGTGCCCTGCACCGGCACCGGCACGTTCCGCCGACACCCGGATGCCCGCTGGCGATTGCAGGCGTCGGATTTTGCCGTGCTGGGTACGCTGCAGCGACAGATTCTCCATGCCGCCGCAGGTGTGGTGCGCGCAGGAGGCCTGCTCATTTACAGCACCTGCTCGCTCGAGCCGGAAGAAAACGACGACGTGGTGGACGCCTTTCTGGCATCTCATCCCGATTTTGTCGTGGAACCGCCGCCCACTGGTGTGGTATCGGATGCGGTGATCGATCGCGGCCGATTGCGTGTGTTGCCGCAGCAGCATGGATTCGACGGCGCCTTTGCCGTGCGTCTGCGACGAAACGCTGGCTCCGCCTGATTTCAATCATGGCCACCAAGACCAAGACCACCACGCGCCGCACGACGGCAGGCAAGGCACTGGCTCGCCTCTGGGGCATTCGTGCGCTCATCGCCATTGTCGTGGGTGTTTCCATCGGCGCTGGCGTTGGCGTGATGACGGTGAACCGCCTGGAGCCAGGTCGTGCCGACAGCGTCGATTCGCTGGCCGTCATGCTCGATTCCATCTCCAAAGGTCGCATCCCCGATGCGCAACCAGCCGCCCAGCCGGCTGCCGATGCGACGCCAGTAACACCTGACACCGCCACGGCCACCTCGGACCTCGTTTCGGTACCCGCCGTGACGGACCTCGAGGAAGGCGATGCCCGTAACGCCATCCTCGAAGCGGGCCTGCAGGTGGGCGAGGTGCAGTTCCGCCCGTCCCCCAAGCCCGCCGGCATCGTGCTGGGCACCTTCCCGGTGTCTGGCGCGCGCGTACTCAGCCGGAGCGCCGTCAGTCTCGTCCTGAGCGACGGGCGCGACCCGGCCGACACGCTGTCGCAGCAGATGCTGTCCCAGCATTTACTGCACTGATTCTCGACGACTTCCGACGCATCTGAGATGACCGTTCGTATCGCCCCCTCCGTGTTGAGCGCCGACTTCCGCATCCTCGGCGACGAGATCGCGATGTGTGAAGCCGGTGGCGCCGACTGGATCCATGTCGACGTGATGGATGGACGCTTTGTGCCGAACCTGTCGTTCGGCGTGAAGGTCATCGAAGCCGTGCGCAAATGCACGCAGAAGACCGTCGATGTGCACCTCATGGTGCAGGAACCCGAGAAGTACTTCGACGACTATGTGAAGGCGGGCGCGGATGTGCTCACCATTCACGTCGAAGCCGCGCCACATCTCGATCGTCAGCTCGCGCGCATCAAGGAACTCGGTGCCAAGGCCGGCGTCGCGCTCAATCCCGGCACGCCACTGTCCGCCATCGAGGAAGTGGTGCACATGCTCGACCTGGTGCTCATCATGAGCGTGAATCCGGGCTACGGCGGCCAGAAATTCATCGACTACTCCGTCGACAAGATCGAGCGCATGCGTTTCCTGCTGGATCAGGCAGACAGCCGCGCCGTGCTCGAAGTGGATGGTGGCATTTCGCGTGACACGATCCAGCGCTGCTGGAGCGCTGGTGCCGATACGTTCGTGGCCGGCAACGCGATCTTTGGCGCGGCCGATCCGCGTGCAGAAATCGCCGTGCTGCGCAATCTCTGCGTGGAGTCCGCATGACCGTCAAGCAACAGTGGCTCGTCGTCCTGGGCATCGTCGCGCTGCTCGGCGGCGGTGCGTTCGCGGCGTCGCACTTCCTCAAGGACGAACTCACCAGCGTGACGGTGGGTTCCGATGCGCCGGGCTTCATCGCGCAAACCCTGGATTCACCGGCCAAGACGAAGTCGCTCACCGACTATCGCGGCGACGTGGTTGTGCTCAATATCTGGGCCACCTGGTGCATCCCGTGCCGCAAGGAAATGCCCAGCATGGAAGCACTGTATCGTGACCTCGGCCCGAAGGGGCTCAAGATCGTCGCCGTCAGTGTGGACGATGCCGGATCTGAACAGAAGATCCGCGAGTTTGTCGGCGAGTACGGCCTGACGTTCGAGATCCTGCACGATGGTGCCGGCACGATTCAGGGCATCTACCGCACCACGGGCGTGCCCGAGACGATGGTCATCGATCGCGACGGCGTGATCCGCAAGAAGTGGATCGGCGAAGACGACTGGTCGTCGCCAGGCAATCGCGCGCTGCTCGAGCAGCTCCTGGCCCAGCCCAAGTCCTGATCATGGGCATGCGCCTCACTCCCCAGCAGGCGGCGCGAGCTGTGGCAGCCCTGGTGCTGTCCATCGGGCTGTGGTTGTTCCTGCGCGCCAACGGGTGAGTGGGGCCTCGATGAGTGGTGTGGCGGCCGACACGGTGTCCGTATCATCGCGTCCGATGCGCGTGCTCGGCATCGAAACCTCATGTGACGAGACCTCGGCGGCCGTCGTATCGGGCACGCCCGAGGCGATGACACTGGAGTCGTGCGTCATCCTCTCGCAGGATGTGCATCGCCTGTTCGGTGGTGTGGTGCCCGAGATCGCGAGCCGGCAGCATCTGGTGGGCATTGTGCCCGCGGTGGACGCCGCGCTGCGCGAAGCGAAGATCTCGCTGGCCGACTGTGATGCCGTGGCGGTGACGCATGCACCTGGACTGGTGGGTGCACTGCTGGTGGGCACGAGCTTCGCCAAATCGCTGGCCCTCACGCACGGCAAACCGCTGGTGCCGGTGCACCACCTCGAGGGGCATCTGTTTGCCACGTTGCTGGAACATCCAGACGCCACGCCGCCGTTCACCGCGCTACTCGTGAGTGGTGGACACACCTTGCTGCTGGATGTCCCGGCGTGGGGCGAGTATCGCCTGCTGGGGCAGACGCGCGACGATGCAGTGGGCGAGGCTTTCGACAAGGTGGCCAAACTGCTCGGCCTTCCCTACCCGGGCGGCCGTCCCATTGAGCAGCTCGCGGCGACAGCCGAGTCGCCGGTGCACAAACATCCGCATCGGTTTGCGCGCCCAATGCTGCGAAAGTCGGCCACCCCGGGTGATGACGACTACTACGACTGTTCGTTCAGTGGCCTCAAGACCGCGGTGTTGTACGCGGTGCGTGATGCCGAACGGGCTGGCACGATGGACGCCCAGCGGGCCAGCATTGCCCGCGGTTTTCAGGATGCCGTGATCGACACGCTGGTGGAGAAGGTGGTGCGTGCCGCCCGTCAGCATCGTCGCACCCGTGTCGTGCTGGGTGGTGGTGTGGCGTGCAATCAGGCGCTGCAGGGGGCGATGCGTGAGGCCATGACACGCCGAAAGGGCGATGTCTTTGCTCCCACGCCGCGCCTCGCCACTGACAACGCGGCGATGATTGCTGCGGCTGGCATATTTCGCCTGCTCCGCGGTGAATTTGCTGCACCCGACATGACCGCTACGGCATCGCTGCCAATACCCGGTATGAGCAGCGCGGGGTAGCACCGCCGCGGTACCTTTCGTGCGCGCCTGGCGCCGCTGTGGTTTTCCCGTCGCACCTTTCCGTTTCCGCCTGACCCCCTGACGCGTGCCCATCGTTCATCATCCGACCACTCTCTCGCTTGGCCCGCTGGAGATCACCGGCTTTGGTCTGGCGGTGTTGGCGGCGTTCGCCATTGCGCAGATCGTTTGCCAGCGAGAGCTGTGGCGCCGAGGGCAGGATCAGGAAGCGGCCGCAATCCCCGATCTGGTGATGGCTGCGTTGATCGGCACGCTGATTGGCGCCAAGTCGTACTACGTGGTGCTCACCGGCGACCCGTCGGCGTTTTTCAGCCGCGGCGGATTTGTGTTCTGGGGTGGCTTCATGGGCGCGGTGGCGCTGTGTTACGCGTTCATTCGCTACCGGAAGTTCAGCTTCCTGCGCATCGCCGATGTGGCGGGTATCGCGATCGCGGCCGGTTACGCCGTGGGTCGTACGGGGTGCTGGGCCGTGGGTGATGACTATGGTCGCCCGTGGAACGGGTTCCTGGCGACGCAGTTTCCGGAAGGTGCGCCACCCAGCACGGCGGCGGTCATGTCGCAGCAGTTTGGCGTCATTTTCCCGCCAGGAACGAGCCCGTCCGAGGTCATCGCCGTCCATCCCACGCAGTTGTACGAAACGGTGATGGGCTTTGGCATGTTTGCCATCCTGTGGGCGTTCCGAAAGCACAACCACAAGGAAGGGTGGTTGTTCGGCCTGTACTGCATCGTGGCCGGCGTGGAGCGGTTCATCGTGGAGTTCTTCCGCGCCAAGGACGACCGCTTTGTCGCAGGGCTGACGGTGGCTCAGGTGATCGGCCTGACGATCGTCGTGATTGGTGTGGGCCTCATGGCATCCCGGCGGAAGACGGCGTGACCCTTCGGCCATCGGAAGCCGATGGCCTGTGTCCCCATTGCCCGCGGCTGAGCCTCCCGGGTATCTTCAAACCGTTACCTTGAGAACCATTCTCAACCGAAACGGTGGCGCCACTGTCCCTCCCTATTTCTTCGGCCGCTGACGCGGTCACCGCCTCGAGCGCACCGCGGACAACGCGTGCCCTCAATTCGTGCGGCGCGGGAGCCCGTGTGACGGTGGTCGATATTGATTGCACCGGTGACGAAGCCTGCCGTCTCCGGGCATTGGGACTGTGCGAAGGCACCGCCGTGAACGTGATCGACGCCCGCGACGCGATGCTCCTCGAAGTCCGTGGTACGCGGCTGGCGCTAGGCGCCGCCCTGACGGCAGGCATCACCGTTCAGCTCGCGGCCCGCGCCTGACGGCGCGCGCCCCTCTGCATTCTGACGTGGCTGCGGGTATCGTCGCTCCCGATCGTGCCCGTGATCATCTGGTAGGCGCATCATGAGCATGCCCAGCACGTCCCCGCCGCCCGTCGCCACCGATGCGTTGCGTGTTGCCATCATCGGCAACCCGAACACCGGCAAGACCACGCTCTTCAACGCCCTCACGGGATTGCGCCAGCGCGTGGGCAATTTCGCTGGCGTCACGGTCGAACGGGTGGAAGGGAGCTTCAAGGGACCGGATGGGCGCCGCATCGTGGTGCTCGACCTGCCGGGCAGTTACTCCCTCTCGGCCGGCTCGCCCGACGAACAGATCGCGCTCGATGTGCTGCAACGTCGCGATGCCGATCGGTGGCGCCCCGATGTGGTGCTGGTTGTGGTCGATGCGGTGCATCTCGAGCGCAACCTGTTCCTGGCGAGTCAGGTGATTGAACTGGGCGTGCCCGTTGTCATCGCACTCAACCAGTTCGATGTGGCGCAGGCGGAAGGCATCACCATCGATGTGCCCGAGCTGATTCACGAGCTGGGCGTGCCCATTGTGCCCACGGTCGCGAAACGTGGGGAGGGCATGGAGCCGCTCAAGCAGGCGCTGCTCACGGCCGTCATGCTGCCCGCGCCAGCACGTCGCTTTGCGCTGCCCGAAGCCGTGCGTGCTGCGCTCGAGCCGGTCGAGGCTCGTCTTGTCTCCGACGGATTTCTGCCGAGCGCTGCCGCCATGGAAGCGCTGCGTGTGCTGGGTGTGGAGCGCACCGATGCGCATCTCGCACAGGTGCCTGGGTTGGCCGAGGCGACCCGACAGGCGGCGAGTACGCTGCAAACTGCGGGATTCCGTCCGTCGCGACTGGAGTCGGAGGTGCGTTACGCCTGGATCGCCGATGTGGTCGGCCACACCGTCACGCGCAGCAAGGAGACACATGCAAGCTCCCTATCCGATCGCATCGATCGGGTGGCACTGCACCGCGTCGGCGGCCCGCTGCTGTTCCTGCTGCTGATGGCCGTGGTGTTCCAGTCGGTGTTCACGTGGGCCGCTCCACTCATGGACGGCATCGAAGCGCTGATTGCGAGCGCCGGTGGGGCCGTGGGGACGCTGCTGCCGGAGGGTGACCTGCGATCGCTCATCGTGGACGGCGTGTTCGGTGGTGTGGGATCGGTCCTCGTATTCCTGCCGCAGATCGCGATCCTGTTCACGTTCATCGGCCTGCTCGAACATTCGGGCTACATGGCGCGCGCGGCATTTCTCATGGACCGCGTGATGCGCTCGGTGGGCCTGCATGGCAAGAGCTTCATCCCGATGCTGTCGGGATATGCCTGCGCTGTGCCGGGCATCATGGCCACGCGCACGATCGAAGATCCCAAGGATCGTTTGGCCACCATCATGGTGGTACCGCTGATGAGTTGTTCGGCACGCCTGCCCGTGTACACGCTGCTGATTGGCGCGTTCGTGCCGGCCACTGCGCTGCTGCCCGGACTCACACTCCAGGGCGCCACCATGCTCGGCATGTATCTGCTCGGCACCGTGGCGGCGCTGATCATGGCGGCGATCTTCAAGCGCACCCTGCTCAAGGGTCCGGTGCGCCCGATGATCCTCGAACTGCCACCGTATCGCTGGCCCAGCCTCAAGTCGCTGGGCATCTCGGTGTACCAGCGCTGCATGCTGTTTGTGCAGCGCGCCGGCACGGTGATTCTGTCGCTCTCCATTGTGTTGTGGGCGATGGCCACCTACCCCAAAACCTCGCCCGACCCGGCGCTGTCGCCGGAGATGCAGCAGGAGCAGCAGCTCGAACATTCCGTGCTGGGCCGCGTCGGGCATGTGATCGAACCCGTGGTGCGCCCGCTGGGGTATGACTGGAAGATCGGCGTATCGATCGCGGCCAGCTTCGCCGCGCGCGAAGTGTTCGTCTCCACGATGGGCACGATCTACGGCGTGGGCAGCGAAGACGAGGCGGCCCTCACCGAGCGGTTGCGTGAAGAGAAGGACGCCACGGGACGGCTGGTGTACTCGCCGTTGGTCGCCGTGGGGCTGATGGTGTTCTACGTGTTCGCGTTGATGTGCATGAGCACATCCGCCATCACGGTGCGCGAAGCCGGTGGTGGCGCGATCGGCTGGAAGTGGGCGGGTGTGCAGTTCGTGTACATGCTGGCGCTGGCCTACGGCGCAGCATGGATCGTGTACGTGGGCGGCCAGGCGCTGGGCTTCGGCTGATTACAGACGGGAGGCGAACGATGTCGACGGTGATCGTGGTCCTGATCGTGTCGGGGGCCGTCTGGTATGCCGGCTCACAGTTGTGGAAGGCCTTCGCGGCAGCCCGAAAGCCCAAGGGTGGCTGCGGTACCGATTGCGGCTGCGGCCACTGAGCATCGTGGGCGACGCGGTGATGCGTCGCCCGGCCGTCTTTCAGCTTTCCTCGAGCAACTCGCGGATTTCGTTCCAGGCTTCATCGGCCGTGGAGAACGTCTCCTGCACGGACACAATCCAGCGCCGCCAGTCGGCGATGCGCGTGTCCATGGCTCCTCCCCGCAGGTCAGCCGCCGCCATCGCTACCCGCTCGAGTGCGTCGAACATCGGCTCGGCTTCGTCTTCCATCGCAGCTTCGAGCGCACGCTGCTGGGCGGCGTCTTCGGGATAACGAATCGCGGCAATTTCGGTGAGCGCCCGCAACATGTCGTCGGCCAGACGCGATCCGTCGAGCAACGCGACCTGACGCTCGGGATCCGTCACGCCTTGAATGGCCCGACGCACACTGAGCAGGGGAGCCAGCCAGCGATCGTGTGCGCCCTGCAGTCCCGTGTCATGGGACACCGACAGCGCGAGACCGCTCGCGCGACCGCCACGCATCATCTCGGGTACGCGACACGCCAGATCCAACAGCCCCTGCCCCAGCGTACGCAGTGCGCCATCGCCGGACAGTTCAAGGACATCATGCTCGCGCAGATATACGGTGAGCGACGTGTTCGCCAGCGCCACACCGTCGATGCCATCGAGATCGAGTCGCCAGGCCGCTGCCGGTGGCCATGCGATCACCAGGCCATCGGTTTCGAGCGATGCTGTGCCCAGCGCGTCGACTTCGCGTCCACGCACCATACCCACCACCCGCACGGAGATCGGCCCGACCAGGCTCACGACAGCATGGCCTCCACCACCGCGTCCGTATCCTCGAGTGACGCGAACACGGCGGCAGGTCCATGCGCAGCCAAGTCATCCACCGAATAGCGCCCCGTCGCCACGCCAATGGCGCGCACACCGATGGAACGTCCGCAATGGATATCGGCCGGCGTGTCACCAATGATCACCAGCTGATCGCCAGCAACGGCACGACCAAGGAACGTCTCCGCACGGCCACGGGCGATGGACGGCAACTCCGGGCGATGCTCGTGGTCGCAACCAAAGGCATTCACGACGAACTGGTCGAAGTTCACACCAACGGCCGCGAGCTTCTGGCGCGCCCCACGCTCCACGTTGCCCGTCAGCAGACCGAGTGTGACATCCTCACGGCCACGCAGCCGGTCGAGCAAGGGCAACACCCCCGCGCACAGCACCGCCTGATCGGGGCGCTCGCGCAGTTCGCTTTCGAGATTCTGCAGGTACTGCGCAATGAGCACGTCCATCTGTCCGGCAATCGCATCGTCGGCGATACCGGCCTCACGCATCTGCTCGCGGATGATCTGCCGATCGGTCTTGCCGTCATAGCGGTACTCCGCACTGCCCACCACGCCGTGGAGGGCCTGCATGGCGCGCTCCATCGCACGGCGTCCGGCGCCATCGGTGCGAAGCAACGTGCCATCGATATCGAACAACACCACGTTCATGCGCGCCTCAGTCCTTCAGAAGTTCCGGCGGGACTGGCCGCCGTGCGTCGTGATACCCGCGAAAGCAGCAGACCGCCCAGAATGAACGCCGCGCCCAGCAACTGCCATCCGCTGGGCTGCTCATGCAACATGAGCCATGCCACACCCAGCGCGATGACCGGCTGCAGGTTGCTGTACATGGACGTGCGTGTTGGTCCGAGCACCCGCACCCCGTGATAGTACAGCAGGTATGCCACCACGAGCGCCCCGATCCCGGCATACACCACGGAGCCCCACGCACTGAGCGGCACCGCACCCCAATCCAGCCGCAGCATGTCGGGCAGGGAGATAGACACGATCAATACCGCGCCGCTCGTCATGGTGACGGCCGAGAGATGCAGGGGATGCGCCCGTTGGGTATGGGGCTGCAGCAGGACAGTGAACAGTGCCCAGCAGACACTGCCACCGGCCATGAGTGCGGCGCCCCACATGACACCGCCGCCATCTCCACCGAAGCCATGTGCGCTGCCCACCACGCACGCCACGCCGAGCAACTGCATGCCGATGCCCACGGCTGAAATGCGCGTGACACGCTCGCGTCCGATGACTTGCGAAATGATGGCGATCCACGCCGGTGTGGCCGCCACGATCAGCGCCGCCACTCCGGCGCGCGTCCGCGACAGCCCGAAGATGAAGAGCACCTGATAGAGGCCGTTACCCAGCAACCCGATGAGCAGCAACTGGATCCGCTCGCGCCCCTTCGGCCATGGCGTGCCGCGCACAAACGCCGCGACGGTGAACAGCACCACCGTGGCGAGCACCATGCGGGTGCCGTTGAAGACGAGTGGCGACAGATGCGCCAACCCAGCTTTCACCACGCTGTAGTTGACCCCCCAGATGACGGCCATGAAGACCAGCCAGGCATCCGTGGCCCCGAACCCCTGCCGGGAGTGAGGCGACGGGCCGGAGGCGGTGTCAGAGGGCATCCCGCAATCTAGGCGGACCGTGCCGACCGCTGGTAGCGCCGTTAGGTTGGGGGATGAACGTCACCTTTGCGCTCTTCGCCGACGCCGCGAACATCTCCCAGGAAGGGAAGCTCAACATCCTGGGCATCTT
>NZ_DASWXE010000208.1:0-6434 GCF_036405635.1 Gemmatimonas sp. | reverse complement strand
GGCCAGCGCCGCGCGACGTTCCCAGAGCGTGGTGAAGAAGGCGCTGCTTCGTGTGAGCGACTGCGCCAACGCGAACAAGACCCGCTCACGGCTGTCAGCGTCGGGGAACAGCGACTGGTAGTACGCATGGGCCTCGGCATCGAGGCGCGCCTTGTTGCCGTATCCGGCCGGCAGTAGCAGGCGGAGCGACGCGTTGGCATAGCGGTACAGCATACGCACCAGCCAACTATCGGCCATACGCGCCTGCTTCCACATGCGCGCGTCATCTTCGAAGCTCCACATCCAGCTGTTCACCACCACCAGACGCGACAGGCGGTGCGGGTTGTCGAGCGCCCAGTCGAGAGCAATCGGGCCGCCAAAGTCGTGCACGACCAGGGTGAACGGCTCGCTGGGCGCGTGCGCCTCCATGAAGTCGCGGAATCGCTTCGCGTGCGCTTCTGGAGTGTACACTGCCCCGGTGGGCCGATCGCTCAATCCGAATCCGAGATGATCGACGGCGATGCAACGATGCGACGATTCCAGTGCGCGGATCTGATGTCGCCACTCGTAGCTGCAGGTGGGTGTACCATGCACAAAGCACACTGCTGGACCGCTGCCGACATCGATGTAGTGCAGGGCGCCGTCAGCTCCCTGGTGACGCCGTGCAGGCCATGGCCAGTCGCGAGGCGTCGCAGCAGTCATCAGCTGGCTCCGATGGCCCGCGCGAGAATGTTCGGATCGATATTGCCGCCGGTGACCACCACCAGTGTGGTACGACCACGCGTATCGAGTTTGCCGGAGAGCAGCGCGGCCAGTGCCGCCGCACCGCCGGGTTCCACGACGAGCTTGAGCTCCCGCACCGCGAAGGCAATCGCCGTCAGCACTTCGGCTTCCGACACTCGCAGCCCTTCACCCACGCGCGGCTGATTGATCGAGAAGGTGAACTCACCCGGAATGTCGGTGACGATCGCATCGCAGATGGAGCGATGGCCCGGCTCATTCGCCACGCGATACCCGAGTTCGAGCGAGCGGGCCATATCGTCGAAGTGCTCCGGTTCGCACGGATGCACCACCGTGCCCGGGGACACCGCTTCAGCAGCCAACGCGCAGCCTGCGGTGAGGCCGCCGCCGCCGCAGTTCACGTACAGGCAATCGGGCATTGCCCCGCGTGCATTGGCCTGCTGCAGTGCCTCCAGCGCCAGCGTGCCCTGACCAGCCACCACATGCGGATCCTCGAATGGCGGCACCACCGTGGCGTCCGTCTTTGCCGCAATGGCCCGGCCGATCGCCACCCGGTCTTCCGTATACCGATCATACAGCACCACTTCGGCGCCAAACGCCCGCGTGCGCTCGATCTTGAGCGGCGGCGCGTCCTTGGGCATGACGATCGTCGAGCGCATGCCGAGCAGTGTGGCGCTGTAGGCCACTGCCTGCGCGTGATTGCCCGATGAGAAGGCGACCACGCCGCGCGTGCGTTCTTCCGGCGTGAGTTGCAGGAGTCGGTTGAGCGCGCCGCGCAGCTTGAACGATCCGGTGTGCTGCAGCACTTCGGCCTTGAGCAACACACGGCCGCCGGCTGCAGCGTCGAGTGCCGGAGATTCCAGCAGTGGGGTTACCGCCGCATGGGGCGCAATGCGCGCCGCTGCCTCGCGGATGTCGTCGATCGTCGGTGCGGTCAGGGCTGGTGCGGTCATACTTGGAATGTCATGTCCGGGCGGGGGCGGGACAAGCCAATGGCCGCCTGTCCGCACCCGGCCCGGCCCGGTGCTACTTGAGCCAGAGCACCACCGTGCCACACGCCACGTTACCGCTGGGTTCCTGTGGCCGAAATTTCGATGCCTCGCTTGGTCGCGCATTGGGTTTTCCCGTCGCGTTGTATCGCGCGGGCGTGGTGGCCGGCGTGTAGAACTCGAAGCCGATGATATCCGAGGTGTTGAGCCAATCCAGTCTGATACTGGGTGGGTCTTCCCGCAGACCATTGACCCACGTCACAGGTAGGCAGGGGATGCCGGACCGTGTGATCAGCAACCGATTGCCGTTGTCCGTTCCCGCCAATCCAACCCGCAAGGCCCCGAACCGGCCGTGCAACAGTGAGAACACACTGGTGTTCTTGTGCTTCTCAAAAAAACGCCAGTCAAGAAATCGCCCAATGCCCATGCTACGGGATTCCTCGAATTGACGCAGTCGCATGGCATACCGTTCCTCGAACTCCGCTTCCACGCGCACCGTGCTGAGCGTCGGGGCGATGGGGGTGAGGACGACCTGCATGGAGAGCGAATCACGGGCCATGAACTGTGTCCTGACCTGGACCGGCGAGTACCCGATGGCGCGCACCACTAGCTCCTGATCACCGGGTGGCACGTTGGTCAGACGGAAGACTCCTTTGCCGTCGGCCATCGTCCATTGGCCAAGCTCTGCGACTCCGATGAGTGCCGACCGGACCGGACGACCGGAGACGGCATCCAGCACCTGACCGCTGAGCTGCGCAGGAGGTTCGTTCGTGGCCGTCGGTTCCGTTGATTGAGCGCGGGCCGTCACCGCGCCAAGCATCAGTGTCGCAAGCACAAAAGCCGGCAGACCCGCAAGTGTCCAACGCATCAGGGCATCCTCATTCGACAGCGTTGCGCCTTTGCTTCGGTTGGGCGACTACCACTACTTGATCCACAGCACCACGGTGCCACAGGACGTGTTGGATCCGGTTGCGTTGTATCGCGCTGGCGTCGTGGCCGGGGTATAGAACTCAAGTCCGAGAACATCCGCGGTGTTGAGCCATTCCAAGCGAATCCCTCCGTCGCCCCGCATGCCGTTGACCCACATTGCCGCCAGGCAGGGTGGACTGGATCGTGTGACCACGAACTTGTTTGCGAACTCTGCCCCCGCCAACCCAACCCGAAAGGCACCGAACTGACCGTTCAACAGTGTGGTCAGGCCGGTGTTCTGGTGCTTCTGAAAAAACCGCCAGTCTAGATGTCGGCCAGCGCCAAGGCTGCGGGACTCCTCGAATTGCCGCAGCCGCATCTCATACTGCTCCTCGAACTCCGCCTCCACCTCTACCGTGCTGAGTGTCGGGGGAATGCGGGTGAGCACCACCTGCATGGTGAGCGAATCACGGGCCATGAACTGTGTTCTGACATGGACTGGAGAGTACCCGATGGCACGCACCACCAGCTCCTGGGGGCCGGGAGGCACGTTTGCCAGGCGGAAGGCGCCATTGGCATCAGCCTGCGCCCAACTCCCGAGGCCTGCCATCTCGATCAGTGCCATCCGAACCGGACGACCGGACGCCGCATCCAGCACCTGCCCACTGAGCTGAGCCGGTGGTCCCTCTATGGGCGGTGCCGGTGATTGCGCAGACGCTGCCGAGGCAACGAGCACCAACCCTGCCATCGCACGAGCAAAAATCGATCGCATTGAAACGGGCCCTCATTTGCAAAGGCGCCTTGCGCCGTCGGCAACTGGTGCGCGGCGTTCAAAACGTCATGGTGGGTACCAGAGTTGCTTCCGCTGCTGTCGCCAATGTACTGTCGGCATCTGCCCCGCGCAGCAGGAAACAGGTGGCGCCACTGCCGCTCATCATGCCGATGGCAGTCTGTCCCTGTGAGCGAAGCGCCGCCGCCTGACGCTGCACGATCGGCAGCGCGATGGCCACGCCAGCGTGCATGTGCGGGACCACCCGCTCGAAATCGTTGGCGGCAATGGCGGCAATGGCGTCCCATGTGCCCAGCGCATGCGGGGGCAATCGTGACGCCGTGATGGGAGTCTGCGCCGTGTCGCGGGCCGCGGCAAAGGCTCCATAGGCGGCTCCGGTATTCACCCCGGTTGCGAAGGTCACCAGCGTCACCGCCATCGGAGGCAGCGCCGGCAGTGCCAGCAGACGGTCGCCGCGCCCCCAGGCCCAGGCCCGCGAATCACCACTCACGAGGAATGGCACATCGGCGCCTAGTGTGCCGCCAATCTCGAGCAGACGCGTGAGCCCGAGCGGTTGCGGCGCCAGCGTATCCAGGGCGCGCAGCACCGCAGCCGCGTCAGCGCTGCCACCACCGAGACCGCCGCCAACCGGGATGTGCTTCTCGATATCGATCTGCCACGACGTGAGCCACGGATTCGCGCGCCCGTATGCCGAGGCGGCGCGCCACGCGAGGTTGCTGCTGGCTTCACCCAGTCCGTCTGAAGGCATGGCTGGTCCGTCGCAGTGCAGCGACGACGGCCCCGCGTTCACGCCAACACGCACCACGTCATGCAGGGCCAGTCGTTGAAACAGTGTCTCGATGCCGTGATACCCACTCGCCTCGCGGGCGAGGATGTGCAACACGAGGTTGATCTTCGCGTACGCACGCTCCTCCACAGACGCCGTCATGTTTCGGCGGAGGCGCCCTGCGCCTGACGCACGTTGCCGAAGCTGAGACCGAGTCGTGCGAAGTAGACCGCGCCGAACACCGTGATGGGGATGAAGCTGAGCAGGTGGTATCCCAGCGCCCAGCTGATGGCCAGCGCGTTGGGCACGCCGTATACACCAAGGCCCGCGACGGCCGCGGCCTCGAAGACGCCGAAAAAGCCGGGTGAACTCGGAATGGCCACACCAATCCCCAGCACGCCCTGCAGGAAGAGCGCGGCGCTGAACGGCACGTCGATGCCAACGGCCATGAAGCCGAGATACAGCGCCAATGCGTGTACACCCCAGTGGGCGATCGCCCACAGCAACACCGCCAGGAAACGACGGGTGTCGCGCAGTACGGCCAGACCACCAATGCCCATTTCCACGAACCCCACAATCACGTCGGCGAACCGCGGCATCACGCGCCGCGCGATGGCACTCACGAGACCAATGACACGGGCCGGTTGCAGCACCACGGCATAACACACGATCAGCAGCAAGGTGAGGAACACGATGCCGCCGCGCGCGAGTTGCGGGATGGACTGACCGGCCAGCGTCGCGCCGGCGGGGAATCGCGGGTCGAGCATGGCGCCGAACATCATGCCGAAGAGCACCAGCGCATCGAATACCCGATCGACACCGAGTGAACTCAGGGCCGTGGAGATGGGGACACGCGGCACTTCCCGGGTGAGGGCGAAGGCGCGGCCAAACTCACCGGCGCGGAACGGGAAGACGTTGTTCATCATCATCCCGATGGCGGTGCTGCGCCACAACGGGCCAAACGGCAGCGAGCCCACCACCGGCTCGAGAATCGGACGCCAGCGCCGTGCCCGCAGCGGAAAGATGCAGGTGGCGACCACCGTGCAGGTCGCGAACAGCAGCGCGTTGGAGGTGCGCAGCACGCCCCACACTTCGTGCAGGTCCACCGTGCGCAACGTCCACCACAGCAGCAATGCGCTGAAGGCAATCCCCACCCATGTCTTCCAGCTGCGCACTAAATCCTCTCTGGCAGGCGCGACACGCCAGCTTTTGGCACCATCACGTGGTCACCGCCAGATCGAGCAGGTCACTCAACTCCTCGAACAGCGCATAGGCTTCGGGCGCCGTCGCCGTGCCGCGCTTCCAGTGTCGCGATAGCTGGTCGCGAACCTCGCGTGCCCGGGTGATGGCCGAGTGGCCGCGATAGAGCAGTGACTCGATCGGCACGACGGATGGTTCGGGTGTGGGTGCGCCGGCCCACGTCACCCCCACCTGCTTCACCTGTTGGGCGAGTTGCTGGTCGGTGAGCTCGCGATCCATCAGCAACCGGGCGAGCGCCTGCACGCCGACGCGCTCACCGTTTGTGACCAGCGGTGCGCGGGCCATGCGGGTGGCCAGCGACCCGATGCTCGACGCGCCATAGCTCTCGGCGACATCGGCGAGCCCGGTCAGTGCGCGGCGCACACCGTCGGTGAGAGCGAGTTGCGAGGGACCAGGGGCACTGCCCGCCAGTGCAGCGGCTTCGCGGGCCACGCCATCGGCCGCCGCCGCGATGTCACCACGGAACCGCTGGGCCAGGGTGATGGGCGGGTTGGGGTTGCGCTGAACGACCGGCGGCACGCCATCGTCGGGGAAGAAACGCGAGATGGGCACCACCTGCGCCGCGGGCGAGTTGGCCGGCGCGCTGGTGGCGAGATAGCCGGCTGCTACCGCAGCGAGCGCGGCCGACTGCGTGCGGGCCCGGCGCTGCTCGGCGTCACTCCAGAGCGAGGCGCGCGTCACGAGGGCGCGTAGTTCGGCCAACGCCCCACGGACCGCAAAATGCAGCCGCTGATCCCAGCGCAGTTCCTCGTCGCGCAGTCCCGTCGCGATGCGTTCCACGGTGGACGTGAAATCGGGCAACCCTTCCAGTCGCGTCATCGTGGCACTGCCACGCAACGCGCGGGCACTGGCCAGGAATGCCGCCGCATCGGGCGCCGCCTGGGTGGCATCGCTCATGAGCTGGTCGAGGCGATCGAGATACTCGACCGCTTCCTTCTGGAAGAACTCGATGAGGGCCTGCGGTGCACTCATGCGGAACCCGCTCCTGGGGAAGGGCTGG
>NZ_DASWXE010000207.1:0-62508 GCF_036405635.1 Gemmatimonas sp. | reverse complement strand
GGTTCGCAGTTCACGCAGCTGATCGCCCGCCGTGTGCGCGAGGCCCGCGTGTACTCCGAAATCCATCCGCCCACCAAGTCACTCGACTGGATTCGCGCGTGGAAGCCCACCGGCATCATCCTGTCGGGCGGCCCAAGCTCGGTCACTGATGAGGGCGCGCCCACCATTCCGCCGGCGCTGCTCGATCTGGCCCCGGTGCTCGGTGTGTGCTACGGCATGCAGCTCATCGCGCACCTCGAAGGTGGTGCGGTGGTTGGCGGTGGTCGTCGCGAGTATGGCCGCGCCGAAGTGACGGTGGATGAAGCGTCGGGCATGTTTGCCGGCTTCACGGCGGGTGAGAAGACCACGGTGTGGATGAGCCATGGCGATCACGTGGAGCAGGTGCCGCCGGGCTATGTCGCCACGGCCCACAGCGGCAACACCTGCGCGGGCTTCCGCCACAAGACCAAGCCTGTGCATGCCGTGCAGTTCCACGCCGAAGTGCATCACTCCGCGCGTGGCGCGGAGATCATCGAAAACTTTCTGTTCGACATCTGCAACTGCACACCGGACTGGACGCCCGGGCATTTCATCGATCAGGAAGTCGCCAAGATCCGCGAGATGGTTGGTGACCGTCAGGTGATCTGCGGCTTGTCGGGCGGCGTGGATTCGAGCGTGGCCGCCGCGCTGGTGCACAAGGCGATCGGCGATCAGCTCACGTGCATCTTCGTCGACACGGGGTTGTTGCGCCTGCATGAGCGCGAACAGGTGGAGCGCACGATGCGTGCACACCTGGGCATCAAGCTCATCACCGTGCGCGCCGAAGATCGCTTTCTCAATGGGTTGGCCGGGGAAGGCGATCCGGAAAAGAAGCGCAAGATCATCGGGCACACGTTCATCGACGTGTTCGAGGATGCGTCGGCCGAGGCCGGGAAGAACGCCGAGTTCCTGGTGCAGGGCACGCTGTATCCCGATGTGATCGAGTCGGTGAGCGCCAAAGGTGGCCCGTCGGCGACGATCAAGACGCACCACAACGTGGGCGGCCTCAAGCCCGACATGAAGTTCAAGCTCATCGAGCCACTGCGCGAACTGTTCAAGGACGAAGTGCGCAACGTGGGCCGTGAGCTGGGCCTGCCCGAGGAGATGGTGGGTCGCCATCCGTTCCCGGGCCCGGGCCTCGCCATTCGTGTGCTGGGCGAAGTCACGCCGCATGCCCTCGACGTGCTGCGTCGTTCCGACGCGATCTACCTCGAGGAGATTCGCGCCGCCGGTTTGTATCCCGACATCTGGCAGGCGTTCGCGGTGTTCCTGCCGGTCAAGTCGGTGGGCGTGATGGGCGATGGCCGCACGTACGAAAACGTGGTGGCACTGCGTGCGGTGACCAGCACCGATGGCATGACGGCCGATTGGTATCCGTTCCCGCATGATGTGCTGGGGCGCATTTCCAATCGCATCATCAATGAAGTCGATGGTGTGAACCGCGTGGTGTACGACATCAGCTCGAAGCCACCGGCAACGATCGAGTGGGAGTGATCGCCGGCGCGGTTCCCTGAACGCGCGGACACGGTACGGCTGAGCGGCCTGGGCCAGTAACGGTTCGGGCCGCTCGTCAATCCCGTAGAAAACCTGCTTGCTTTCGCGAACCACCGCCGTAATAATCAGCCTGCGTTTGGTTCCCCGGATTATTCCGATCCGGGGTGAAAAGGGAATCCGGTGCGGCGCACGTTGGTGTGCCTATTCCGGGGCTGCCCCCGCAACTGTAAGCGGTGAGCACCTGTCGATGACGGTCACTGGCGTAGGACGCCGGGAAGGCCAGACAGGGGCGTCGACCCGCGAGCCAGGAGACCTGCCATCGCATCGTCTACGTCCTCGGGCGGGGTGCCCCGGGTGATCGTCGGTCACACGATGCGCGCCCCTGTGCCGCTCGTTCCTGACCCGATCCCTGCCTCCCCTCGTCCGCACTCACGGGGGTTTCGATGGCAGTCTCGCACGGTGTCAGTGAAACGCGTTTCGGCGCGTATTCCGCGGGGAATGGGTCCCGTCCTGCCGACCTGACCTTTCAGGTCATCCGACGCAATCGCACGCTGTCGGCGTTCGATCCGACCAAGATCGCAGTGGCCATGACCAAAGCGTTCGTGGCCGTGGAAGGATCCAGTGCGGCCACGTCGGCCCGTGTGCGCGACATCGTGGAGCGTCGCTGTGTGAGCGTCGTGGATGCCCTCACGCGGCACGCCGACTCGCAGCGCGCACTGCACATCGAGGAGATCCAGGACCAGGTCGAACTCGCGCTGATGCGCGGGGGGCATCACAAGGTCGCGCGGGCATACGTGCTCTACCGCGAAGAGCGCGCCCGTTTGCGTCGCGAGTCGGGCCACGAGGAAAACACCGCAGCAGTAGCCACCACCACCGTGCGCTACCGCACGGCTACCGGCGAACTGCGCACCATCGATCAGGTACATCTCGGCCTGGTGATCGACGATGCCTGTGATGGCCTGGATGGTGTGTCCGCTGTTGCTGTGCTCGACGAAACACTGCGCAATGTGTACGACGGTATCACCGCCGATGAGCTGTCGCTGGCGCCCATCCTTGCGGCGCGCACACTCGTCGAGACGGAACCGAACTACGCCTATGTGAGCGCGCGCCTGCTGCTCGAGCGCCTGCGCGCCGAAGTGCTGAGCGGCATTCATGGCCAAGCCGTGGAAGCGCGTCCGGCCGAGATGACGCGGCACTACGTCGACTACTTCCCGCTATTCGTCGCACGCGGCATCGACACAGGCCTGCTCGACCCCGAGCTCGCGCGGTTCGACCTGCATCGACTCGCGTCGGCGCTGCGCCCTGAGCGGGACCTGGCGTTCCGTTACCTCGGTCTGCAGACGCTGTACGACCGGTATCTGTTGCACAACGATGGCGTGCGGCTCGAGTTGCCGCAGGCCTTCTTCATGCGCGTGGCCATGGGCCTGGCGTTGCGTGAAGTGGACCGCGAAGCCCGTGCGATCGAGTTCTACGAACTGCTGTCGTCGTTCGATTTCATGTGCTCGACGCCGACCCTGTTCAACTCGGGCACGCCGCGGGCACAGCTGTCGTCGTGCTTCCTCACGACGGTGCCGGACGATCTCGACGGCATCTTCAAGAGTGTGAAGGACAACGCACTGCTGGCCAAGTACTCCGGCGGTCTGGGCAACGACTGGAGTCGCGTGCGTGGCCTCGGTTCGTACATCCGCGGCACCAATGGACGGTCGCAGGGCGTAGTGCCATTCCTCAAGGTGGCCAACGACACCGCGGTGGCCGTCAATCAGGGCGGCAAGCGCAAGGGTGCCGTGTGCGCGTATCTCGAGACGTGGCACATCGACATCGAGGACTTCCTCGATCTGCGCAAGAACACCGGCGACGATCGTCGGCGCACGCACGACATGAACACGGCGAACTGGATTCCGGACCTGTTCATGCAGCGCGTGGAGGAGGACGGTGACTGGACGCTGTTCTCGCCCGATGAAGTACCGGACCTGCACGACCTGTACGGGCAGACGTTCGCCGAACGCTATGTGCAGCACGAGCTGCGCGCCGAGCGCGGTGAAGTGTCGGTACACAAGCGCGTGAAGGCCGTGGATCTGTGGCGCCGCATGCTCACCATGCTGTTCGAGACCGGCCACCCGTGGATCACCTTCAAGGATCCGTGCAATCTGCGCTCGCCGCAGCAGCATACGGGTGTCATTCACTCGTCGAATCTCTGCACCGAGATCACGCTCAATACGTCGGATTCCGAAGTGGCCGTATGCAACCTCGGTTCGGTGAATCTGGCCAACCATATCAGTGGCGGCGGCATCGATCGCGTGCGTCTGGCCAACACGGTGCGCACCGCCGTGCGCATGCTCGACAACGTCATCGACATCAACTTCTACACCATTCCCGAGGCACGACGCTCCAATCTGCGCCATCGCCCGGTGGGTCTGGGCATCATGGGCTTCCAGGATGCGCTGCACCTGCTGCGCGTACCGTATGCTTCGGAGGCGGCCGTTCGGTTTGCCGATGAGAGCATGGAGTTCCTGAGCTATGAAGCCATTTCGGCGTCGTCCGATCTTGCGGTGGAGCGGGGCAGCTACGGCTCGTTCAACGGCTCGCTCTGGCAGCGTGGCATCCTCCCCATCGACTCGCTGGCGCTGCTGGATGCGTCGCGCGAAGGCCGTCTCGAGTGTGACCGTTCGTCGCGCCTCGACTGGAGCAGTCTGCGGGAGCGGGTGCAGACACAGGGTATCCGCAACTCGAACCTGTTGGCGATCGCGCCCACGGCCACGATCTCGAATATCTGCGGCGTGTCGCAGTCCATCGAACCGTCGTACCGCAACCTGTTCGTGAAGTCGAACATGTCGGGTGAGTTCACCGAGGTGAACGAGCACCTGGTGCAGGATCTCAAGAGCCGTGGCCTGTGGGATGAAGTCATGGTCGGTGATCTCAAGTACTTCGATGGCAGCCTCGGTCCCATCGATCGGGTGCCGGAAGACCTCAAGCAGCTGTACATGACGGCGTTCGAGGTGGATTGCACCTGGCTCATCGAAGCCGCGTCGCGCCGCCAGAAGTGGATTGACCAGGCACAGTCGCTCAACCTGTATGTGGCGCAGCCCAATGGCCGTCAGCTCGACACGCTGTACCGCCTCGCCTGGCGTCGTGGTCTCAAGACCACGTACTACCTGCGTTCGCAGGCAGCCACGCATGTGGAGAAGAGCACCTTGTCGCGTACCGACGGCAAGCTGAATGCTGTAGCCGCTGCCGCCACACAGACCATCAGCGCGATCGAGGCCGTGACGGCGCCGGCGTGCTCCATCGACAATCCGGATTGCGAGGCCTGCCAGTGATCGACTCCACCGCTCACGATCCGTCGCTGGCGGACCTGGCCACGGGCCTTGGCGAAATCGACCGGCATGGTGGCCGGGTGCGCGTCGACGACAAGGCGATGATCAATTGCCGCGCCGACGTGAATCAGCTGTTGCCGCTCAAGTATCGCTGGGCGTGGGAGAAGTATCTGAGTGGATGCAACAACCACTGGATGCCCACCGAAGTGTCGATGCAGGCCGACCTGGCGATCTGGCGTTCACGGGACGGGCTGACGGAAGACGAGCGTCGCGCCATCAAGCGCAACCTGGGCTTCTTTGCGGCTTCGGAATCGCTGGTGGCCAACAACATCGTGCTGGCGATCTATCGCCATCTCACGAACCCCGAATGCAGGCAATACCTGCTGCGTCAGGCGTTCGAAGAAGCCATTCACACACACACCTTCCAGTACATCTGCGAGAGTCTCGGTCTCGATGAGGGAGAGCTCTTCAACATGTACCGCGAGGTGCCGTCGATCACGGCGAAGGCCGCGTGGGCGCTCAAGTACACGCAGCACCTGTCGGACCCGGGATTTAGCACGGGCACACCCGAGACAGACCAAGCCTTCCTGCGCGACCTCGTGGCGTTCTACGTGGTGTTTGAAGGCATGTGGTTCTACACGGGCTTTGCGCAGATCCTTTCGCTTGGCCGGCGCAACAAGATGGTGGGCATCGCCGAGCAGTATCAGTACATCCTGCGCGACGAGTCCATCCATCTCAACTTCGGCATCGACGTGATCAACCAGATCAAGGTCGAGAATCCGCACCTGTGGAGCATGGAGTTCCAGCAGGAAGTGCGTCAGATGCTGGCCGAAGCATGCGAACTCGAAGTGGCCTACGGTCGCGATACGATGCCACGCGGGTTCCTCGGGCTCAATGCGGCGCTGTGCGAGACGTACATGCACTTCATCACCAATCGGCGGTGCGCGCAGCTTGGATTGGCACCGGTGTTCCCGGAGACAGAGAATCCGTTCCCGTGGATGTCCGAAGCGATCGATCTCAAGAAGGAGAAAAACTTCTTCGAGACGCGCGTGATCGAGTACCAGAACGGCGGCGCGCTCAAGTGGGATTGAGGGATGCCAGGGTTCGCCCTCTGTCGGGGTGAACCCGCCATCCGGGTTGCGCGGGCCATACCCCGCAAGAACATTTCCCGGATGCGTGCTCCAGCGAAGTCGGCCCGATGTCAGGGCGCGGTCAGGATCAACAAGATGGGCGGGCGGCCTGCGCGTCATGCGCAGCCCGGTGCTTGACGTGGACGAGCAGGTCACCGCTGGTGCGCCCCTGTCCTCGGCGCCGCGCCTCGCTCCGCCGTATGTCATTTTTGACCGGGCCCACTGGGCCACGTTGCGCGGAGCAAGCCAGGTGGCGCTGCCGGAGGCTGAACTTCGGGCACTGGCCGGTGTGAACGACCCGGCATCGCTCAGTGATGTCACCGAGGTCTTCCTGCCGCTGGTGCGGCTCATCGAGCTGCACATGGCCGCAGCCCGGAGCCTCAACCAGATGGTGGGGGGCGCATTTGTGGGACAGTGGCGCGGGACGATGCCCTACGTCATCGCCATTGCCGGCAGCGTGGCGGTGGGGAAGAGCACCTTTGCCCGCTTGCTGCGAGCCGTGCTGTCACAGGGACCAAGCCGTCCTCGCGTGGATCTTGTTGCGACGGACGGCTTTCTCCATCCCACCAAGTTCCTGAAAGAACATCAGTTGATGGAGCGCAAGGGATTTCCGGAGAGCTACGATCTCCGGCGCATGCTGACCTTTCTCGAAGGCGTGAAGGCGGGTGATGGACACCTGCAGATCCCCAACTATTCGCATGAGGCATACGATGTCGTGCCTGGCGAATTTCAGGTGGTGAATCGTCCGGACATCCTGATCTTCGAAGGATTGAACGTGCTGCAGACCGCCAACAGTACCGCGGTCGCCTCCGACTTCTTCGACTTCACGATCTATCTCGACGCCGACACGGCCACGATCGAAGATTGGTATGTAGATCGCTTTCTCAAGCTGCAGCGCACCGTGTTTCAACGGGAAGCGTCGTATTTTCACCACTACAAGGACCTGACGCCCGAGGCTGCGGCGAAGGTAGCGCACGACATCTGGCGCCGGATCAACCTGCCGAATCTGGTGGAGAATATCGAGCCCACACGTCGCCGCGCACGTGTGGTGATGCGTAAGGGTCGCGATCACCGCATCGAAGAGATCTGGTTGCGGCAGACCTGAGCGAGGTGACGACATGAGCTGGAATCCCGCATTGGAACCCGGTTGCCCGGGGGCCGGCGATGTAGATGCGATCGAGACGCTGATCGTACCAAGAGCGCGTGACATCGGTGGGTTCGAGGTGCGCCGCGCCTTGCCCGCTCCGAACCGGCAGATGGTGGGCCCCTTCATCTTTTTCGATCAGGCCGGACCCGCTGAGCTGCTGACCGGACACGGGGTGGATGTGCGCCCGCATCCACACATCGGACTGGGCACGGTCACCTATCTCTTCCAGGGTGAGTTCCACCACCAGGACAGCATCGGCACGAATCAGGTCATCACACCTGGTGCCGTGAACTGGATGGTCGCCGGTAAGGGCGTCACGCATTCGGAGCGCACACCGGCGCTGCATCGCCAGCATCCCAATCGGCTCTTTGGCATCCAGACCTGGGTGGCCTTGCCGGAAAACGATGAAGACATGGAGCCCACGTTCTCGCATCACGGCGTCGACACGCTCCCGCTCATCGAAGATGCCGGTGCCTCGGTGCGCCTCATTCTGGGACGCTCGTATGGTGCGCAAGCGCCGGCGCATCTGTATTCCGATGCGTTCTACGCGGACGTCATGCTGCAACCACACGCACGCCTGCCGTTGCCAGACGACCACGAAGACCGCGGCATTTACGTGGTGGAAGGCTCGCTGACCGTCGCCGGCCAGACCTTCGAGGCCCAGCGCATGATGGTCTTCCGACCCGGCGACTCGCTCGCTGTCACGGCCGGCCCACAAGGCGCGCGCCTCATGCTGCTCGGCGGCGCCACCTTGAATGGACCGCGCTACATCTGGTGGAACTTCGTTTCCTCACGCCGCGACCGAATCGAAGCAGCCAAGGAAGACTATCGACGCGCAAAGTGGGGACAGGGGTTGTTCGATCTGCCACCGGAGGATCGCGCCGAGTTCGTGCCGCTCCCAGAGGAACGTCCGTAGCGCCCTGCGCTCAATCGGGGTGTACGTCGAGCCCCATGGCCGAGAGCAGGGGGTACTGTTGACGCGCAGAGATCACCAGTCCCTCGAAGCTGCTTAGGGACTGCAGGTTGAGGCCATCGATGGTGGCCCCACGCACATCCGCGCGAGCGAGCCGCGCGCCATCGAATGCGGTGCGTGTGAAATCGGCATCGCGCAGGTCGGCGTCTTCGAGATCGGCCTGATGCAGCACCGCCTCGCGGAATCGACTCTCCCGCAAGTCACCTTCGCGTAGTCGCAGGCCGCCCAGATTCGCGAACTCGAAGTTGCAGTCGGTCATCCAGCCGCCCCACTTCACCAGCTTGCGCGAAAAGCTGCGGGAAAACTCCACGCGGACAAACGCACCGCCGCGCAGGTTGCAGCCTATCAGCCGCACGCAGTACAGATCGCAGCGCTCGAAGCGCGCGAACGACAGGTCGGACCGTTCGAAGCGCGCCTGCTCCATACGCGACAACGAGAAGTGCGCACCCGTGTGTCCGGCATCATCGGTGAAGTCACATTCCACGAACTGTGCGTCGCGGAACTCCACGCTCGAGAAGTGACACCGCGTGAACCGGCAACGTGCAAACCGGGCCGCCTCGAAACGGGTGCCTGCAAACCGCACCTCAGTGAAGACACAGTCCTCGAACCGCGCACCGGTGAGGTCGAGATCAGCAAAGCGGGACTGTGACAAGTCCTCGCCGTGAACATGGCATTCCGGTTCGAGCGGCATGGCGGGCGGAGACAGCGGTGGTGGACTGACGAGTCCTGCAATTTCGCGTTATCCTCGATGATTGGCGACAGGCCACCCGTGCTGAAACCCCTCCATTTCATCAGGACACGCACCATGGCGTTCTCGGTGTTCTCTCCGCTGGTCTCACACCACGGCTCCTCTCTGCAGGCGACCCACTCACGTCGACCCGCCCTGATGACTGCGGTGATCGCAGCGCTCGGCGCGCTCGTGTTGTCGGCTGATGGCCTGATGGCGCAGGCGGCACCGACACACGGTGTGCGCCCGCGTCGGCTCGCCATCCGCGGCGCCATTGTGGTGGAAGGGAACGGCACACCGGCCGAGGGCCCCAAGGACATCATCATCGAAGGCAATCGGATCACGCAGATTGTCGCCATCGATCCCGCGGCCATTCGCAACGGCACCGCGCGCCGTCCGGCGGCCGACGTGGAGATCGATGCCCACGGCAAGTACGTGGTGCCCGGGCTGATCAACCTGCACGGACACGTACAGGACGAACGCGCCGGGCAGGCGCAGCCGCTCGAGTACCAATTCAAACTGTGGCTGGGCATGGGCGTGACCACCGTACGCGACGTCTCCAGCGAGACGCCCAAGACGCTGCAGCTCCGCACGCGAAGCCTGGCCGGTGAAGTGATGGCGCCGCGCTTCTACGTGTATGCGCGCTACGCCTACATGCCCGTGCCGCGCAACGAGACGGAAGCACGGCAGCGTGTGCGCGATCTCAAGGCGCAGGGTGTGGATGGTCTCAAGCTGTTCGGCATGGACAAGGATGTGTACGCGCCGGTGCTCGACGAGGCGAAGAAGCAAGGCCTGCGCGTGGCGCATCACATGGCCGTGGACGAAACCAACGCGCTCGATGCCGCGGCGAATGGCCTCACGAGCCTGGAGCACTGGTACGGTGTGCCCGACGCGGCGATCCCGGACGGCGTGCAGCAGTTCCCGTCGAACTTCAACTACGCCGATGAAGGAATGCGCTTCCGTCTCGCGGGGCGCCTCTGGCGCGAAGCCGATCCGGCGCGCCTGCAGGACGTACTCAAGGCGATGGTGAAGGGCGGTGTGGCATGGAATCCCACGCTGGACATCTACGAGGCGAGCCGCGACCTGCAGCGCGCCGAGACGCAGCCGTGGTATGCGCAGTATCTGCACCCCACGCTCGAGAAGTACTTCAAGCCCGATCTGTCCAACCACGGCTCGTACTTCGCCAACTGGAGCAGCACCGACGAAGCGTTCTGGAAGGAGAACTACCGCATCTGGTTTGGCGCGGTGCGTGACTTCGAACGACTTGGCGGGGTAATCGGGGCAGGGGAAGACGCGGGCTTCATCTATCAGGTGTACGGATTCGGTCTCATTCGCGAGCTCGAACTGCATCAGGAAGCCGGATTCCCCACCTTGAAGGTGCTGCAGCACGCGACGGCCAATAACGCACAGATCCTCGGTCAGCAGGACAACCTGGGTCGTGTGCGTCCCGGTTACCTGGCCGACCTCGTCGTGCTGAATGGCAATCCACTCGAAGACCTCAAGGTCTTCTACCCGCCGCGCGCCGACGCGGCAGCCGGCCCCGGTGGTGGTGTGGCCTGGACCATCAAGGACGGCATTCCCTACGATGCGCAGCGTCTGCTGCGTGAAGTCCGTGAACTCGTGAGCACCGCCAAGCGGGGCTCTGCGCGCTAAGCTCTTTCCCGATCCCGATGCAGTTCGCACGCGGGTGGCAGCGCGACCTGCGTGAGATGGCGCAGGTCGCGGCACCCATCGTTCTGATCAATGTGGGCATCCAGGCCATGGGCGTCGTCGACGCCATCATGGTCGGGAAGCTCGGGGGGGCGGCCATCGCCGCGGTCGCCCTCGGCAACTTCTATTTCTTCAACGTCAGCGTCTTCGGGATCGGCTTGTTGTTTGCCATCGATCCTGTCGTCGCACAGGCCGTGGGCGCCGGTGATCATGCGGCCGCCGCCCGCGGTGTGCAGCGCGGCTTGCTGCTGGCGGTCGCTGTCGCTGCCGTGGTGACGCTGTGTCTCATGCCTGGTGAGTGGTTGCTTGGCGCCCTCGAGCAACCGCCCGAGGTCATTGGGGAGACGGCTGTCTATGCGCGCCGGCGTGCCATCGGCGCCCTGCCGTTCTTCCTGTTCACCGTGTTCCGGCAGACGTTGCAGGCCATGGGACCGGTGCGGCCCATCATCATCGCCGCACTGATCGCCAACCTCGTCAACGCTGCGGTGAACTGGCTGCTCATCTTCGGCAATCTCGGATTTCCGGCCTTTGGTGTGGCCGGTGCCGGGTACGCCACCGCCATTTCCACGTGGGCCATGATGTTCGTGTTGCTGTGGCTGTCCTGGCCGCTGCTGCGCGACACCGTGCGCCCCTGGCGCCCCGAGAGCTGGCAATGGGGCCCGTTCGCCCGCATGGTGCGTATCGGCGTCCCGATCGGCATCCAGTGGTTCTTCGAGAGCTTCGCGTTCGGGCTCACGGCACTCTTCATGGGCTGGATGGGCACCGCATCACTGGCTGGCCACGAAATCGCGCTGAACATGGCCGCGATGACCTTCATGGTGCCGCTCGGTATCTCTGGCGCGGCCTCGGCCGTAGTGGGTCGTGCCATTGGCCGGGGCGACGTGGATTCCGCACGCCGGGACGCTGCAGCGGCCATCGCCTGCGGCGTGGGCTTCATGTGCCTGAGCGCTGTGGTGTTCATCCTCTTCCCGACGGAACTGGCTACGCTCTACACCACGGAGACCGCCACCGTAGCCGTCGCGGTGGCACTGATCCCTCTGGCCGGCTGGTTCCAGGTTTTCGACGGCCTCCAGGCCGTCACCAGCGGCGTGCTGCGGGGTACGGGAGACACACGGGTGCCTGCCGTCCTGCACATGATCGCCTTCTGGGGCGTTGGCGTGCCGTTGGGGGCGTACCTCGGATTTCGCACCTCACTGCGGGAACAGGGCTTCTGGGTAGGATTGGTGGCCGGGCTGGCTGCGGCCGCAGTACTGCAGAGCTTACGGGTCTACTGGCGCCTGCGCGGCGACCTCAGGCGCGTGGTCATCGATCAGCACTGACAGGTGAGATTTGAACCTTCACGCAGTTCGTGAATCGGATGTGACCCGTCCAACGCATGGGGGCCCACGGCGCTCTGGCGAGCCCGGCGCTGCATAACTAGCGTCACCAGCAATGGTCTCCCCGTCCAACCGATTAGTCCCCAAGCCCTTCCGGGCGGGTATTCGGCGGCGCCTGTTCCTGCTCGCCCTGTCACTGACGTTCCCCATCGCGATGATCTCGCTGGTGCGCGCGGTGGAACGGTGGCGCAGTGAACAGGAGTTGCTGTCCGAGCGCAGCCTGGCAACAGCGCGGCGTGCGGCGCAGCTATTGGACGCGGATATCAACGGGGTGCGCACCATTCTGGCATCCGTCTCGCGCCTGCTGCGCATCGACGATCCGTCGGTGCGCAACGATTCGTTGCTGCGCTATG
Source organism: Gemmatimonas sp. (assembly GCF_036405635.1). GTDB lineage: Bacteria > Gemmatimonadota > Gemmatimonadetes > Gemmatimonadales > Gemmatimonadaceae > Gemmatimonas. The sequence goes on along the minus strand of NZ_DASWXE010000207.1, from coordinate 50,266 downwards.
TGTTCGACGAGACCAGTATCAACCTCACCAACGTGTTCATCACCGACACGTTGGGCGTCGTGCATGGTGCATTGCGTCGAGCCGCCATGGGACCGGCGCTGCCGAACATGGCCAATACGGATCCGTTCCAGGAGGTCATGCGTACGCGCCGCTATGCGGTGAGTCGCGCGCGACGCTCCGTCGTGTTGCCCGACAGCGGATGGGTCGTGCCGTTGACGATGCCCATTCTGGCCGAAGGGAGTGCTGTTCCCATCGGTGTGGCCGGTGCCTCCATCGCACTCGATTCGCTGGCGGCCGTGCGTCTGGTACGTGACCTGCCCGCGGGCTCGGTACTCACGGTGCTCACGCGCACTGGCGAAGTCTTCTTACGTACGGCAGATCTCGACGACTGGATGCAGCGTGCTCCGGCTGACTCGGCGATGATGGCGTTCGACTACGCGCATCCGGACGACGTGCAGGACATTCTCTCGCTCGATGGCACGCGTCGTTTGGTGGCCCACGCTCCACTCACGGCGACGGATGGGTTGCTGTACATCGGCATTCCCGTGTCGGCCACGCTCGAAGTGGCCCGTCGACAATTTCTGCTCGACTTGCTCATCGGTTTGATGGGCACTTTGGTGTTCATCGGGTTTGCGTGGTTCACCGCACGGCGCATCACCGATCCGCTGCTCAATCTCTCCGACGTGGCCCGCGCGCTCGCCACTGGTGATCGCGACCGCCGCGCCACCGTGAAGAGCGGCGACGAGATCGAAGCACTCGCCAACTCGCTGAATCAGCTGGCCGACACGGTGAGTGATCGCGAGCGCGCGCTCGAGGCCAGTGAAGCACGCTATCGCCACCTGTTCTCCACCAGTCCGCTGCCGATGCTCACGTGGCGTCTCACGGACGGTCGCATCGAGCAGGTGAACGATGCGGCAAGTGTCTTCGTGGGCGCACGTGAACTAAGTGCCGGCACTCGCGTGCTCGACCTCATCGTGGAAGAAGAGCGCGAGGCCTTTGCCGAATTGCCGTTGCCCGACGCGGCTTCCACCATGCGGGCCGGTGTATGGACCTTTCGCGACTTGTGGGGTGGCCGTCGTCAGGTGGAGCTCTACGTGGGCGCCATCGAACGCGTGCAGGAGACAGTGGCCGTCGGCATCATGATCGATGTGACGGAACGCCGCCGTGCCGAGGCAGAACTCGAACAGTCACGTGAGCAGTTGCGGCAGTCGCAGAAGCTCGAGGCGCTTGGTGCCTTTGCCGGCGGCATTGCGCACGACTTCAACAACTACCTGTCGGCCATCGCCACCAACGCCGAGTTGCTGCGCGATGAGCTGCCGGTCCAGTCATCGCATCGACTGGAAGCCAGCGAGATTCTTGGCGCGGCGCAACGCGCATCCGCACTCACGCGACAGATCCTGGTGTTCAGCCGTCGTCAGGTTGTGCACGACGAACGCCTCGATGTGAACACGGCCATCCAGGCACTGCGCCGGTTGCTGTCCCGTCTGGTGGGTGAACAGATCGAACTGCATATCGTCACTGCGCCAGACGCACCACGCGTGATGTTCGATCACGGACGCCTCGAGCAAGTGCTCATGAACCTCGCGGCCAACGCGCGTGATGCGATGCCATCCGGTGGCCGGCTGACCGTGACCACTGAGCGCACGAGCGCCGGCGATTTGCGACTACGTGTGGGTGATTCCGGTGCCGGTATTCCCCCGGAAGTCCTGCCGCGTGTGTTCGAGCCATTCTACACCACCAAGACACGCGAGCGCGGCACCGGTCTGGGGCTCGCCATGGTGTACAGCATTGTCACCGCCGCGCGCGGTGAGATTGTGGTGACATCGGACGTGGGGCAGGGCACCGAAATCGTGATCACGTTCCCCGGCATCGTCGCTCCGGAGCAGCAGGACGAGACCACACTGGCCGCCAGCGATCCGGCCGGTGGCACGGAACACGTCCTCCTGGTGGAAGATGATGCGGCGGTGCGGAAGGCCACCACGTCGCTGCTGACGCGTGCCGGGTACCGCGTATCGGCAGCCGATGGTGCCTACGCCGCGTGGGACCTGCTCGAAGCCATGCCAGAGCCGCCGGACATGGTACTCAGTGATGTGGTAATGCCGCAGGTATCGGGACCGGAATTCGCGGCGCGGGTGTCCGCCCGATATCCCGATGTGCCCGTGCTCTTCATGAGCGGCTACGCGGACGACGATGCGGTGATGCAGGGCATCGCGAGCAATTCGCTGCATTTTGTCGCCAAGCCATTCAGCGCCGGCCAATTGCTCGGCGCTGTCCGTCGACTGCTGGATGAGGTCAACGCCGCCTGAGCAGATCGCTCAGCACGGACGCGAAAGATCAGACCCGCTTTTCCTCGAGCAGCGCCATGAACTGCGCGGGCGAGGTCAGTTCGAGCAAACGGGCAGGCACATCACCCTCCTTGCTGAACTGCGCGATCTTGCCGAGCACGGGGAGGTACTGGTTGGAGACCTCGAGTGGCGGGGCAACGATCAGGAAGAAGAAGTTGACCGGCTTGTCGTCGATCGCCTTGAAGTCGACGCCGTCCTTCTTGCGGCCAAAGGCCACGCGCAGACGGTTCACGACCAGCGAGCGGCAATGCGGAATCGCGATACCACGGCCAATGCCGGTGGAACCGAGGTTCTCGCGCCGCTTGAGCATCTTGAACAGCATGCCCTCGGACTTTTCGTCGAGCTTGAGCAGCCCGATCAGTTCCTTCAGGATCTCGTCCTTGCTCGTGCCCTGAAGCTCGAGTTCGACGGCGTCTTCGGAGAAAAACTCGCGCAGTTCCATAGCCCGTAATCGTAACAGCAGGGCAGCCCCTGTCAAACAGGACGCGTTGCCCCGCTGAACCGGGTCGGCTAGGTTCAAGTGTATGCCCCGCAAGACGTTCCCCTTTGCCGTCCCGCATTCGGTCCCGCTGTACCTGGCGCCGATGGCAGGAGTGTCGGAATCACCGTTCCGTCGGCTGTGTCACGCCCACGGGGCTGACGTCGTGGTAACCGAGTTTCTCTCGGCTGAAGGCATCCGGCGCGAGAATGAGGCGACCATCAGCAAGCTGCGGTTCGCCCCTGAGGAACGACCAATCGGCGTGCAGATCTTCGGCTCTGAGCCCGCGGCCATGGCCGATGCAGCCGCGCTCGTCACCGACATGTTTCAGCCCGACTTCGTCGACATCAACTTCGGTTGCCCGGTCAAGAAGGTCGTGCGGCGCAACGGTGGTTCGGGGTGCCTCAAAGACCTGAGCCTCGTCGAAGAAATCATCCAAGCGGTCTCCAAGGCCACGCCACTGCCCGTCACCGTCAAGACGCGCTCCGGATGGAACGAGGAAATGCGTGACCCGGTGGGCATCGCGCTCCGCATGCAGGACGCCGGCGCAAAAGTGTTCGCACTGCACGCCCGCACACGCACGCAGATGTACTCCGGTAGTGCCAACTGGGACGAGATCGCTCGCGTCGCCGAGGCGCTCGATATCCCAGTGCTCGGCAACGGCGACATCAAGACGGCGCAGGACGCCAAGCGCATGCTCGATCACACCAAAGCCGATGGCATCATGATCGGCCGTGGTTCGTACGGGCAGCCGTGGGTCTTCAAGCAGACGCGTGCGCTCATCGACGGCACGCCCGTGCCGGAAACGCCGGGTGTGCACGAGCGCTTTGCCATCGCGCTCGATCATGCGCGCATGGTGCAGGGCTACGAAGCAGATGCCGTCGGCGCCGCACTGGAATTCCGCAAGCATCTGGGCTGGTACGTGAAGGGGTTGCCCAACTCGGCGGAACTGCGCGCCAAGCTGCACCAGGTGCGTGACTTTGCCGAAGTGGAGACGATCTTCACCAACTACCTCGAGTTCTACGAGGAGTACAAGGCGCGTGGTCTGGCGGCGTCCGATCCGGACGTGTCGTCGCTCACCTGCGAAGCGGCGTGAGAGCCGTGCAGGGCGCGGCAGTTGCCGGGACCCCGGCTGGTCGTGTAGTGTAAGAATGCAGGACCGTTCGAATACCGGGGGTGACTGGCTTCGACGGGGTTGGTGAATCTCTGGTAGCGTGCCCAGGTCCTCGAGCACCTGGTAAAACACTCGGGAAAATTCCAATCGCGAACAACAACCTCGCGCTCGCTGCCTAACCTTCGGGTTACGTAGCAGTGCTCACGCGGCAGCCCGCCCGGGGCGGCACGTGAGTATCGCAAATCTGGGCTAGTCTCGGTGTGCGCCTTCCGCACCGAGGCAAAACTCTAGAAGGCTTGTCCTGACGTGGGCTTCCCATTGGCCAGCTGAAGGAGACCTCAATCAATGGGATACGCACGTAGAAACCGGGGTGGATCTAGTCTCGGACAGGGGTTCGATTCCCCTCACCTCCACTCAAGAGAAACGCCCCGACCACTCAGTGGCCGGGGCGTTTCTCTTTGTGCGTCCTACTTCTTCAGGTAGCGCGCAGGAATCGGATTGTCGGGACGCTCCGCATCCCAATAGATCGAGACCACCCACCACCGCGTGCCGTCGTTCAACAGCTGGATGCTGTTGATGCCGCGCTGAAACGGCTTGGGGTCTTCGAGCTTGCGCTTGGAATCGTAGGCGCTGAACACCTGCGTGATCTTGCCGAAGGTATCCACGCTACGGCCAATCTCGCGCTCGAAGAAGCCGTCCCGCTCAAAGCCAGCGCTGGTGCGCTGAATGAACGCTTCCGGCGTCAGCACCGTGACCAGACCAGGTTGACCAGCCGGCTGCGCGGTCGGCATCAACCGCGCGCCCGGCACGAACAATGAACGGAATCGATCCCAGTCCCGCTTCTGACCAGCCGGTCCGGAAATGACGTCGTAGAGTGCCGCGAGAATGGCATCCATGGACGACACATCGGCGGGCTTGGCAGGCACCGGAGCATGCGCGGGCAGGGCCGCTGCTGGCGACGCCGCCTGTGCCTTCACGTTGCTCACCACGCTGAACGTCGACGCGATCAGCACACCCGCCACCGTCACGGCCTGACGCACGCGCGACGCGGCCATCAGCGAGAATCCGGCAATCATGCAGCACTCCCTGCACGCAGCAGTTCAGGGTCCGCCGGAATCGGCGTGGGGTAACGACCGGAGAAGCAGGCATGGCAATAGCCATCCGGCCCACTCGGCATCGCCGACAACATGCCGTCGATCGACAGATAACCCAGCGAATCCACACCGAGGTGACGCACAAGCTCCGCGTGCGACATCTGGGCAGCGATGAGCTCTCCGCGGTGCGGCGTGTCGATGCCGTAGTAGCACGACGAGATGATCGGCGCGCTGGAGACGCGCATGTGCACTTCGCGCGCACCCGCCGCTCGCACGAGTGACACGAGGCCACGCGTGGTGGTGCCGCGCACGATGGAGTCGTCGACCATTACGACGCTCTTGCCCTCGAGGAGCTCGCGCACCGGATTGTACTTCACCTTCACCTTCGCATCACGACCGGCCTGCGTGGGCTGAATGAACGTGCGTCCGACGTAGTGGTTGCGGATAAGTGCCAGCTCGTACGGGATGCCCGACTCCTCGGCGAAGCCAAGCGCTGCCGAGTTGGACGAGTCAGGCACCGCGAAGACCACTTCGGCACCCGGAGCGGGCTGCTCGATGGCCAGCTTGCGACCCAGCGCGCGGCGCGAACGATCGACCGAGCCGCCGAACACCTTGCTGTCCGGGCGCGCGAAATAGACGTGCTCGAACACGCAGCGATTGATCGGCGCCGCAGCGAGAGGCTGAATGGAACGCACGCCCTGTGCGTCCACCGCGACGATCTCACCGGGCAGGATCTCGCGTTCCACCGTCGCCCCAACGATGTCGAGCGCGCAGGTCTCCGAAGCGAACACATAGCTCTCACCAAGGCGACCCATCACCAGCGGGCGCCAGCCATGCGGGTCACGCGCCACCACCACCGTCTCGTCGAGCACGACCAGCAGGCAGTAGGCGCCCTCCACGCCCTGCAGCGCGGAGGCGACGCGCGCTTCGGGCGAGTCACCCGTGGCGCGTGCAATACGGTGCACGATGGCTTCCGAGTCCATCGTGCTGGAGAAGATCGCGCCGTCGTCTTCGAGGTCGCGACGCAGTTCCACCGCGTTGGTGAGATTGCCGTTGTGTGCGAGCGCAATGTGGCTGCGCCGCACACGGGCGAGGATGGGCTGCGCGTTTTCGATGGCCGAGGCACCGGCTGTGCTGTAGCGCGTGTGTCCGATGGCGATCGGTCCCTGCAACACATCCATCTCGGCGTCCTCGAACCCCTCCGAGACAAGACCCATCGCACGGCTCACCCGCGCGCGGCCATCATCGTCGACCGCCACGATGCCGGCCGACTCCTGTCCGCGATGCTGCAACGAGTACAGTCCCAACTGCGTCAGCGCGGCCGCTTCCTGATGGCCGTAGACGCCGAAAATACCACACATGGGTAGAAATCCCGTCAGTCGTTGGTGGGTGCGTGCGACGACGCCACCGCGTGCTCGGCCGGCGTTTCGCCGTCCATCGCCTGCGGAATGGCTTCATGGAACGCTTTCGCGAGCCACATCACCGGAGCGGTGAACGTGTCATCGGAAATGGTGAAGCTGGCGCCACCGGTCGCGTCGGTCACCGTACCGATGACCTGCGCCGGAACGCCATGACGCCGCGCGATCTCCAGCACGGCCGCACTCTGCGCCGTGGAGACGACCACACGACCATGGGCCTCGCCGAAGAGCAGCGCACGATGCGGCAGCGCAGCCCACTTCGAGAGATCCACCGAAAAACCGAAGGCGTTGTCGCGATCGAGCATCGCGCACTCGGCCAGAGCCACCGCCAGACCGCCGTCGCTGCAATCGTGCGCCGAACGCACCGCGCCAGCCTGAATAGACTCGAGCAGTGCATCGATGAGCGCGCGTTCGCGCGTCGGATCACACACCGGCGGCTCGCCGATGGTCAGACCGTGAATGGCCAACAGGTACTCGCTCGCCCCGAGTTCATCGGTGCAGTCACCCAGCAGTACGATTTCGTCTCCGGTCTTCTGGAACGCCGACGGCGTCACATGTGCCATGGATTCGATCAGGCCCACCATACCGATGGTCGGCGTGGGGTGAATCGCACCCTGCGGATTTTCGTTGTAGAGCGAAACGTTGCCGCCCGTGACCGGCGCTTCCAGCACGGTGCACGCCTCGCCCATGCCGGCGATGGCTTCGCTGAGCTGGAAATACACCTCGGGCTTCTTGGGGTTGCCGAAGTTCAGATTGTTCGTGATCGCCTTGGGGCGGGCACCGGAGCAGGCCACGTTGCGCGCGGCCTCGCACACCGCCGCACGACCACCATTGCGGGGCGAGAGGGCCACGTGACGGCCGTTACCGTCGATGCACAGGGCAATGGCCTTGTCGGTGCCACGCAGGCGCACCACGGCCGCGTCGCTGCCCGGGCCGCGCACCGTGCTGGTGCGTACGGTGGAATCGTACTGCTGCCACACCCAGCGCTTGCTGGCAATGGTCGGCGAAGCCAGCAGGCGCTCGAGCGTCCATGCATGGTCGCGTTCGTCGGCCAGCGGCGTCACGTCGAGCGGGTTGCGGGCACGCGCCGCCTTGAGGGCCTCGCTTTCCTTCGGCTCGAGCACGTACTGCGGGCACTCGGTCACCAGGCGAGAGCCCGGGAACTCTGCCACCACCGTCTCGCCTTCGGTCACGCGATACACCGGCTCGGCGATCACTTCGCCGATCACCGCCGCTTCGAGGTCCCACTTCGCGAGGATGGCACGCACGTCATCTTCGTGGCCCTGCTTGGCCACCACCAGCATGCGCTCCTGCGATTCCGACAGCAGGATCTCATACGGTGTCATGCCCTGTTCCCGCACAGGCACCTTGGTGACGTCGATCGTCACACCCACATCACCACGTTCGGCCATTTCCGCCGACGACGAGGTGAGGCCAGCCGCGCCCATGTCCTGAATGGCGACGATGTGGCCGCTGCGAATGAGTTCGAGCGAGGCTTCGAGCAGCAGCTTTTCCGTGAACGGATCGCCGACCTGCACCATGGGGCGCTTCGCTTCGCTGCTCTCCGACAGATCCTCGGATGCGAAGGACGCGCCGTGAATGCCATCGCGGCCCGTGCGGGCACCGACGGCCATGATCGGATTGCCCACGCCTTCTGCCACCGCGCGCATCAACTCGTCTTCGCGCATGAGGCCGACGCACATCGCGTTGACCAGCGGGTTGCCTTCGTACGACGGGTCGAACACCACTTCGCCGCCCACCGTCGGCACGCCCACGCAGTTGCCGTAGTCACCGATGCCCTTCACGACGCCGGAGAACAGCCACCGCACGCGCGAGGAGGTGAGTGGACCGAAGCGGAGGGAGTTGAGCAGCGCAATCGGACGCGCGCCCATCGTGAACACGTCACGCAGGATGCCACCGACACCGGTGGCAGCGCCCTGGTACGGCTCCACCGCCGACGGGTGATTGTGCGATTCGATCTTGAACGCCACCGCCCAGCCATCGCCCACAGAGATCACGCCGGCGTTTTCACCGGGCCCCTGCAGCACCCATGGCGCCTTGGTCGGCAGCGTCTTGAGCATCGGACGCGAGTGCTTGTAGGAGCAGTGTTCACTCCACAGCGCGCTGACCACGCCGATCTCGGTGAACGTGGGCGTGCGGCCCAGCATGTTCACCAGTCGCTCGTACTCGAACTCCGTGATGCCGTGTTCGGCGACCAGGGCCGGCGTGATCGCCGGATCACCCGGACGCGACTGCACCTTCGAAGAAGTCATGGACGGACTTTCGGACGTACTCATGCGCGGACACCCCCGGCCAGCGATTCGAGGATGGACTGGAAGAGAGGCACCCCATCGACAGAGCCCAGCGCCGTTTCCAGCGCACGCTCGGGATGCGGCATCATGCCGAGCACGTTGCCTTCGGCACTCACGATGCCGGCAATGTTGCGCAGCGAGCCATTGGGATTGGCGGCATCGGTGGCTTCGCCCCCCGCATTGACATAGCGGAACACCACCTGACCCTCGCCCTCGAGGCGCGCGAGCGTATCACCATCGGCCGTGTAACGACCGTCGCCATGGGCGACCGGGACGTTGATCACCTGACCAATGTGATACTGCGACGTGAAGGGCGTGGCGATGCTTTCGACGCGCAGGTCCACCGGTGCGCTGACGAACCGCAGGCTCACGTTGCGCAACAGTGCGCCGGGCAGCAGTCCCGCTTCGCACGCGATCTGAAAACCATTGCAGATACCGAGCACGAGACCGCCGCGCTTCGCGTGTGCGACCACTTCCTGCATGATCGGGCTGAAGCGCGCGATGGCGCCGGCACGCAGGTAGTCACCGTAGCTGAATCCACCCGGGAGGATCACCAGGTCGACGTTCTGCAGGTCGTGATCCTTGTGCCACAGGTACACGGCTTCCTGTCCGAGGGCGTCCGCAATGGCGTGAAACGCATCCTCGTCGCAGTTGGAGCCGGGAAAACGAACGATGCCGGCCTTCACGCGCGCACCAGGCTGGCGATCTCGAAGTCCTCCGTGACCGGATTGGCCAGCAGCTTCTCGCACATGGCCTTCACCTGGTCACGCGCTGCGTCTTCCGACGCCGCCTCGATCTCGGCCACGACATGCCGGCCCACGCGCACCTCACCGACGGCGGCGAAGCCGAGGGAGTGCAGGGCATCGGCGACAGCCTTCCCCTGCGGATCGAGAATGCCGCGCCGCGGGACGATATGGATGGCGCAACGGAAACGGGTCATGCCGGAGACTCCTCGTGACCGGTGTGGATACCGGATGGGTTTTGTTTGGAACGACGGCGCAGCGAACGGCGCCTGGTACTGGGATCATCGAAATCGTCGTCATCGTCCGCGTCATCGCGGCCCGGCAGGCGATCGAGCAATCCCAGGAACACGGTGCGCAGGATGCCGTACAGCACGTACGCCATCAGCGCGGGGAAGAAGAACTTCTTCGGCAGGAAGATCACGCCGATGAATGTGCCAATGACCAACAGGAAACCCAGCACGCCCTTGATGGTCCGGAAGTTGACCGTCGGCACCTTGGCGTACTGCACGTTGCTGATCATCAGCATGCCGAGCCCCAGCATCACCCAGCGCAGCATCTGGTGCCACGGCAGGTCACCGATGATGGTCTCGGTGTAAAGCGGGGTCTGGCTGAACCAGTAGTACGTGGCCAGCGTCATACCCGCGGCGGGGCTGGGCAGACCACTGAAGTGTGTGGTCTTCCGGCCGGCCGACTCCACGTTGAAGCGCGCGAGGCGCATCACCGCGCATGCCGTGAAGAAGAAGCAGAAGATCCATTCCCATCGGCTGCTCTGGAACACGGCGAAGTACATGATCAGCGCCGGTGCCGTGCCGAACGAGATGGCATCCACCAGCGAGTCGAGTTCCTCACCGAAACGCGATCCGGACTTGGTCGCCCGCGCGATACGCCCGTCCAGCGTGTCGGCGATGGCACCAAACACGATGAAGCGCGCGGCCGCATCGAAGTCCCCACGCGACGCGGACACGATGGCGAAGATCCCGAAGAAGAGATTCGCCAACGTGAAGCCATTCGGCAGTGCCACGACGGCGCGCGGCCGCGGGCGCCGGGCGCGATCGGCCGGCTCGGTGCCTTGCCGTGCTTCGGGGGACTGACTCACCTCACGCCACCGGCAGGTCGGCGACGATGGACTCGCCGGCCTTCATGCGCTGGCCCACCTGCACGCGCAGCGTCGACGACGGCGGCAGGAACACATCCACCCGCGAACCGAAGCGAATCAGCCCCATACGAGCGCCTTGAGTGGCGGTATCGCCGTTGGCCGAATCGGTGATGATGCGGCGGGCGATGAGGCCCGCGATCTGACGCACCAGAATGCGGTGCGGTCCGCTCACGATGCCCACCGAGGCCTGTTCATTCTCGACGCTGGACGCTTCGGTCACGGCGTTGAGAAACTTGCCGGCCTTGTGCACCACATACGCCACACGTCCGTTCACCGGATACCGGTTCACGTGCACGTCAAACACGTTCATGAAGATGGACACGCGCGTAGTCGGGCCGCCCACAAACGTGGGCTCGTCGATGTTGGTGATCAGCACCACGCGGCCGTCGGCCGGCGAGACCACCACGCGGTCGCCACGCTCACCCGTGCGCTCGGGATTGCGAAAGAACCAGGCCACCCACAGCGCGATCACCGTGAGCAGAAAGGCCACGACCCACAACGGCCACGAACGCAGTCGCAGAGCACCCACATAGGCGATCGCCGCGAGCGCCAGCGCGCCCAGCATGAACGGGTATCCCTCGCGCGCAAACATCAGCGATCCTCCGGGAGTCCAAGGCGGGCCAAATCGAGCGGTGCGCCGGTGATGCGGGCAAACGCATCACGGTAGCGCACGCTGGTGGCATGAATCACTTCAGGCGGCAATGTCGGCGGCGGTGCTTCGCCATTCCAGCGTCCTGCGCGGCGCTCGACATCCAACCAGTCACGCAAAGGCTGCTTGTCGAAGCTGGGCTGTCCACGCCCCGGCGCATATCCATCGGCCGGCCAGAAGCGCGAGCTGTCGGGTGTGAGCACTTCGTCGATCAACAGCAGCTTTCCATCGCGCCAACCGAATTCGAACTTCGTGTCGGCCACGATGATACCACGCGGCTCGGCTGTTGCCCGGCCGTACTCGTAGATGCGGCGGGCGAGTGATTCCAGCTGCGCCGCGGTTTCGGCGCCCACTTCGGACACCACCTGCGAGATGGTGATGTTCTCGTCGTGACCCGTCTCGGCCTTCGTAGCTGGGCTGAAGATGGGCGGATCGAGACGATCACTTTCCCGCAGACCGGTCTTGAGCGCTTCGCCGGCCAGCGTGCCATGCTCGCGGTATTCCTTCCACGCCGAACCCGTGATGTAGCCCCGAATCACGCATTCGAGGGGCACGACGTCGGCACGCAGGGTGAGCATGCTGCGACCAGCCAGCGCATCACGGTGCGGCGCCAGTGACGGCACGGCGGCGATGATCTCGTCTGTCTCGGCGGTGATCAGATGGTGATCCACCATGCCCGACAACTGTGCGAGCCACCACGCGGTGACCTGCGTGAGCACCGCGCCCTTGTACGGAATGGCTTCGTGCATGACCACATCGAACGCACTGATGCGATCGGTGGTGACCATGAGCAGACGATCGTCATCCACCGCATACACGTCGCGTACCTTGCCACGGCGCACGAGCGGCAGCGGCAGGTTGGTCTGCGTCAATGCAGCGGCACTCATACGCGCACCTCCTCGAGTTCCACGGCAGCGCGTTCACGGGCCAGCCACGGTGCGACATGTTCGTCGAGGAATTCCACCACCTGCTGCGGCGCGCGCCCAACGAAGCGGGACGGCTCCGCGGCGGACTGCAGATCTTCAAGTGACACACCAAACGCCGGATCGGCGGCCAGGCGCTCGAGCATGTCGTTGCGCGGTGCACCGTCTTTCACCGCGCGCGCTGCGGCGATGCTGTGCACACGAATGAGCTCGTGGGCTTCCTGACGGTCGCCGCCCGCGCGCACGAAGCGCACGATGAGTTCTTCGGTGGCCATGAACGGCAGTTCATCGTCCACCCGGCGGCGAATGCGCGCCGGATGCACCTCGAGGCCACGCGTCACGTTCTGCATGAGTACCAGAATCGCGTCAGTCGCCAGAAACGACTCCGGGATCGCAAGCCGGCGGTTGGCCGAATCATCGAGCGTGCGCTCGAAGTACTGCACCGCATGCGTCTGGTTCGCATTCGGCTCGAGCGACAGCACGAAGCGTGCGAGTGCCGCAATGCGCTCCGAGCGCATGGGGTTGCGCTTGTACGCCATGGCCGACGAACCGATCTGGTTCTTTTCGAACGGTTCCTCGAGTTCGCCGAATGCCTGCAGCATGCGGATGTCGCCGGAGAACTTGGACGCCGTGGAGGAAATGCCCGCCACCACGCCGAGCACCTGAGCGTCCACTTTGCGGGAGTACGTCTGGCCACTCACCGGAATGGACGTCTTGAACCCCATGCGCTCGCACACCATGCGATCGAGTTCACGCACCTTGGCGTGATCGCCGTCGAACAACGTGAGGAAGCTGGCCTGCGTGCCCGTGGTGCCCTTCACGCCGCGGAAGGGCAGGGTCGCGATGCGATACTCGAGGTCTTCGAGATCGAGCAGGATGTCCTGCATCCACAGTGTGGCGCGCTTGCCCACCGTGGTGAGCTGCGCCGGCTGGAGGTGCGTGTAACCCAGCGCCGGCACGTCCTTCCACTCGCGCGCGAACTCACCCAGTGACTCGAGCACATCGAGCAGCTTCTCGCGCAACAGCGTGAGGCCGCGGCGCATCAGCACCAGTTCGGTGTTGTCGGTGACGTAGCAGCTGGTCGCACCCAGATGGATGAACTTGCGGGCCGCCGGCGCCACATCACCGAACGCATGCACATGTGCCATGACATCGTGACGGAACGACTTCTCGTACGCTGCCACCGCGGCAAAGTCGATGTCGTCGAGGTGCTCACGCATCTCCGTGATCGCCGCATCGGGAATCTCGATGCCCAACGCTTGCTGCGATTCGGCCAGGGCGAGCCACAGGCGGCGCCAGAGTCCGTAGCGGGTCTGCCCGCCCCACAGGGTGAGCATCGCCTTCGATGCGTAGCGATCAGCGAGCGGCGACTGGTACGTGGCGTGCGGAGAGCGGTCTGGTGCGGTCACGGAACTCAACGAAGGGTGAACTGCGTCTGGAAATACTGTCGGTTGCGCTCGAAGACGAGCACGACGGCGCCACGGGCGCCCTGACGATCAATGGCCTCGGACACCTGCTGGGCCGACGTCACGCGCGTGCGGCCCACCTGCGCGATCACGTCGCCTTCCTGCAGGCCGATCTCGTCACGAATGCGATCGGACACCTTGAATACGAGCGCGCCGGCGTTGGAGGCGATGCCACGTTCCTGGCGAATGGCGTCAGTGACGGTCACCAGCTGCAGTTCGCGCAGCACGGTGACCTTGGGCGCCGTGACTTCGGGCGCGTCATCGACCCGCATCGTGACAGGGACGTCGCGTCCCGCTCGACGCAGCGTGATGGGAAGGGACTCACCCACCCGCAGATCCAGCAGACGCGCTTCCCACTCGAAGGGATTGCGCACACCTCGGCCACCGGCCGAGGTGATCTGATCGCCCACCCGCACCCCAGCACGTTCAGCGGGCGATCCAGGCGCCACGCGCGCCACCACCGCGCCCACCGAAGCCACTTCGCGCGCGCTTTGGACCTGCGGCGTCTCGAGACGGATGCCCACCCACGGATGACGCGCCACCCCGTGTTCGAGGAGATCCTCGACGATGCGCTTGGTTCGATCGATGGGAATCGCGAACCCCAATCCCACCGACCCGCCACTGGGCGAATAGATGGAGCTGTTCACGCCCACCACTTCCCCATTGGCGTTCACCAGCGGACCGCCCGAGTTGCCGGGATTGATGGCCGCGTCGGTCTGAATCATGTCGATGTACACACCGCCACCGGACGTCTGACCCGCGAGATTGCGTCCCACGGCGCTCACTACGCCCACCGACACGCTGGGCTCGTTGTTGCCGAGCACAAAGCCGAACGGGTTGCCGATCGCGATGGTCCACTCGCCGACAATCAGGTCGCTGGAGCGACCGAGCTGCGCAACCGGCAAATCGCGGGCGTCGATCCGCACGACCGCCAGATCGTTGGTTTCGTCGACGCCCACAATCGTGGCGCGGTAGGTCGTGCCGTCGAGCATCGCCACGGAAACACTGGTCGCGCCCATTACCACATGAGCATTCGTGACGATGACCCCGTCATTGCGGACGATGAAGCCAGACCCAATGCCGGCATTGCGACGTTCACCGGAGCGCCCGCCCAGCAAGTACTCGAACATGTCGACGCGCACCCGCTCGACCGTTTCCGTTTGCACGGTGACCACCGCAGGTGCCACGCGCTCGACTGCCGTCGTGATCGCCGTTCGACGAGAGGCGTCGATGTTCTGAGCCGGGACCGGCCCGGTGGCGGTAGGCCGCGACGGTGGCAACGTACGCGTCTGCGCAGCCGAGTCCGAAGGATTGATGCCCTCGCAGCCGACGAGCACCAGGGTCACCAAAGCCACAAGCGGTGTGCGAGTGGTCAGGCGAAAGCGGCCGGAGAACGGCAGGGCGGGGACGGGGGGCATCTCAGCTCTCCTGCGCATACAGCGCCGCGGGATAGGTGACTTCGCGCAGCGACAGACCGTGCGCAGGGGCCGGCGGGGAGGTGTCCGCGTTGTCGGGTGTGACCAACAGCCGCGCGATCGTGCCGCGCGGACGGCGCCCAAGCGCCACATCGACCATCGTCCCGACCAGGAATCGCACCATGTGATGGAGAAAGCGGTTTGCCGACACCTCGAACACCCAGCCGCCCTCGCGAGGCACCCACGCCGCATGATGAATGATGCAGCGGTGGTGATCGTCGACCGGCGCCGTGTGAGCTATGGCAAACGCCCGAAACGTGTGCTCTCCCAACAGTCCAGCGGCCTCGCTTTGTAGCGCGTCCACATCGAGCGGGCGGCTGAGCGCCCATTCGTGGCGGCGGCGAAACGGCGACGAGGCCAAATCATCCGTCCCGATAAGATAACCATATCGCCGCGCCGTCGCGCTGTGCCGGGGGTGGAATTCCGGCACCATCGGGTGCGCGGCGGCGACCCAAATATCGTCGGGGAGCAGGGCATTCATGGCCCGGCGAAGCTTTGGGGCCGTCCACTGGGGCGGCACGCGCACCCCCACCCCCTGACCGTGGGCATGCACCCCGGCATCTGTACGCCCCGCCCCCACGGCCGGTACGTACTGACCGCCGCACAGCCGGCCCAGCACGCGCTCCATTTCGCCTTGGACGGTGCGCACGTCGGGCTGGCGCTGCCAGCCGGCGAATCGCCCCCCGTCGTACTGGGTTACCAGGAGGATCGGTCGCGGGTCCATAAGCGCGGGGAAGCTAGGCGAGGTGGGCGTCCGCTTCAACTCACGGCCGGACGCCCATTGCATTGTGATGGTCGCTGACGTTTTCTCCACGTCTCATCCCCACGACATGCCCCCACGTTCCCTCGCATCACTGGCGCACGCCCTCACGGCGTCCCCCGATCTCGATGGCGCACTCATTGCGCTCGGCGAATGCCTCGCCGAACTCGATCGCGGGGCCTCGGTGGCGCTCATCCACTACGATGCGCGGCGGGATATGCTGCGGGAGCGCCTCACGCCCGTGGGCGCGCAGGTGGTCCGGACCAGTATGGAGACCACGTTCGATCACCTGCCGGAGCCCGTGCGGTCCCGGATTCAGGCCGGCGGTCCATTCCTCGATGTGACCGATCGTTCGGCGGACTACGCCCGGTTGTGCGGCTTTGCGGCCGCCCTGGACGGCGGTGTGCTCGCTTTGCGTGGCCTGCGAGTGGAAGGGCATCTGGGCGCGGTATTGGCTCTGTACGAGCCGCGCAAGATTTTTGGCACCCGCACCACGGAGCGCATTGCACCGGCCGTGGCACTGTTCGACCTCGCCTATGCCCGCATCTCCGAGCGTGACGCCCGCGAGGAGGCCGTGCGCACGCTCGAAGACGTGACGCAGCGCGTGCACGGTGAATACGTGCGCAAGTTGTCCGTGCTCGAAGCTGAATTGCGCGAGGTCCGCAATACCCCCCGCGAGGTGACGGCCTTCAACTCGGCCGAAGCTGTCGCGTTGCAAGCCGATGCCGCGCGGGCGCAGGAAGAAATGCGCCGAGCCGGACGCAAGGCGGAGCTCGCCGAACAGCAACTCGCGTCGGCGGTGGGGCAGCTCGAGCAGGCTCATATCGAACTGCATCGTCGCAGCGAGGCGCTGCGCCAGCGCACGCGCACGCTGTATCTGGTGGACCGCGCCCTGTCACTCGACGCTGAAACCACCGATGCTCGCACGTTGGTGGACGCGCTGCTCGCGTTGGTGGGTGACGATATGCAGGCTCAGCGTTGCTCGCTGATGCTGCGCGCCCCGGAGCCCGACCACCTGTATCTCGCTGCGGCACGCGGCATCGCGCCCAACATCGTGGAAGGCATGCGCATCCGCATCGGCGAAGGTGTGGCAGGTCGCGTGGCGGCGGCGCGCGAACCTCTGCTGGTGCAGGACGTGCGCGAAGCCGCCCAGCACCCACTGCTGCGCGACCAGTACTTCACGACCGGTAGCTTCATCAGTTTCCCGCTGGTCTATCACGAAGAGCTGGTGGGCGTGCTCAATCTCACGAATCGGGCGCAGCGTGGCATCTACACCGAGGAAGACGTGGAGCGCGTGCGCCTGCTCGGCCTGGTGATTTCGCTGATTGCCTCGCGCAACAGCCTGCCGCAGGCGCTGCTGGAGACGTTGCATGCCCGCTGATGCGTTGGCAGTGGCCATCCGCCGGCTGGCGATGCACCAGCCGCTGGATGGTGAAGAGCTGCATCAGGCGTTCGGCATCATCATGCGCGGAGAGGGCACTCCGGCGCAGGTGGCCGCATTGCTCATGGCGCTGCGGGTAAAGGGCGAGACGCCCACCGAAGTGGCAGCTGTCGTGCGTGCGCTGCGGGATGCGATGATCGTGCTCCCGGCCACTGAACCGAACGGGTTGGTGGACACCTGCGGCACGGGGGGCGGTTCACTGACGACGTTCAACATTTCCACGGCATCGGCATTGCTGGCCGCCGGCATGGGCGTGCGCGTGGCCAAGCACGGCAATCGTTCCTTCACATCGCGCTCAGGCAGTGCCGATGTGCTGGAGGCGCTGGGGGTGGTCATCGAGACGACGCCGGCCGCGATGGCCTCCACGCTCGAAGAAGCGGGCATCGTGTTCATGTTCGCGCCGCTGATGCACCCGGCGTTGCGTCATGTTGGGCCGATTCGCCGTGAGCTGGCCGTGCCGACGGTCATGAACATTGTGGGTCCGTTGGCCAATCCGGCCCGTGCGGGCCGTCAAGTGGTGGGCGTGGCCGAACTCGCCCGGCTCGAGCTGCTGGCCAATACATTGATACAGCTGGGCTCGGTGCGCGCCATGGTGGTGCACGGTGCCCCGGGCGTCGATGAGATCTCCCCGCTGGGGCTCACCGAGGTGCGGGAGGCCCGCGACGGGCAGGTGCGTAGCTGGACCATCGATCCGGCGCACTTTGGCATCGGCCTGGTAAGCGCGGAATCGCTCGCCGGAGGAGACCCCGTGCAAAACGCCGCCGTGATCGAAGAGGTGCTGCAGGGCGGAGGCTCCGAAGGCGCCCGCGCCGCGGTGCTACTCAATGCGGCAGCCGCACTCTACGTGAGCCGGGACGACCTCTCATACGAAGACGCCGTGGTAGAGACACGCAGGGCAATGGCGTCCGGCGATGGCTACAATGCACTCCAACGTCTGCGCACCGCGTCCCAACGTTGGCGCGCCTGACGATTGGTCAGGCGCACCGCGCGACGATCGCATTGATCGTCGCGAAGCCGCACGCAATCAGTACCGGCGGAGCACACCGACGACGATGCCCTGAATGCGGACATCGTCTTCATGCACGAACATGGGCTGCATGGTCTCGTTGGCGGGCTGCAGACGGATGCGGCCATCACGTTCACGATAGTATCGCTTGACCGTGGCACCAGACCCGTCGAGCAGGGCGATGACCATTTCGCCGTTGTCGGCGGCCTGCTTGTCGTTGATCACCACGTAGTCGCCGTCGCGGATGTGCTCCTCGATCATGGAGTCGCCGCGTACCCGCAGCACATAGTGACTGCCGCTCCGTCGCAGGAAACCGTCGGGCACGGCCATGGTTTCGCCACTCTGTACCGCCTCGATGGGCGCACCGGCGGCCACGGAGCCCAGCAGTGGCAACTCCACCGAACGCTGGTAGATCTCCGATGGCAGGATCTCGATGGCACGGCTCTCGTTGTACGAGCGCTTGATGTACCCCTTCCGCTCGAGGTTGGTCAGGTGCTCATGCACCGTCGCAAGCGAGTTATAGTTGAACTGCGACGCGATCTCCTCGAAGCTCGGCGCATAGCCGTTGACCTCGTTGTACTCGGAGAGAAACGAGAGGATTTCGCGCTGTCGCTTGGTGAGCGGCATGAGAGCTCCACAGTAGAAGGGGACCAGCCTCGCCCGAAAACAGGCCGAAGTGCATCACCCGCCACGCTAACCGAAGACAGGCCGAAGTGCAAGGATTTTCTTCAACCACGCCACAATTGTCGGCCTGGACCGAACCCGAAGGCACGCTGGGGCAGCTCACGCGCGACGCCCACGCCCGCGCCGCGGCCGTGGCAGATCGCCTCGAAGACCTGCAGGCTGCGGCCAAAGACGCCCGTCCTGTCCGCGCGTTCGTTTCCGCGTTGTCCGGATCGCATATTCGCGTCATCGCCGAGGTGAAGCGTGCCTCGCCCTCCAAGGGCACCATCGCCCCGGGGCTGGATGCCGTGGCCCAAGCCGAGGCGTATGTGCGGGGCGGGGCGGCCGCGATCTCCGTGCTGACCGAACCCAGTCGGTTCGGCGGCTCGCTCGAAGACCTGCAGGCCGTCGCGGCCGCCGTGGAGGTGCCGGTCATCCGCAAGGACTTCCTGGTGCACCCGGTGCAGCTGTGGGAAGCTCGCGCCGCCGGTGCGTCAGCGGCCCTGCTCATCGTGCGAGCCCTGTCGCCTTCGCTGCTCCCCATGCTGGTGGACACGGCACGGGAGATCGGCCTCGAACCCCTGGTCGAAATCCGTGACCTCGCCGAACTCGATCGGGCGCTGGCCGCCGGTGCGACAGTCATTGGTGTGAACAACCGCAATCTCGAAACACTGGTCATCGATACCGCGACCGCGCCGCGCATCATTCCGCACATCCCGGCCGATCGCATCGCGGTCGCCGAAAGTGGGATGCAACACGCGCACGACGTGCTCGCACCCCGGGATGCCGGCGCCGATGCCATTCTCGTCGGCAGCGCGGTATCCACCGCCTCCGATCCGGCTGACAGCGTGCGGGCTCTCGGCTCTATCGAGCGGCACACCACGGCGCGCCGGTGAAGCGGTGTCTGGTGACCCGGAACGCGCGATGATATCCACCGATCACGACCGCGTGCGGGTCAAGATCTGCGGCCTCACACGCCCGGCCGACGCCGCCCACGCCGAAGCGCATGGGGCGTCGTACCTCGGCGTGATCCTCGCCGGTGGCCCCAGGCTGCTCACAGTTCCGCAGGCTCGCACCGTCATTGGCCCGCGCCGTTCGGGCATACAGCGTGTAGCCGTGTTCGGTGACCAGCCGGCGGAAGAGATCGTGGCGATTGCGGATACACTCGATCTCGACGTGCTGCAACTGCATGGGCACAGCATACGTGCGAATGATTCGAAAGCGTCCCGCACCTACACCGACACCGTGGCGTGGATTCGTCGGACGTCCGGGCGCACCGTGTGGCCCGTGCTGCGCGTGTCCGGGCAGCAATTGCCTGACGACGCGATGCAGCTGGCACAAGTCGCCGGCGTGCTTGTGCTCGATGCACATGTGGTCGGCCAGCTTGGCGGCACGGGCGTCGCGCTCGACTGGTCGGGGCTGCGGGACAGCATGGCGTCACTGCGGCAGGCGGTCCCGTCACTGCAATTGGTGTTGGCCGGAGGTTTGCGTCCCGAAAATGTCGCGGCGGCGATCGGACTGCTGTCGCCGCAGGTCGTGGACGTATCTTCCGGCGTGGAGGTCGCGCCGGGTGTGAAGGATCCTGAGCGTGTGCAACGGTTCGTGAAGGCAGCGCACGGCGCTGTGGAGACTGAGTGATGACGGTGGAGCAGATGGAGACCATGGCGCACGACCGGTTCGGCCCCTTCGGCGGACGCTATGTGCCCGAGACGCTGATCCCGGCACTCGACGCGCTCGATGCTGCATTCGATGCCGCGCGCGCCGATGCCGCTTTCCGCAGCGAGCTCGATGGCTTGCTGCGCGAGTATGTCGGTCGCCCCACGTCGCTCACGTTTGCGCCACGCCTCAGTGAGCGCATTGGGGCACCGGTGTGGCTCAAGCGCGAAGACCTGAACCACACCGGCGCCCACAAGATCAACAACACCGTGGGTCAGGCATTGCTTGCCCGGCGCATGGGCAAGCACCGCATCATCGCTGAGACCGGCGCCGGCCAGCACGGCGTGGCCACCGCCACGATCTGTGCCCGATTTGGTCTCGAGTGCGTCGTGTACATGGGTGAGGAGGACATGCGCCGCCAGGCGCTGAATGTCTTCCGCATGCGATTGCTGGGCGCGACCGTCGTGCCGGTGACTGCAGGTACGCGTACCCTCAAGGACGCGACCACCGAAGCCATCCGCGACTGGGT
Source organism: Gemmatimonas sp. (assembly GCF_036405635.1). Classification (GTDB taxonomy): domain Bacteria; phylum Gemmatimonadota; class Gemmatimonadetes; order Gemmatimonadales; family Gemmatimonadaceae; genus Gemmatimonas. The sequence continues at coordinate 29,038 of NZ_DASWXE010000207.1, read as the reverse complement.
CGCCACCGTGAACGACAGCCACTACATCATCGGATCGGTCGTGGGCCCGGCCCCGTATCCGCGCATGGTGAAGGAGTTTCAATCCGTCATCGGGCGGGAAGCGCGTGCGCAGATGCTGGAGCGCGCCGGCCGGCTGCCCAAGACCGTGGTGGCCTGCGTGGGTGGCGGCTCGAATGCGATGGGTATCTTTACCGGCTTCGTGGATGATCGCGACGTGGAACTCGTTGGCGTGGAAGCCGCCGGCGATGGCCTCGACACCGATCGCCACAGCGCGTCGATCACGAAAGGCACCCCGGGCGTCCTGCACGGATCGCTCAGTTACCTGCTGCAGGACGAAGCGGGTCAGGTGCATCCAGCGCACTCCATCTCGGCCGGCCTCGATTACCCTGGTGTCGGGCCCGAGCACTCGTGGCTGCACGACAGTGGGCGCGCGCAGTACGACTCCATCACGGACACGGAAGCGCTGCGTGGCGTGGCCCTGTTGAGTCGCCTCGAAGGGATCATTCCCGCGCTCGAGACGTCGCACGCCGTGGCGTGGATCGAGCGGTCCGCCGGCCGCTGGAAGGCCGATGAGCCCGTGCTGCTCTGCGTGAGTGGTCGCGGTGACAAGGATGTTGGCACGATCAGTCAGCACACGCTGCCCGAGGTGTGAGCATGGGTGCGCACGACACCACGCCATCGCCGCAGACGATTTCTGCGATCGAGGACGCGCTGCGCGCGATGGCGAAGGCGTTTCGTGCCGTACAATTGTACCTGCCCAACAATCCGTCGCGCGGTCAGAGCCTGGAGTGGGCACGTACCGCGTTTGCGAAGGTGTGGGCCCATGAACCGGTGCTCGAACTGCATGTGCACGAGGCGTCGTTCCAGTGGGAAGGCCGGGTGGTCTTTCAGGACGCCGAGCGAGCCACAGAATCGTTGCCGTGGCTGCTGCACCGCGACGGCCTGCGCGCGATTGCGTTTCAGCCGGGCTGTGAGGCGCAGGATCTCGAAGCGCTGCTCTCTCTGCTGCAACGTGCGCGTGCAGCCGCCAGCGACGACGACGATCTCGTGACGATGTTGTGGGTGGCGGACCTCGCGCATGTGACTTACCGCTACGTGGACGTCGGCAATGCTGCCGAGCCGATGCTCATGTCATCGGGCGATCGTCCAGGTGTGGCGAACTTCGCGCCAGGCCAGGCCCCGTTGGCGGTGCCGCCTGCCGAAACACAGCCGCCGGGCGAAGGGCCACCGGGCATGGTGCGCGTGGAGAACTTCGATACCACGCTGTACTTCCTCGACCAGCGGGAAACGGCCTATCTGCAAGATGAGTTGCGCCGCGAATACACGGAGGATCAGCGCCGTCTCGTCTTGGCCAGCCTCTTCGACATTCTCGAGTCACGGCCTGAAGCGCAGGCACAGCAGGAAGTGTTGTCCATCCTCGATCAGCTGGTGATCGAGTTCCTCACCATGGGCGACTACGAACTGGTGGCCTATGTGCTGCGCGAAGCATCCACGGCGGTGCGTAAGCCGCACATCGATCCATCGTTGGTCAAGACTCTCGAGGCTTTGCCCGGTCGGCTCAGCGAACCTCAGGTGGTCGCGCAGTTGCTGCACGCCCTCGACGAAAGCGCACGCACGCCCGTGACTTCGTTGCTCGAAGGGCTGTTCTCGGAACTGCGCGCCGAGGCCCTGGAGCCTCTGGTGTCGTGGCTGGGAGGCGCGAGCGCCTCGCCGGCGCGTGCGTCCATCGAGAAGGCATCGTTGCGTCTGGCTGGCGCACACACCGCAGAGCTCAACCGGTTACTCGAGCACCCCAAGGACACGGTCGTGCGTGGCGCATTGCGTCTCGTCGCGCAGCTGGGCACCGCCGCTGCCGTTCCGGGGCTGGCGCGTCTCCTGCGCGTGGCCGAGACGCAGGTGCGCGCCGAGGCGGTGGGCGTACTTGCTGACATCGGCTCTCCCAGTGCACTGCAGGCACTCGAACGGGCCATCGATGACGCCGATCGTGATGTGCGCGTGGCCACCTATCGCGCCATCGGTACACGCAAACATGCCGGCGCGCTGCCGCGTCTACTGGATGCGATTCGTCGCAAGGACACACGCGGTGCCGACCTCGGTGAAAAGATGGCGCTGTTCGAAGCGTTCGGTGCGATGTGCGGCAACTCGGGCGTCAACGAAATGGACACCTTGCTCAACGCACGAGGTCTGCTGGGCGCCAAGGAGAACGCCGAGATGCGTGCGTGTGCCGCCCGTGCCCTGGGACTGATTGGCACGCCCATGGCGATGAGTGCGCTGCAACGCGCCGCTGATACGAAGGACCTGGTGGTGCGCAATGCCGTGGCCCGCGCCATGCGAGGTGGCCAGTGACGGGCCCGCAATCCGCACCAGAGCAGGGGAGCGGTGCCTCAGCGCAGAAACACGCCCGCGCCTACATCGTCGCGATGAACAGCGCCGTACGTGCGGTACGGCTGTATCCCATCGAGAATGCCGCGGTGCAGCGCGCGATCGCCGAGCTGGTCACGTGCGCCGATCGCGTGCGAGAGATGGAAGGCGAATGCGCGCTCCGCCGCATCGGCGATTTCCTGTTTGTCAACGAAACGCGGTTGCGGCTGTCGTTCGACAACTACGCCGCCGTCGCGTCGTTGCTGGGGCTGTTCCGTGAAGCAGGCATTGGTGGCGTCACGCTGGTTGGACGTCCCGATGCGCGGGCCTGGGTCGTACTGCTCTCGTTCCTGCAGTCACCCCCGCTCGAGTATCCCGAAGAGGAGCGTCTCGCGCAGTTCACCGAGCGCCTCGAACAGGCGCGGGTGACCGACTTCGAACTCTCGCCGCCGCTTGAAGAAGGCGTGCGGGAGGAGGCGGAACTGGATGCCAAGGAGCGCGCGCGGCAAACGTACGTGCGCTCACTCGATGTCACACGCGAAGTCATCACCTCCACGCGTCTTGGCAAGAGCCCCGGTCTCAAGCGGGTGAAGCGTGCGGTGCAGGGCATCGTCGATTCCATCCTCAACGACTCGACATCGTTGATGGGACTTACGACGCTCCGCGATTTCGACGAATACACCTTCGTGCACAGCGTGAACGTGTGCATCATGTCGGTGGCACTGGGACGTCGTCTGGGCCTCACCAAGCTGCAACTGCTCGACCTCGGCCTCGCTGCGCTGCTGCACGACCTGGGCAAGTCCCGCGTGCCGCTCGAGTTGCTCAACAAGCGCGGTGAGCTCGATGAGGACGAACGTCTGCTGCTGCAGTCGCACACCTGGCAGGGTGTGCTCGCACTGTTCGGCATCCCCGGCATGGCCACGCGCCCGTGGCGCGCGATGTCGGCGGCGTATGAGCATCACATGCGCACCGACCTCTCGGGGTATCCGCGACTGGTGCGGCCCCGCACCCTGTCGCTGTTCTCCAAGATCATCGCGGTGACCGATGGCTTCGACGCCGCCACGACCAGTCGCGTCTATCAGGACGCACCGTGGACGCCCGCTGACGTATTGCGGGGCATGCGCGACAATCCGCGCCTCGGCCTCGATCCAGTGGTGGTGAAGGCATTCATCAACCTCACCGGTATCTACCCCGTCGGCACGGTGGTGGTGCTGGACAGCTTCGAGATTGCCCTGGTGATGACAGCCAACCCCGATGCGACAGCGCTGTCGCGTCCGCTCGTTCGCATTCTCATGGACGAGCGCGGCAATCCCGTGCAGGACACCGCCCTCGTGGACCTTACGACGCGCGACGCGTCTGGCCAGTTTGTTCGCTCCATCATTCGCACTGAGGACCCGCACCGTTATGGCATCAGCATCGGCGACCACTTCGCCTGACGTCTCCGCACCGTCCCGTCTCACCGCGCGCTTCCGCGCATTGGCGGCCGAAGGTCGGAAGGCGCTCGTCTGCTATGTCACCGCCGGCCATCCGGATCCGGCCAGCAGCGTGCAGTTGCTCCGTGGCTTGGCTGCGGCGGGCGCCGACGTCATCGAGATCGGCGTGCCGTTCTCCGATCCCATGGCTGATGGACCGGTCATCCAGCACAGCTCGCAAGTCGCGCTCGACCACGGCATCACGCTCGCACGCACCCTCGACATCGTGAAGGAGGCGGCGGTTGATGTGCCGGTGGTGCTGTTCAGCTATCTGAATCCCATCCTCGCTGGCGGCCAGGACGTGCTGCGCCGCGCGCGCGAGTGTGGTGTGGACGGTGTGCTCGCCACGGATCTGCCTGTCGGTGCCGATCCCGAACGTGAAGCGTGGTTTGGGGCCAGCGGTCTCGATTTTGTGCGCCTGGTGGCGCCGACCACACCCGCGCCGCGCATGGCTGAGATCGCGCGACATGGCGGCGGGTTCGTGTACCTCATCAGCCGACTCGGCGTGACAGGCGAGCGCGACTCACTGCCCGATGATCTGCCGGATACTGTGCAGCGTCTGCGGAGTGCGACATCGCTGCCCATCTGCATCGGATTTGGCATCTCCACGCCGGAGCATGCCAAGGCCGCCGCCGCACTCGGCGACGGCGTCGTGGTGGGCAGTGCCCTCGTGCGGGCTGCGGGCCGCTCGATCGAGGATGCCATCGCGCTCACGCGCTCGCTGCGCGCCGCTCTCGATGAGCGCTGAGCAGACCACATCCGCCGTGACATCGCTGGTGCTGCCCGACTGGGCCATCGTCTCTGACAAACGCCGCGCGCACATCCAGCGCGTGGTGGCGTTGCTCGAGCGGTGGGCTGGTGAATTGTCGCTGCCAGATGCCGAGCGGCAGGCGTGGATAGATGCCGGACGCTGGCACGATGCCCTGCGTGACGCCGACGAACCGACGTTGCGTGCGGCGACCGGCGATACCGAGCGCCCCTACGGCATGCTGCATGGACCGGCAGCCGCATCGCGATTGGCCGCGGAGGGCGAATCGCGACAGGCAGTGCTGGACGCCATCCGTTGGCACACGGTGGGCTCACTGGAATGGGACCAGGTGGGACGTGCGCTGTACATGGCGGATTTCCTCGAGCCCGGGCGCACCTTCATGCAGGCCGATCGGGCGTTTCTCGCCGACGGCGTGAGTGGAGCTTTCGACGCGGTGTTTCGTCAGGTGGTGCGACTTCGCATCGAGTGGACCATTCGCGAAGGCAAGGGGCTGGCACCGGAAACGGTGACGCTCTGGAACCACGTACGCTGATCACGGTCCATGACCAACGGGTTCCCGACCTGGCCTGAGTTGCCGGAAGCGCCGCGCGGAGGCAATCGCCGGTGGCTGCTGGCTGTTGTACTGCTGCTCGTGGTGGCCGGTGGATCGGGCTTCGCGTGGTGGCAGTACTCGCAGTCCGCCACTGGCACGGCCACGCCGGAACCCTCGTCCACGGTTTCTCCGGACGACAGCTCCGCTCGCCCGCCGGGTGGCACACGCGTTGTCGTGCGGATCGTGAACATGTCCGGTGTACGCGGACTGGCGCGGCGCGCCACGCTACTGCTCCGAGACTTCGGCTACGATGTCGTGGACTACGACTCCCAGCCCAAAACCGAACGACCGAGCACGGAGATTCTCGTGCACAAAGGCCAGACCGATCTGGCTGAGCGACTGCAGCGTGCACTCGGCGTCGGGACCTTCACGCCGAGCAACGATACGTCACGCTACGTTGACCTCACCGTGCTCCTGGGCCGCGACTGGCAACCGCCGACCGAGCCGCTCCGTCCGTAGCTGACCACACGCCGCCGCGATATCGAGTCCGCGGCTGCGACGCACTGCCACCTCCACGCCGCGCGCCCGAATGGCCTTGGCAAAGGCCGTGATCGTGGACGTGGTCGACGGCGAGAAACCCATCGATCCGCCCGGATGCAGCGGGATCAGGTTCACAAAGGCGCGGCAATCGCGTGCGAGCTGGGCCAATTGCGCGGCATGCTCTGGCTGATCGTTCACGCCGCCAAGCATGACGTACTCGAAGGTGACGCGGCGATCGAATTCGGCAGCCGCCGCGATGACATCGGCCAGCGGATACTTCGTGTTCACCGGCATCAGCGTGCGACGCAGTGCGTCGGACGGCGCGTGAATGGAGATCGCGAGGCGGAACTGCTCCGGCCGCGCCGCCAGTGCCACGATGCCCGGCAACACACCCACCGTGGAGATGGTGATGTGGCGTGCGCCGATGCCCAGCGCACGCGGATCGTTGAGCAATGACAGGGTGGGGCCAACGGCCTTCCAGTTCATCAGCGGCTCGCCCATCCCCATGAACACGATATTGGTGGGGACGATCGAGGGCGTCATCATGCGGAGTTCGCGCACCTGTCCGGCGATTTCCGACGGATGCAGGTTGCGCTGAAAGCCCATGGCCCCCGTGGCGCAGAAGGCACACTGCAACGCGCAGCCAGCCTGCGACGAGATGCAGAAGGTCAGCCGGTCACCATCCGGAATGGCCACGGTCTCGATGAGCTGCCCGTCGTGCATGCGGAAAAGAAACTTCTCCGTCCCGTCCACCGACTTCTGTCGCGTGGTCAGCTCCAGGGCCGAAATGCGGAACGATTCGCCGAGGGCTTCACGCAGCGCTTTTGGCAACTCCGTCATCTCGTCGAAACTGCGCACGGGCCGCTGCCAGAGGCGTCCGAACACCTGCGCCGCGCGGTAGGCGGGCTCCCCGCGCGCAGTCATCCACTCACCGAGCAGCGAGAGCGCTGCGTCGGGGTCGAAGTCGAGCAGGTCAGGGAGTGCGGTCACTTGATGATGGAGCTGAGCGTGAACTGATAGACGGCCCCGAGTCCGGAGACGCCTTCCTCGCGCGCGACGCCGACGGCGAAACGCGCGTAGTACAAAGACAGGCCAAACCGCAGACGATTGACGGACTCGCCACCGACATCAGTGCGCAGATGTGCGAGGCGCGCCTCCACCCGATCGCGGCGTGCCGAGACAAACGGGCCCGCTTCCTGGGCGCCCCGATTGACGTTGTCGTACGCAAAGCCGGCACGCACTTCGCGCTCCGTTGTCGTACCCGCGACCCGTAGATCGGCTGCGGTCAGGAGCGCGGGACGATCGTCGATTTCCCGACCGGGTCGCCAGAGAAAGCTGGAGACGGCGACCCGGGCATTGCGCCAGGGCAGGTCGTGCAGCACGGCGCCCAGATCAGCAGCGAGTGCATTCCCGGTGACCTGATCGGCCCGCCCGTAGCGCCATCGAACAGCCGCTCCAACGGTGAGATGCGGCACAAGCTCCCGTGCCCCCGTCACGCTCACCAGCCAGGTCGCATACGGGATATCTCCCACGGCCTGTGGGTCGGTGTCGGTACGCACGAGCCCTCCGATGGCCGCGCGCGCCACGCTCAGTCCGAGCGTCGTGCCCGACTCACGGCGCATGGCGCCACTGAGCAGCTGCCCGTCCACGCCCTGCGCCGACCCGGCTGCCAACGAGGCCACCCCGAAGCGATATCGCTCCCCAGGTCGCAGCGCGATGGTCGCAGGATTCCACAGCCCCGCTCCCGGCTCGGATGCCAGGGCGGGCGGCTCGTAAATGGCCCCGAGCGGGAACTCCCACAAGTCACGCGCAGGCACTGCCTGCGCTTCGAGCCGACTGGCCCAACCGAACGCGGCAAGCCCGCAGATCAGTATGCGGCGCATACGGGAGACTAAACGGCGCCCGGAGGACCGGTCAAGCGAACCACTGTGACCAAACTGCTACCCCCCGTCTCGTAACCCATTTAACTTTCGACGTTTGCATCGTTTCTTCGGCACGTCCCCTTTGGAGTCTCGCCCCTGATGTCGCATCCGTCCGAACCGTCCGCGTTGGCCACGTCGCTGCGTACCGATACCTGCGGCCTCCTTCGTCGGGCTGATGTGGGGCGCACTGTACGGCTGGGCGGCTGGGTCCATCGCAGCCGCGATCTGGGTGGATTGGTCTTCATCGACCTGCGCGACCGCACCGGATTGGTGCAGCTGGCCTTTGGTCCGGCGTGGACCGCGCCGGAAGTGCAGCACGCGGCCGCCGCGATCGGCGTCGAATCGGTTGTGCTCTGCGAAGGCGAGGTGGTCGCGCGTGAAGCCGACCGCGTGAACCCCGATATGGGCACCGGCGAAGTCGAGGTGCGTGTGACGTCCATTCGCGTGGTCGGGCCGGCCGTGACGCCCGCGCTGCCGGTGGCCCGCGGTCGCGGTGACAAGATGCCGGCCGAAGAGCTGCGCCTGCGTCATCGCTATCTCGACCTGCGTCGCCCGGAGCTGCAGGAGAACCTCGTGCTGCGCCATCGGCTGATGCAGGTGACGCGCCGCTTCCTGAGCGACCGTGGGTATCTCGAACTCGAGACACCCATCCTCACCAAGCCCACACCGGAAGGCGCACGCGACTATCTCGTGCCGAGTCGTGTGCATCCGGGTGAGTTCTACGCATTGCCACAGTCGCCGCAGATCTACAAGCAGCTGTTCATGTGCTGCGGCTACGATCGCTACTTCCAGATCGCGCGCTGCTTCCGCGACGAAGACCTGCGTGCAGACCGTCAGCCCGAGTTCACGCAGATCGACATCGAGGCCTCGTTCATCGAGCGCGAGGACATCCTCACGATGGCGCAGGGTCTCATCGGTGCGCTGTGGAAGGAAGCGGGTCATGACATTCCTGCGCAGTTCGATCGCATGAGCTATGCCGATGCGATGGAACAGTACGGCTGCGATCGCCCCGATCTGCGCTATGGCCTCGTGCTGCGCGACTACAGCGCGGTGTTCGCGGGGCTCGACTTTGCCGTGACCAAGACAGCACTGGCGTCGGGCGCGCGCGTGCGCGGTCTGGTGGTGCCCGGTGGTGCCGCATGGAGCCGTAAGCAGGTGGACGAGCTGGAAGCACTGGCCAAGGGTGCTGGCGCCGGCGGATTGCTGCGCCTGCGCAAGGCAGACGGCGCGTACGATGGCCCGTTGGCCAAGTTCCTCACCGACGATGCGCAGGCCGCCTTCGCGCTGGCCGATGGCGATCTGGCGCTCTTCGTGGCAGCGGCCGACCACGTCAGCAATCCCGCGCTCGATCGCGTGCGTCAGGAATGCGCACGCCGGCTTGAGATCGTCGATGACAAGGCCCAGCGTTTCCTGCTCGTGATGGACTTCCCGATGTTCGAGCAGGACCCGGTGACGGGTGCGCTCGCCGCCGTGCACCATCCGTTCACGGCTCCGCATCCCGAAGACATGCAGGCCTATCCCGACGAGCCGGCACGCTGGCGCGCGCTGGCCTACGACGTCGTGCTCAATGGCACCGAGCTCGGTGGTGGCAGCATCCGCACCAGCGATCCCGCCGTGCAGTCGCGCATGTTTGGCCTGCTCGGCATCGGTGACACCGAAGAGCAGGAACGTCGCTTCGGCTTCCTGCTCGAAGGCCTGCGCGCGGGCGCTCCGCCGCATGGTGGCATCGCGTTCGGTTTCGACCGTATCGCCATGCTGCTCTCCGGCGCCACCTCGCTGCGCGACGTGATCGCATTCCCGAAGACCACCGCCGCACGCTCGTTGTTCGAAGGCGCGCCCGTGGCCGTTCCGGCGAATGACCTCAAGGAACTGCATATCGCCGTGCGCGGCGAAGGCGCCTGATGACCGAACCCCGGAGTGAGCGTGCGGCAGAGACGACCGCAACCGCTCGCATTTCCGTCGAAGGCGCCGACCAGCAGCTGCTGGCCGGCGTGAACGACGGCAACCTCGTCGAGCTTGGGCGCGCCACCGGCGTGCGCGTGGCTCTGCGAGGTGACCATCTCTCGCTGACCGGCGACGCCGAAGCGATCGCCCGCGCCGAAGGTGTGGCCGCGGCGATGGTCGCCATGGTGCGCGACGGCAAATCGGTAACCGCCGACGACGTGTTGCGCCTCTCGCTCATTGAGCGGCCGGCCGATGCGCCGGGCGCCACCAACGGCTCGCTGGTGTTGCCGGGCGCGCGCCGCGGGGTGCAGCCCAAGACACCGGGGCAGGCGGAATATCTCAAGAAGATCGCCGAACACGATATCGTGATCGGCATTGGCCCGGCGGGTACGGGCAAGACGTATCTCGCCGTCGCCGCCGCCGTTGATGCCCTGATGCGCAAGCGCGTGCGGCGTATCGTGCTCGCACGGCCGGCCGTCGAAGCCGGCGAAAGCCTGGGCTTCCTGCCCGGCGACATGCAGGCCAAGGTCGATCCGTATTTGCGGCCGCTGTACGACGCCCTCGATGACCTCATCCCGGTCGAGCGCATCCAGAAGCTGATCGAGACGCGCACCATCGAAGTGGCGCCGCTCGCCTTCATGCGCGGCCGCACGCTCGGTGACTCCTTCGTCATCCTCGACGAAGCGCAGAACGCCACCGGCATGCAGATGAAGATGTTCCTCACACGCCTTGGCGTGAACTCGAAGATCGTCATCACCGGCGACAAGACGCAGGTGGACCTGCCGCGGCGCGAGGACTCGGGACTCATGCAGATCGAACGTATTCTGCATGGCATCGAGGGCATCTCGTTCCACTACTTCACCGACGCCGACGTCGTCCGTCATCGTCTCGTGCGCGACATCATCCGTGCGTACAACGAAGACGCGGCGGGCGGCTGATGACACCCGCCCGAAGTTCGCGCACGGGTGACGCGCCCAAGCCCGATCCGCGCGCCGTCGCGGTCGAGTGCGATGGTGTGCGCATTCCCGTGGCCACGGCGCGCCTCGCGGAGCTGTCAAGACAGGTGCTGCGCGCCGGCAAGGTGGCGCGCGCGATGCTGTCCATCACGTTCGTCACGTCACGCGCGATGGCCGCACTCAATCGCAAGCACCTGGGCCATACAGGTCCCACCGATGTGATCACGTTCGCGCTGGGCAGTGGTCCCGATGGCACGGTGATCGGCGACATCTACATCTGCCCGGACGTGGCGCGAAAGCAGGCCGCTGAACACGGTGTGGGCATTCGTGAAGAGCTGGCCCGCTTGGTGGTGCACGGTACGCTGCACGCCTGTGGCTGGGAGCATCCCGAAGACGACGCGCGCACGACGTCGCCGATGTGGCGCCGCCAGGAGCAGCTCATCGAGCGCTTCTGGATGCCTCCGTCCCCGCGTATATGAGTATCGTCGCGTGGGGATTGGCAGGAGCGGGCGCTGCCCTGGCAGCACTCGCCGCGATCGCAGACGGAGCATTGCTCTCCGACCTGCCGCTCCCGGCGCATCTGAGTGACCGTCCCGACGGGGTGGACACGGCGTCTCTGACGCCCAATGCCGCAAATGGCCATCGCAGTGTCACGGCCCGTGAGCGCACCCACCGCGCGCTCGCCTTCGCCCGCGTCATCGGGCATCTCGCCGCCGGAAGCGGCATCGCGGTCGCTCTCGATCTCATCGAACAACCCACCATCGGGACGGCTCTCTCGGTGGTGTTCCTGGGCTTGGCCACGGTGCTGCTCGCCGAAAGCATTGCCCGTGTCGTGGGTGATACGCTTGGCGCCAACGCCTCGGTGCGCCTCGCCGGTGTCACCCGCGTCATCGAAGCGGTGCTGCGGCCGGTGGTCCTGCTGGGTGACTGGCTCGATGGCCTGTTCGCCGAAATTGTGCCGGAAGCCGACGCCACCCACGAACGACGCGAAGAAGCCGCCGCGCAGTTCCGCGATGTCGTGACCACCGAAGCCGACGTATCGCGCGACGAGCGCGAATTGCTGCTTGGTGTGTTCGACTTCGGCGAGACCACGGCAGAAGAAGTGATGGTGCCGCGGGTCGACATCACCGGTGTCGAGCGGGAAACTCCATGGTCGGAAATGCTCGACCGCATTCGCAGTGCGCAGCATTCGCGCATCCCCGTGTACGAAGGCACGATCGATGAGATCGTGGGCATTCTGTACGTGAAGGATATCCTGCCCGCCGTATTGGCCGACGAGGAACCGGCAGAGGGTTGGACCTCGGTGATGCGCACGCCGGTGTTCATTCCGGCGTCGAAGCGTATTGCCGACCTGCTGCGCGAGTTCCGGCAGGCACGACGCCATATCGCCATCGTCGCCGACGAGTATGGTGGCACCGCAGGACTCGTGACCATCGAAGACGTCCTCGAAGAACTGGTCGGCGAAATTCGCGACGAGTACGACGAGGAAGAACGGCTGGTCGAAAGCGAGGAAGGCGCGCGTTACTGGGTCTCCGGCCGCCTCACGCTCGACGATCTCTCCGAAGCACTCGGCTATGATTTCGCGCGTGACGACGTGTCGACGGTGGGTGGTCTGATCCTCGAGTTGCTTGGCCGCGTCCCGCGCGCCGGCGAGTCGCTGGCCATCGGCCCCTTCCGTGCCATCGTGGAGCGCGTGGTGCGCCGCAAGATCGAGCGGGTGTTTCTCGAACGGGTGCCCGACGTGGATGATAGCGATGCCGAGTCGGAGGCCCATTCATGACCGGGCTGCTGATGTTTCTGGCCGTCGGCGCGATGGCGGTACTCACGCTGGGCGCGACGGCCGTGCGTACCGTCAGCCGGCTGTGGCTGCGCCACTGGATTGAACATCGCGCTGGTGGTGTGGGCGCGATGGCGCGGTATCTCGAGCGCCCCACGCGTCTGGTACATGCGGCGGGCACGGCGGGCATGCTGGTGGTGTTCACCACCGGCGCACTGATCGCCATGGCCGATGGCCTGCGCGCCTGGAAGTTCGTCGCCGACGTGGCGCTGTTTCTCGTACTGCTGCTCGTGTTTGGGCAGTTGCTGCCGCGTGCCGCAGGACGTCGATGGGCACCGCGTCTGGTGCCGGTCATGGTGCCGCTGCTGCGTGGAGTGGATCTCGCGCTGGCCCCATTTCACGCCATCGCCAGTGCCGTGCGCCGGTTGGTCTCGCCATCGCGTGCCGCCACGCAGGAGGACGATGCGCGTGATGGACTGGAAGAACTGCTGCGCGACGGCGCCTTCGACGACATCAGCACGACGGAGGAGATGGCGATCATTTCCGGCGTGATGCAGTTCGGCGACAAGACCGTGCGCGATGTGATGCGCCCGCTGAGTGAACTGTTCTCGATTCCGGATGGACTCGCTCCGGATGATCTGGCGCGTCGGGTATCGCAGTCCGGATACAGCCGTGTGCCCGTGTATCGCGATCGTCCCGACCAGATCGTCGGCATGGTGCACGTGATGGACATCTTCAAGCGGCGCGGCGAGTCGCTGCCGCCGCTGTTGCCGGTGACCCGCACGATGGCGGATCGACCGGCCAACGAATTGCTCTTCGAACTGCTGCGAGCCCGTCGTCAGCTCGCGATGGTGCAGGAGGGCAGCGCCGACGCGCCACACACGATCGGCATGGTCACGCTCGAGGATATGCTCGAGGAGTTGGTGGGAGATATTCGGGATGAACACGATGAGAGTCATGACGACAGTGGCGACTGATTCGGCCATTGCACGCCTGCTGGAGCAGTTTCGCGCAGGCAAACCGGCCGCCCTCGCACGGGCCGTCAGCATCGTGGAGAATCATCGCCCGGGCTTCGAGCAGATTCTCGCCGCACAACATGCGCTCATCGGACGCGCGCGCCGTATCGGCATCACGGGCCCACCGGGCGCCGGCAAGAGCACGATCACCACGCGACTGACGCGCACCTATCGCGAGCGTGGGCTCCGCGTGGGTATTGTCGCTGTCGACCCGACGTCACCGTTCACCGGTGGTGCGCTGCTCGGCGATCGCATTCGCATGGAGGAAGTCGCGCTCGACGAGGGTGTGTTCATCCGCTCCATGGCCACGCGGGGATCATTGGGCGGCCTCGCCACGGCCACGCGCGAAGTGTGCGACGTACTGGATGGTTTTGGCATGGATGTCATCCTGCTGGAAACCGTCGGCGTGGGGCAGAGCGAACTCGATGTCGCTCGCGCTGCAGACTCCACGCTCGTGGTGTTGGTGCCGGAGTCTGGTGATTCCATCCAGACGCTGAAGGCAGGTGTCATGGAAATCGCTGACGTGTTCACCGTGAACAAGGCCGACCGTCCGGGCGCCGATCGGTTGCGCCACGATATCGAACTCATGCTCGGCCTCCGGGCGGGGCATGCGCGTCCCGTGAAGGCCGCCGCCCACAGCGCTCACTCCGATGGCTGGACGCCTCCCGTGCTCGGCACCATCGCTGCGCAGAACCAGGGCATCACCGAGGTGGTGGAGGCGCTCGATCGCCACGCCCGCTATCTCGAAGAGAGCGGTGAGTTGCGCGTGCGTCGCCGTTTGCGCCTGCGCGAGCGTGTGATGGAAGTGGTCGAGCAACAGATCCGTCAGCGCCTTTGGCGCGATGCCGCCACGTTGCAGTGGCTCGATGCACAGCTCGATGGCCTCGAGGATGGTACGCTGGTGCCGTTCGCGGTGGCCGACGCGCTACGCGCCCAGAGCGCGTCGTTGCTCACGGACCCGAGTTTCTCGCCATTGCCTTCGACACAGGGAGACGTGATCACATGACACGCCCGAGGAAGATCGTGTCCGCTCCGCAGTCTGCCGCGAAAGCCAAGCCGGCCGGCGCCTGGTGGCAAACGCATTTTGATGCGCAGTATCTGCACGAATACGAACCGCTGTTCGATCTCGTCCAGGATCGCCGAGAAGTTGCGCGTCTCCTTGAAGTGCTGGCGCTGCCATCCGGAGCGCGCATTCTCGACTGTCCATGCGGACAGGGGCGGCATGCGCACCTGCTGGCCGAGGCGGGCTTCGATGTCGACGGCCTCGACTACTCCGATGCGCTGCTCGACGTCGCCCGAAAGCGGGGCACGGGCCGCACCCTGCGCTACACACAGGGCGACATGCGCAAGCTGCCCGCGCGCTGGACCGGACGGTTCGACGCCGTGGTCAACTTGTTCACATCGTTCGGATTCTTTGACACGCCACAGGACGATCTGCGCGTGCTGGAGCAGTTCGCCCGGGTCCTCAAGCCCGGTGGGGTGCTGATCTGGCATGGCGGTGCCCGCGACGGCGTGATGGCCAAGTTCCTCACGCGGGATTGGTGGAGCACGGCCGACGGCACAATGTTCGGGCAGGAACGCAGCTTCGATCCACTGTCGGGCTTTCTCGAGATCACCTCCACATGGCGTGGGCCGAGTGGTGAGGGAGAGCGGACGCACCGTATCAGGCTGTATACCGCCTCTGAACTGGCGAGCCGGATGCGTGACGTGGGCCTCGTCGTGGAACAGGCCTTCGACAGCTGGGCCGACCGCCCGCTCAGCCGCACTTCGAGCGAAATGCTGCTGGTGGCGCGTAAGGAAGGTTGAGTAAGTTGGAAGGCTGTCCCGGGGTTTCCTGGGTGCGGCCTTCGTACGACCGGAACAAGAAAATCCCGTCTCCGGGTCCCACCCTGCAAGCCAACCGATGACTCGACCGATCCGTGTGCTGGTGGCCAAGCCGGGCCTCGATGGGCATGATCGCGGCGCCAAGGTAGTCGCCGCTGCCCTTCGCGATGCCGGCATGGAAGTGATCTACACCGGCCTGCATCAGACTCCCGAGATGATCGCCACGGCCGCCGTCCAGGAAGACGTGGACGTCGTGGGTCTGTCGATCCTTTCCGGCGCACACATGACGCTGTTTCCGCGTGTGCGTGCCCTGCTGCTCGAGGCAGGGCGTGAGGACATCCTCCTCACCGGTGGTGGCATTATTCCCAAAGAGGACATGGACGCGCTCAACGCTCAGGGCATTGCACGCCTGTTCGGCCCCGGTACCAGCACGCAGGATCTCGTGGACTACATCCGCACCTGGTTTGCGGCCCGCGAGCAGCAGATCTCGTGAGCGGCCGTCTGCGCCGGCTCGCCGATGAACTCCGCGCGCTGGAAGCCCAGCTCCGCCAAGGCGGTGGGCCCGACAAGATCGAAAAACAGCACAAGCAGGGAAAGCTCACGGCACGTGAACGTGTCGAACAGCTCGCCGATCCCGGCACTCCGTTCCTCGAAATCGGCCTCCTGATCGCGCACGATCGCTATGAGGGCCAGGCCCCCGGCGCCGGGGTGATCACGGGTATCGCCATCGTCGATGGTCGTGAAGTGGTCGTCGTCGCCAACGACGCCACGGTGAAAGCCGGCTCGTGGTGGCCCGAGACGATCACGAAGATTCTGCGCGCGCAGGAAGTCGCCATGCGCTGCCGTATCCCCATCGTCTATCTCGTCGACTCGGCAGGCGTGAACCTGCCGTATCAGGGTGGTGTGTTCCCGGGGCAGTACGGTGCGGCGCGCATTTTCTACTACAACTCGATCATGCGTCGCTACCTGCGGATCCCGCAGCTCGCGGCCGTGATGGGACAGTGCGTGGCGGGTGGTGCCTACCTGCCGGCGCTCAGCGACGTCATCCTGATGGTGAAGGGAACGTCCTTCATGGGACTCGGCGGCCCCAACCTCGTGAAGGGCGCCACTGGTCAGTCCATCGATGGCGAAACGCTCGGCGGTGCCATCACGCACACCGAAGTGAGCGGCGTCGCGCACTATGCGCTCGACGATGATGCGGCGTGCCTCGCCAAGCTGCGTGAACTCGTGGCGCGTCTGCCGCGTCCGAACACGCCACCGCAGGCCGCGTGGCGTCCGCCCGCAGAGCCGCCCTCCACGTTGTATGACCTGCTGCCCGCCGATCATCGCATGCAGTACGACATGCATGCACTGCTACGCGCCGTGCTCGACGAGGGCAAGCTCGACGAGTTCCAGGGCAACCTCGCCAAGGAAATGATCTGCGGCGATGCGCGTATCGAAGGCATTCCCGTAGGCATCATCGCCAACCAGCGCGGCCTGATCAAAGGCCGCCTCGGTGAGAAGCCGCGTTTTGGCGGCATCATCTACGCTGAGAGCGCGGAAAAGGTCGCGTACTTCATCGAGCGCTGCGACAAGCAGGGCATCCCGATCATCTTCGTGCAGGACGTGTCCGGCTTCATGGTCGGCCCCGAAGCCGAACACGAAGGCATCATCCGCGCCGGCGCGCACTTTGTCGAAGCGATGGCGTGTGCCCGCGTGCCGAAGATCGTGCTCACCGTGAACCACGCGAGTGGCGCCGGCTACTACGCGATGGCGGGACAGGGTTTCGATCCCGATTTCATCTTCTCCTGGCCGACCGGACGCATGGCGGTCATGGAAGGGGAGGCCGCGGTGCAGGCCGTACACGGTCCGGCGCTCGACGCCGCCAAAAAGGCCGGTACCTCGCCGTCTCCCGAAGTGCTCGAAGCCGCTGCCACCATGCGGGCGGACTACGAGACGCAGCTCGATGCTCGCTACGCCGCCGCGCGCGGCTTTGTCGACACCATCGTGTATCCCGAAGACACTCGCAGCATGCTGGCGCTCGCGCTTCGCGCGGCGTCGCAGAACCCTGGACCGCATCTCGGCGCCTTCGTGCTGCCGACGATGCCAACATTCGGAGCGCAGTGATGTCGCAGGAATCGAAGGGCCGCGTGGTGCGCGTGGCCAGCGGCCAGGGCTTCTGGGGCGATTGGCTCGAAGCCCCGCGCCGTCAGGTCGAAGGCGGACAGGTCGACTACCTCATGCTCGACTACCTCGCCGAAGTCACGATGTCCATCGTGCAGAAGCAGAAGGAACGCGATCCCCGCATGGGTTACGCGCGTGACTTCGTCGGCGCCATGGAGAGCGTGTTCCCGGCCGTCGCCGAGCGCGGCGTGAAGGTCATCGCCAATGCCGGCGGTGTGAACCCGACGGCCTGCGCCGACGCGGTGCTGGAAGCGGCGAGCAAGCACGGCGTGCGTGGCAAGATCCGCATCGGTGTGGTGACGGGTGACGACATCCTGCATCGCCTCGATGAGCTCATGGCCGCCGGTCATGAACTGCGCAACATGGACACCGACGAGCCGCTCTCGACGATCCGCGACCGCGTGCTCTCGGCCAACGCCTACATCGGCTCCGCGCCGATCGTCGAAGCGCTGCAGAAGGGTGCGAATGTGGTCGTCACCGGCCGCAGCACCGACACGGCGCTCACCATGGCGCCGCTGCGTCACGAGTTCGGCTGGGCGGCCGATGACTGGGACAAGCTCGCCTCTGGCATCGTGGCAGGGCACATCCTCGAGTGCGGCGCACAGAGCTCGGGTGGCAACTGCCTGTACGACTGGCGCAACATTCCAGACCTCGCCAACGTCGGCTATCCGATTGCGGAAGCCAACGCCGACGGGTCGTTCGTGATCACCAAGCATGCCGGTACCGGTGGCCGTGTGAACGTGCCGAGCGTGACCGAGCAGCTGGTGTACGAAATGGGCGATCCGAACTCGTACATCACGCCCGACGTGGTGGCCGACTTCACCAGCATCCGTCTGCAGGCCGACGGCGAGAACCGTGTGCGCGTGCATGGCATCACGGGTGGCGCGCCAACGCCGTTCCTCAAGGTCTCCATCGCCTACCGCTCGGGCTACAAGGCCGTGGGCACGCTGGTGTACGGCTGGCCGGACGCGATGGAAAAGGCTGAACTCGCCGACCGTGTGCTGCGCGAACGCCTCGACCGCTTGGGTCTCAAGTTCGACCAGGTGCTCAGCGAGTTCGTGGGCGCCACGTCGACGCATGGTTCGCTGGCCGGCGACGGCCGCAGCGCGCCGGAAGTGCAGTATCGCATTGGTGTGCGCGGTGGTGACAAGGCAGCCGTGGAGCGCTTCGCGCGCGAGATCGTGCCGCTGGTGCTGAATGGCCCGCCGAGTGTCACCGGTTTTGCCGGTGGCCGCCCCAAGGTTGAAGAGATCGTGGCCTACTGGCCCGCGCTGCTCGACAAGCGCGCCGTGTCCACCTCCGTTGCCATCGTGGAGTAATCGCATGCGAGTCCGACTTCTCGACATTGCCCACGCCCGCAGCGGCGACAAGGGCGACACGGCCAACGTTGGTGTCATCGCGCTCAAGCCCGAGTGGTACGCGGTGCTCGACAAGTACGTCACCAAAGACGCGGTGGCGAAGCACTTCACGGGCCATATCACGGGCGACGTGGTGCGTTTCGAACTGCCCAACCTGATGGCGCTGAATTTCCTGTTGCATGGCGCGCTCGACGGCGGCGGCACGTTGTCGCTCAAGACCGACGCGCAGGGCAAGGTGTTCTCCACGGCGTTGCTTCGTATGGTGATCGACGTACCGGACGCCGAAGCCACGGCCGCTGGCCTGCCGGCCTTCGCGTGATCCTCCGACTGCGCATCGCCCTGGTGCTGGTGGGCGCGATCGCCTTCGTCGTGGCGCAGCGCACGGGGCTGGAGTGGCTGCGCTGGGTGGGCATCGTCATGGTGGCCTCGGCGCTGTTGCTGCGGTTCTACAAGCCCAGGCAGCCGTAAGGTTGTCCTCAGACGGGTGTGTGACAGTCCGTGGCGGGTCCCGGTCCAACGGTGGGCCGGGACCCGCTAGATTATCGGGGATGTCCCGTCGTCACGTTCCCGAACTTCTCGCCCCCGCCGGCACGCTCGATGCCGTCCGCGCCGCCGTCGCCAATGGGGCGAATGCCGTGTACCTCGGGGCGTCCATGTACAACGCCCGTGACGAGGGGGCCCAGCTCTCGCTGGATGAGCTCGGTCAGGCCTGTGCCATTGCCCACGCGCGGGGCGTGCGGGTCTACCTGACGTTCAATGTGCTCATCAAGCCGCACGAGCTGACCGAGGCACTGGTCTACCTGGGCGAGTGCATCGACCGCGGTATCGACGCAGCCATCGTGCAGGACCTGGGTGTGGTGCGCCTGATCCAGCAGGTGTATCCGCAGCTGGAGGTGCATGGCAGCACGCAGATGACGGTGCACGACGCCGGCGGCGCGCTGGTCATGCAGGAGATGGGGATCGAGCGCGTGGTGCTGGCCCGCGAGAACACACTGGAAGACATTCGCGCCATTCGCGAAGCGGTGCCGGACATCGGCCTCGAAACGTTTGTGCACGGCGCCCTGTGCATCTCGTATTCCGGACAGTGCTTCATGTCCGGCATGATCAGCGAGCGCTCGGCCAATCGTGGCTCGTGCGCGCAGTCGTGCCGCAAAGACTACACCCTCAATGACGAGCTGACGGGCGAAACGCTCGACAGCGGCTATCTCATCAGCACCAAGGATCTCGCCGCGCACGATCACCTCGAAGAGATCGCCAAGCTCGGTGTGGGTTGCCTCAAGGTCGAGGGGCGCAAGAAGAAGCCGGAGTACGTCGCGACGGTGACCAAGGCCTACCGTGGCTGGCTCGATGGCATTGCCCGCGGTGAAGAAGGCCGCGCGCCCACGATCGAAGAAGTCGAGCCGTTGGTGCAGATCTTCAGCCGCGGCAACACTGGCGGCATGTACGGTGGACGGCAGGGCCGTGAGTACATCACCCGTACCCAGCCGGACAATCGTGGCCTGACGCTCGGTACCGTGGTTGGGCAGGAGGGCGACGACCTCGTTGTCGAGGTGTCCCGTCCACTTACCGTGGGCGATGGGCTCGGCTTCGAGTCACCCGATCCGTCATCGTCAGCCAACATTGGCGGTACCGTCCAGAGCGTGCGCGCGATGGGCACACGTGATGGGTTGCATTGTCAGGTGATCTCCGTGCGCAGCGGCCTGCGAACGACGCGCGTGGCGAATGGCTGGCGCGTGGTGCGCACCAGTGACGCGCGCTTGCTCAGCGACGCGCAGGCATCGTACGCCAACGTGCCCATGCCGGAGCGCGTCGGCGCCATTCGCGTGGATGTGCGCTGCTTTGGTCACGCCGGTGGACCGCTCAAGACGGTATGGCGTGCTGGTGAACTCGAAGTGTCAGTGCGTGGTGAAGTCACGCTCGCGCCCGCCAGCAAGCGATCGCTCGATATGACGCAGGTGCGAGAGCAGCTGGGTCGTCTGGGTGGCACTGCGTTCAAGCTGGGCTCCATCGACATGTCAGGGCTCGGCGATGGCCTCTTCCTGCCCGTGAGCGAACTGAATCGCATTCGACAGGATGCCGTGGAGCAATTGCAGGAGCAGCTGGGATGGGCGCGCAGCAGCGATGAAGCCGTGCGTTTGGCACAGATCGCGGAAGCGGTGGCTACGGTACCCGTCGAACGACCTGCTGCAGATGTGTCGGGGCCGGTCGCGCTGCGCGCGATCGTGTACGACCTGGATTCGGCGCGTGAAGCCGCGGCGGGTGGCGCGACCGAGGTGGTGTTCGATCCGTTCCTTCGCCATCCCGCACCACCACGCAGCCGCGTGCTCGCGCTGCGCGACGAGTTGGCGGGGCAGGGCATTGGATTGCGCCTGCGCACGCCCACCATCGTGCGCCCGGAAGATCGCAAGGCCATCGCGCCGTGGCTCGCACTCGGCCTGCCGTTGCTGAGCGGTCATCTCGGGCTCATTCGCGAGTTTGGTGGTGAGCGCGATGTCATTGCCGACTATGCCATCAATGTCTTCAACGAACACACCGCGGCCATGATGTTCGAGGTGGGTGCGTCGCGTCTCGTCGCATCGATCGAACTCACGGTCGAAGAGCTGCAGGCCCTCGGTGCGCCGTGGGGCGGCGGCGGCTTCGACGTGCTGGTGTACGGACGTCCCGAAGGCATGACGATCGAGCACTGCGTGCTGAGCGCTGCGTTTGATCGCGTCGCAACCACCTGCCGAGATCTGTGCGTGCAGAAGCACACGCAGGTGTCGCTGACTGATCCGGCGGGCTACACGTTCGGCGTGGCCACCGACAGCGCCTGTCGCAATCGTTTGCTGCACTCGCGCCCGATCGATGGGTCGGAGTTCCTGCCAGCGCTGTGGGCGCAGGGCATCCGGGGCTATCAGATGGTGTTCAACGTGGCGGGGGACCCGGTGCAGCAGTTGGTGCGTGCCTACCGCACGACGCTCGATGCGCTGGTCAATCGCGAGCCGACACCAGCCAGCGCGTCACGCGCGCTGCTCGACGGTGCGTTTACGCGGGGGCATTTCGTCCGGGCGGTCTGAGTACGACGACCTGCCAGCGATGCGCATTAATGATCATGCGCGCGTCGGATGGATGACACACAAGTAGTCGGGATACATCACTGTGGGGCATGTCGAATGCCCCACTCCATCGACCGCCGTTCGGCACCCTGGAGCAGGCGCGCGCCACGCTCCTCCAGTATTTCGGGTATCCCGACTTCCGGCCGCCGCAGATTCGTGCCGTTGAAGCCGTACTGTCGGGTCGAGATGCCCTGATTGTGCTGCCCACGGGTGGCGGCAAGTCGCTGTGTTTTCAGGTGCCGGCGCTTGTGCGCGGCGGGCTGACCATCGTGGTGTCTCCACTGATCAGCCTTATGAAGGACCAAGTGGAGACGTTGGGCCGAAAGGGCATCGACGCCGCGTACATCAACAGCACGCTGTCGGCGGAGGAGGTGGCCAATCGCATGGCGCGCGCGCGCGACGGCTCGCTGCGCATGCTTTATCTCGCCCCGGAGCGTCTGGAGGCCGGGCGCGCGCTGCAGCAATTGCGTGCGATAGAAGTCACGCTGCTGGCCGTCGACGAAGCCCACTGCATCAGTGAATGGGGGCACGACTTTCGTCCGAGCTACCGACGCATCGGCAACATCCGGGAGCAGCTGGGGTCTCCGCAAACCGTGGCGCTCACGGCGACCGCCACACCTGATGTGCGAAACGACATCGCGCGCCAGTTGCTGCTGCACCAGCCCGAGGTCGTGGTGGGCGGATTCGATCGCACCAACCTCACCTACCATGTGGTGCCCACACGCACCCAACGCGAGAAAGATCTCACGGCCATCGCGTGGCTGCGCGACGCGCCCGGCGCTGCGGTGGTGTACACCCCAACGCGCAAGGCAGTGGAACGCGTGACCGCCGTACTGGTGCGAGGTGGTATCAGAGCGTCGGCCTATCACGGCGGCCTCAACGACCGCCTCCGCCAGCGCGCCCAGGACGCGTTCATGGAAGAGCGCTCGCGCGTGATCGTTGCGACCAGTGCATTTGGCATGGGCATCGACAAACCCGATGTCCGGGTCGTCGTACATCACTGCATGCCCGGGACACTGGAGTCGTACTATCAGGAGGCAGGAAGAGCGGGGCGCGACGGTCAGCCCAGTACCTGCGTGCTGCTGCACAACTACGCCGATCGATTCACACACGAGTATTTCATCAATAGTACGCATGCCGAGCGTGCTGATGTGGAGCGTATCTGGCAGGCCCTGCGGGAGAATGCTGACCACGATGGCATGATGTCGCTTCCGATCGGTGCACTCGCGGCCTGTACGCCGGGGCGAATCAGTGAGCCGAGGGCCAGCGCCGCACTGCGGGCGCTGCTCCGTGCCGGCGCCTGTGAACAGGTCCTCCCCTCCATGCATGACGTGTGGGTCCGGCTGACGGCTGCCCCCGTCCGCATTCGCCGCGAACTCCGCGAGGAGAGGGCACCGGAACTGGAGGTGCTGCGGGCGCTCTGGCGCGCCGTGGGCGCCAGGCTGGAATCCGGAGCGGCTATCAACCTGAAATGCCTATCGCCAAAACTCGGTGGGACGATGGGTATCATCCCTGTCCTTCAACGGCTCGAAGCGCAGCAGTTCCTCACCTGGGCACGTAGAGGGGGTGGTATTCGACTGGACCCACGCAGTCGGGACGCGTCGTGGCTTCCGGTGGATTGGAATGCGATGGCCCGTCGCCGACAGGCGGACATGGCCAGGCTGGATGCTGTGCAGCGCTATGCGCAGACGCGGCAGTGCCGCCGAGCGTTTGTGCTGCGCTATTTTGGAGATCCCGGGGTGAGATCGCCGTGTGGTGCGTGCGATCGGTGCCTCGGGCTCACCGCGTCTCCGGCCGGGGCGGGGCACCGCCCATCGGCTCTCGCGCGGTCCCGCCTTCTGACGTGACCGTTTCCGACCTCCGCTCCTTCCCGCCGTCCATCAATGCACGACAGTCTGTATTTCTCCGAACAGCACCTCGCCGTTCGTGACATGGTGCGCGCGTTTGCGCGCGATCACGTCGCGCCTGTGGCCGCGGCGCATGACGAAGCTTCGACGTTCCCGTGGGAGAACGTGAAGCAGATGGGCGAACTCGGGCTGCTCGGTGTGCCCTGGTCGGAAGATGTCGGGGGCGCCGGCTTCGACACGATCAGCTTCATGATCTCGATCGAGGAGCTGGCCAAGGTGTGCGCTTCGCACTCCATCACGATCAGCGCGCACACCACGCTGGGTACCTCGCCCATCGTGAAGTTCGGCACGCCAGAGCAGATCCAGCGTTACGTCCCGCTGCTGGCCAGCGGCAAGGTGCTGGGTGGCTTCGGTCTCACGGAGGAAGCGGCCGGCAGTGACGCCGGTGGCACGCGCACGACGGCGGTGAAGCAGGGTGACAAGTACATCCTGAACGGCAGCAAGCGCTTCATCACGCACGCCGGTGTTGGCGAGATCTTCGTCGTCACGGCGGTGACCGACCCGTCGAAGGGCACGAAGGGCATCTCGTCCTTCATCCTCACCAAGGAGTCGGTGGACCTCGAAGCGTGCCGTGTGCATGGCATTGGTCACGACGCGTCGTTGCCCAACATGAAGGGCTTCACGGCCGGCAAGAAGGAAGACAAGATGGGCTGGCGGGCCTCGGACACGCGTGAACTGCTGTTCGACAACGTGGAAGTTCCCGCCGAGAATCTCCTTGGTACAGAAGGACTTGGCTTCACGAACTTCATGAAGACTCTCGATGCCGGACGGATCGGCATCGCGGCGCTGTCCATCGGTATCGCGCAGGGCGCACTCGAGGAATCACTCAAGTATGCCAGCGTACGCAAGCAGTTCGGCAAGCCGATTGCCGATTTCCAGGGTGTGCAGTTCCAGCTCTCCGATATGGCCACGGAGATCGAGGCCGGCCGTCATCTGATGTACCATGCGGCGTGGTTGTCGCAGAACGGTCACCCGTTCAGCAAGGAAGCGGCGATGGCCAAGCTCTTCTGCTCCGAAGTGGCGATGAAGGCCACCATCAAGGCCATCCAGGTGCATGGCGGCTACGGCTACACCAAGGACTATCCGGTGGAGCGCTACATGCGTGACGCGAAGATCTGCGAGATCGGCGAAGGCACGAGCGAGATCCAGCGTCTGGTGATCGCCCGCCACCTGCTGAAGGACCTGATGGCGTAAGTCGCCGCCGCGTGACGGTGTCCGGGCCCGCCCGGTCGTTCCTGTCGTCGGCTCGTGCAAAACGGGTCCTGCGATGCAGCGCCATGCAACATTCGTTGCCTGCCGTGCATTGCGGGACCCGTTCGGCCATGTGTACTCTATAAGTGATGTTTTCGTAGCCGTCGCTTCTGGCGCCGGCGGTCCGTGCGACTCGCGGGCCGTTTGCGTTGGTGGTGTGGGCCGGCCGGTTAGTTCTTCTGTGGCCAACGTGCCACCGCCCGACCCAGCCACACGTCCCGCCGTATGACACGCTTGTGGGCAGCGCTTTCGCGCGCTCGCGGGCGCGTCGATCGCGGGCGACCGTGTTGGATTCCGGAGTCTGCGCTTTCCGCTGTGGCACATTGTGCGACACGGAACGGGCGGCGGCTCCGGCGCGGTTCGCCCGAACGATCGGTCATACCCGGGGGAGCCCTGTGACGTCGTCCATCGCGCGGCCATTCGGCGCGCGTGGGCACCCTGCTGGATCACCTGTTTCGTCGTCACCCTGGCGCCCAGAGTCGCTGCCGCCGGTGTGTACGACAGGCACTGAATGAAGCGAGAAATCTTGGTGAATGCGACGCCGCGTGAGACGCGCGTCGCCATCATCGAGGACGGCCAACTGGTGGAACTGCTCGTCGACCGACCCGACGCCCGCCGCATGGTGGGTGACGTCTATCTGGGGAAGGTCGAAGCGGTGCTGCCCGGTATTCAGGCCGCCTTCGTCAACATCGGCACAGAAAAGTCCGCGTTTCTGCACGCGGCCGACGTCGTGGTCGAGGACGCCCAAGTGTCCGACGACGATGACGACGACGAGGATGAGTCTGGTGAAGAGTCGGGCGGTGGCGGTGGCCGACGTGGCCGCCGCGAAGTCCGCCCCATTCAGGACCTCCTCAAGCGCGGCCAGGAGATCCTGGTCCAGATCACCAAGGAACCCATCTCCACCAAGGGACCCCGCGTCACGGCGCAGGTCTCACTGGCGGGCCGGTTCCTGGTCTACATGCCGTTTGCGTCCAAGGTGGGCGTGAGCCGCAAGATCGATGAGCGCTCCGAACGCCAGCGCCTGCGGGCCATGGTGGGCGAGATGCTCCCCGACGACGCCGGCGGCGTCATCGTGCGCACCGTCTCGGAAGACGCCACGAAGGAAACCTTCGAGCGGGAACTCCACACGCTCATCAACAACTGGAAGCGCATCAAGCGGAAGACCCAGTTCACCCGGGCCCCGTCGCTGGTGCATCGCGAGACCAACGTCACGCGCGGCCTCGTGCGTGACCTGTTCAGCGCCAAGGTGGAGCGGGTCACGGTGGACTCGAAGCAGGTCTACAACGAGATCACCGAGTATCTGCAGGGCATCGCCCCCGAACTCGTGGAGCGGGTCAAGCTGTACGAGGAGAACGTCCCGCTGTTCGACAAGGAGGGGATCGAGACGGAAATCCGCGATCTCTTCAAGCGGCGCTGCGACCTGCCCAGCGGGGGCTATCTCATCTTCGAGCCCACCGAAGCCCTGGTGTCGATCGACGTGAACTCGGGTCGCTACACCGGCAAGCGGGACCCCGAGAAGACCATCCTCAAGACCAACACCGAAGCCGCGCGCGAGATTGCCCGCCAGCTCCGGTTGCGGGATGTGGGCGGTATCATCGTCTGCGACTTCATCGACATGGAGACGCAGGGGAATCGCGACAAGGTGCTGCATGAATTGCGCACCCATCTGGGCCGCGACCGGGCGCGTACCAAGGCCTTTGCTGTATCCGACCTTGGCCTGGTGGAGATGACGCGTCAGCGCGTGCGCCAGAGCCACTGGCACAGCATGACCGAAGGCTGCCCCACGTGCAGCGGCACCGGGCGAGTGTTCACACCGGAGACCATCGTCCGCCGCACCGAGCGAGCCGTGCGCCGCATGGCCGCCGAGGGCCGCAAGGAGCCGGTGGTGCTGCGGTTGCACCCCGAAGTGGCCCTGCACGTGCTCGAGCAGGAGCACGATTTCATGAAGCGCCTGGAGAAGATGGCCGGCTTCTCGCTGGAGCTGCGGGACGACCCGCTACTCAAGCCGGACGAGATCAAGCTGGTGATGCGCGGTGCCCAGCGCGACGTGACCCAGCAATACGCACTGGCCTAAGGCGTGGCGCAGACGTGCCGAGGCCGTTGACAGGTAACCCTCATGCACGTAAGCTTCTAGGCTACGTTTGGAACGATATCACTTGGACAGAACCATGAGCTACGCGATCATCCGCACCGGCGGCAAGCAGTTCCGCGCTGAGCCGGGCAAGAGCCTTCGGATCCCCTCGCTGTTGGGCGAAGCCGGCACGGCCGTCGAATTCAACGACGTCCTCCTTGGCTCCGACGGCAAGCAGGTCCGCCTGGGCGTGCCCACGCTTTCCGGCGCGAAGGTCACCGCCGAGATCGTGAAGCATGGCCTCGATGACAAGATCATTGTCTTCAAGTTCAAGCGCCGGAAGAACTACGCCCGCAAGCAGGGTCACCGGCAGAAGTTCACGGAAGTCCGCATCAAGGACATCACCCTCGGCTGAGCGCCGGCGGTGCGCCCCTCCGGCGCGCTGCCCCTATTAGGAGTTATTCGTCATGGCACATAAGAAGGGCGTCGGCTCCTCACGCAACGGCCGCGATTCCAACCCAAAGTACCGGGGAATCAAGAAGTACGGCGGTGAGTTCGTGACGGCTGGCAACATCATCCTGCGTCAGTGCGGCACCAAGTGGCACCCGGGCTCGAACGTGGGCATGGGCACCGACTACACGATCTACTCGCTCGTCGACGGCGTCGTGCAGTTCGCCCACAAGAGCAAGAAGGCCTACAAGGTCAACGTCGTCCCCGTCGAGTACGTGGAAGTCGAGATCGAGGAAGTGGTCGAGGCGTAAGCCCGTCCGCTCCGCAAGACAGAGGGCAGGGCACTTCGGTGCGCCTGCCTTTTGTGTTTCCGGGCACTGAGCCCCGCAACTTTGGCGGCCCACCCACCGTAGGGACCACCGAGTCTTCCTTCACGCGAACTTTCGAGGGTTCGAGCCATGGCGCTCTGGGACAAGGTCAAGCAGGGGATCGACAAGGCCGGCAAGGCGGCGCAGGACGTCTTCGACGAGGGCAAGCTGCGCCTCGATGCCTATCGCGCACGGGAGCAGGCCGACAAGGCCGCCGAAGCGCTCGGTTACGCCGTGTTCCGTGCACTCGAGGCGGGTAGCGAACTCGATGCCGAAGCGCGCACCCGGCTAATGGATTCCCTGCGTGCCAAGGACGCCGAAGCGCGTCGCATGGAGACGGATCTGGCGAACGCCAAGGCCGCAGCAGCCGCGTCCGCGGGCGAGCCAGTAGTGCAGACTCCCGCCGCGGAACCCGCAGCGCCTTCGTCACCACCGCCAACCACTGATCAACAGAACGGCGGTTACGGCTCGCCCATGTAGCGCTTCACTACTGCCCTTCCACGGCAATCCGGATTTCACCCGGAATGTCCGTACACAGGGCATCGACGCCCCACGACGCCAGCAGGCGCGCGTGGGGCGCGCTGTTTTCCGTCCAGGCGATCAGCCGCACGCCGGCGGCATGGACATCATGCACCATCGCTTCGTCGATCAGCTCCTGGTGCTGCCACCAGGCCTCTGCGGCAGCGGGCAGCAGCACCGAGCGCACGTCGAGTGGATACGACGCGCTCAGCAGCCCGATGGCGA
Organism: Gemmatimonas sp.; assembly: GCF_036405635.1. Lineage (GTDB taxonomy): Bacteria > Gemmatimonadota > Gemmatimonadetes > Gemmatimonadales > Gemmatimonadaceae > Gemmatimonas. Next base: position 518 of record NZ_DASWXE010000207.1, on the reverse strand, counting down.
GTCCCGGGCTGAGAGCACGCACCTCAACCGGGATGCGATGGTCGAAGGCGTGCACCGCGACCGCGACGTGGGGGTGTCGGGCAATCACCGACGACACCATCGACTCGACGCGCGGCGCCTTCACCTCGACGTAGACCGTGGCCTGATCGCCCACCAGCGCGAACACCTCGTCGAGCGTGGGAATGGCATCACCACTCGTGAGGCGGAGGGCCGCCACCTCGGAGGCCTCGAGCGAGGCGATCGGCGGGGAGAGTTGTCCATCGGCCGAGCGAATGGCGGCATCGTGATGCACGACGAGCACACCATCACGGGTACCGTGTACATCGAGCTCGATGCCATCCGCGCCGAGCGCCAGTGCGCGTGCGAAGGCCTGCAGTGTATTCTCCCGGCACTCGCGCGACGCGCCGCGATGCGCGATGATCTCAGGGATGCCGGGAACCCGATTTCGACGACGTGACATGGCGGTCATACTCCGCAACCTGCCCCCGCTGCGCGGCAGGGTCAATCGGCTCCATTCG
>NZ_DASWXE010000206.1:0-46837 GCF_036405635.1 Gemmatimonas sp. | reverse complement strand
GACCATTGATCGCATCGATATCGTCCGGGGTACCGCGGCCGCTTTGTATGGCAATGCGGCTGGTGGCGTGATCGACATGCGCACCCGCCAGGCGGTGGCGGCCCCGTTCGGCGCCGAAGCTCGCGTCTGGGATGGTGGGGGTGTGCAACGCGCCAACGTGACCCTGTCGGGGCGCTCGAACGATCGGGAAGGCAACTGGCGCGACGCACAGTGGTTGGGCGCTTTCACGCGCACCCGCGGCAACGGGCCGCGTGAATGGTCGCGGCTCGATGCCACAAGTGCGTTTGTGCGGGGCATGGCCACCATTCGTGGCACGGCGGTGGAATTGCAGGGCACGCGCTACGAGGCGCCTCGCGCGGAGAATACGGGGGCACTCACGGCGGCCGAACTCTCGCGTGACCCGCGGTTGCCCGACTCACTCAACATCACCAAGCAGTCGCGTAAGGCGGCGCAGCAGACGCAGGTCGCGCTCATCGCCGAACGCGAGATGGGGCAGGGCAACCTGCGCGGCGCGGTCTTCGCCGGGACGCGCACGCTCGACAACCCGCTGCCGTTTGCGATTGTGGCCGTCGATCGCGCGGTGCTGGGGGGCAGCCTGCATGGCACGTGGCGCACGACGTCATGGCCGTGGCCTCTGCGACTGGGCGCCGGTGTGGATGCGCAGCGGCAGGTGGATGATCGCTACAACTACGAGAATTGCGCGGATCTCGCCGCATCGGCGCCGCTGTCCGCGCGCTGCCCCGCCCGTGGTGTGGAGCGAGGAGCGGTGCGGCTCGATCAGCAGGAGCGGGCCGGCAGCGTGGGCAGCTACGCCCGCGTGGAGCTCGAAGCCCCGCACGGCCTGTATCTGAGTGCGGCGATGCGCGTGGACGCGGTACAGTTCCGCGTGCGCGATCGCTTCATCACCTCCACGAGTGCCGATGACTCGGGTGATCGTTCACTACGTGCGGCCAGTCCGATGTTGGGCATCACCTGGCGCGCGCGTCCGTTGTGGAGCGTGTACGCCAACCTGTCATCGGCATTCGAAACGCCCACAGTCACCGAACTGACCAATCAGGAAGACGGCGCGGCGGGACTCAACACCAATCTCGACCCGCAGCGCACGCGCACGGTGGAGCTGGGCACGCAGGGCCTCCTCGCTGGTCGCGTGCGGCTCGAAGCCTCGGTGTTTCAGGCGACGGTACTCGACGAGCTGGTGCCGTTTGATGTGCCCAACCAGCCCGGTCGCCGGGCGTTTCGGAACGCAGGGCGCACCTCGCGCCGGGGCGCGGAGACGAGTGTGCGGGTCGCGGGGCGTCACGTCGACGTGGGCACGGCGTACACATTGTCGCGCTTCCGCTTCGATCGGTACGACGTAGGCACCACGTCGTACGCCGGGAAAGCGATTCCCGGAGTGCCGGAACACTACGTGCAATCCTTCGTCACGGCGCGTGCGGCGGGGCTGTGGAGCACGATGGAGCTCACCGCTGCATCGAACGCGAGTGCGACCGATGCGGGCACGGTGATCGCGTCGGGCTACGCAGTGTGGAACCTGCGCGCCGGTATCGAGGTGCCGCGTGTGGCACATGGAGGCCTGGGTCGGGCGCGCATCGCCCCCACCATCGGCATCGACAATCTGTTCGATCGGCGCTATGCCAGCTCGCTGGTGGTGAACGCGACGCGCAACCGCTACTTCGAGCCCGGATTGCCGCGCCGCGTGACGCTCACCATGCAACTGCGTTGGGAGTGACCAGCGCCGTTGTACCTGCTGCTGCGTCGCCTACTGGTACTGGATGTAGAGCGGCTTGGGCGTGAGCGCGAGCAACTGCGCGGGTGTCATCATCGGGCCGCCGTACTTGATGTCGTTCTTGTAGAACAGCTTGAACCCCGTGAACTGCACCGGCTCGGCGTATACATACGCCGCGTATGAGTCGCGCTTGAGGCTCGGCGGGCCCCAGCCGTCCATGTGAATCACCACCTGCACCCGCGGGTCACGCTTGATCTTGTCGGCGTTGGTGAGCATGGGCCGTGTGAAGCGATGCACCACGAGAATCTTGGGCGGGAGCTTCTTTTCCGTCACAATGCGCGCGAGCTGATCGATCGCCCAGTTCACATCGGCGGCGTCGTAGGTGCCGATCTTCTTGCCTGGGCGCGTGCCGTCCTTCATCGAGAATTCGGGATCGATGCCGAGGTGCACATCAGGGCGCGAAAGAAACGCTTCGAGACGTGGCAGTTCCTGCTGGATGGTGCTGAGCCCCACCTGCACATCGAGGAAGAGCAGCGCGTTTCGTTCCTTGGCCCACCCGTACACCTTCTCGGAGAGCGCATCGCTGTGCCGCATACGATAGCGCCCGTCCTTGCCCGAGTCACCCTGCGCAACGGTGGTGATCAGGTGTAGAGCCGGAACCACGGGTGTGGATGGATCGGCGCGATTCCAGGCCGCGACCTCGCGATCGAGTCGGGACAGCATTTCGTCCTTGGGATACTCGCCCAGCGCGCCCATGCGCTTGGAGAACGGATTGCCGTAGTACGCCACGATGCGCTTGGCCGGCAGGATGCTGCCGGGGAGCGGCGGCGGCCCTGGTACGGGCCACACAGGCGTGGGCTTGCCGGCGAGTGCGCGCGCCGCCGCTGAAGTGCCACCCGTGGGATACGCCTTGCCGCTGTCGGACGGCGAAGCCGGCTTGGTGGTCTTGGCGGGTGCGGGCTTCTCGGCCGGCTTTGTGGGCTTGGCTTGGGCGTACGTGACAACTGGCGCAAACCACGCGGCGCTCGCGAGCAACAGATGCGGGAGCGCAGCAGCGGAGCGAAGTGAACGGAACGACATGAAACGAACGGACATCAGTGAGATGCTACCGGATGCGGAGAATGAAAGGCAAACGCGCGTACAGCCCGCGCGGATCGTTGTACGACGACAGCAGCGACAGCTCACGCACGACATCACGCGCCAGTTCGCCCGCTGCTCCCTGCGAGGACAGGTCGGTGACCGCCTTGGAAACGCGCGCGGCCACCGGCGCCGGCGAACCTTCGAAGAACTCGGTGAATCGCTCGGTGGCGGTTTTTACGCGCGGATACTCCCGCACATCATAATCGCCCGTGATGCGGGCCAGGTGCGCCGCTGTGCGCAACGCCACATCGAGCCCGCCCAGCGAATCGACGAGTCCCAGGCGCAACGCCTGCGTCCCGGACCACACGCGCCCTTCCGCGATGGCGCGCACAGAATCGACGGGCAGGTTGCGTGCCTGAGCCACACGATCGATGAACGCGTCATACACGGCGTCCGTACCGCGCTGCAGCACCGCCAGCTCGGCATCCGTTCGCGGCCGCGAGAGTGTGAAGATGTCCGCGTAGCGTCCGGTCTTCACCGTGTCGAACGTTACCCCGTGTTTGTTGGCCAGGCCCTTCACGTTCGGCACGATGGCAAATACACCGATCGATCCGGTGATGGTGTTGGGTTCGGCAAAAATCCGGCGCGACGCCGTGCTGATCCAATAGCCACCACTCGCCGCCAGCGATCCCATCGAGACGACCACAGGCTTCTTCGCGTTGATCAGCGAGAGCTCACGCTGGATACGCTCCGAGGCGATCACGCTGCCACCGGGACTGTTCACGCGCAGCACCACCGACTTCACCTTGGCATCGTTGCGCACCTTGCGCAGCTCACGGGCGAGTGCCTCACCGCCCACCTGACCTTCGCCACCTTCTCCGTCGACGATATCGCCCTGTGCGTACACCACCGCCACCACCTGACTGGCCGTGGGCATGCGAAGCTTGGCCATGGCGAGTGGTGCGTACGCGTCGAGCGTGATCTGCGGCAGCCGCGGGCGATCCAGCAACGCGGTGATCTCCGAATCGCGCGTCGACGCACCCGTGGAATCACGCTCCTGGGCGCTGTCACCTGACGCCGTATTGGCCATGCGCTGCAGGTCGTCAAGCACGGTATCGAAGTAGCCGATACGATCCACCAGCTTTGCCGCCTGCGCGTCAGCCGGCAGGAGAATGCCATGAGTGTCCGCTGCGACCTGCAGTGCCAGCGTGTCCACCTCACGATCCTCCGCCACACCACGCTTCACCTCACCCCACAGATCACCCAGATAGCCGACCACCTGCATGCGGTTTTCGGGGCTCATGTCGGTGCGCGTGAAGGGCTCCACCGCCGCCTTGAAACGCCCCACGCGACTCACCTGCACACCGATCCCGTATTTCTCGAACAGGCCCGAGAGAAAGACCTGTTCCGAGGCGAGTCCCGGGAAGAGCAGGGAGCCGAACGGATCGAGCGTGATCGAATCGGCGACCGATGCCACGTAGTAGGTGCGCACGTCAGGCGTCACGAGATAGGCCAGCACCGGCTTCTTCGAGGCCTTGAACTCGTCGATCGCCGCGCGCAGTTCGCGCAACGCGGCATATCCCGATGAAACGCCATCACTCGTCACGACGCCACGCAGCAGGATGCCGCTGATGCGGTCATCATCTGCGGCGGCACGAATGGCCACGGTCGCCGAGCGAAGCGGGAGCGGCGACACGCCCGTGGTGAGGGCCTCGTCGAACAATCCCCGCGTTTCGCTGCGCGCGGCCTGGTCGGACAGCGGCTGCTCGAGGTCAATCACGAGCACCGATCCCTGGCGCACCTCTGTCGTCGTGCGGGTACCGGCCGAAGCCGCAAAGCCCACTGCGATCACAATCAACAGGACGACGCCCAACGCGACCGTGACGAGATTAGCGGTCAGCGCGGCGGCGACGCCCGTGAAGAACTGCTTCATGCCTGCTCCACCCCAAGGGAAGATCCGCGTGCGGCATCACACCCGGATGCGGCACTCTTTCATTCTACCCGGAGACGGCGGCATGGTGCACGGTGACCACGGGGGGTCGGGAAAAACATGACGGTTCCGTCGCAAATAACCCTTGCCGACGGCCCGAGGCGGGCGCAGGTTCCAAGCAGCCCGTGTAATGACACCCCGCCAGGAGACCGCGCCCCATGCCCGCCTACAAGGCCCCGCTCGACGATATCCGATTCCTGCTCCACGACGTCCATGACATCGGCCAGCTCGCAGCGCTGCCAGGGTTCGAAGACGCGACCCCGGAGATGATCGATGAGGTCCTGGCTGGGGGCGCGACGTTCTGTGAGGAGGTGCTGTTCCCCATCAATCAGAGCGGTGACGCGGAGGGGGTGCACCTGGAGAACGGGGCGGTGCGGACGCCGGCCGGTTTCAAGGAAGCCTACACGCGGTATGCGGGCGATGGCTGGACCGCCGTCGCAGCCGATGCCAACTACGGCGGCCAGGGGCTGCCGGAGATGACACGGTTCGTGATGGAGGAGATGCTCTGTTCGGCCAACCTCTCCTTCAGCATGTATCCGGGGCTCTCCCACGGCGCCTACAGCGCCCTGATGAGTCACGGGTCCGAGGAGCTCAAGCAGCGTTTTCTGCCAAAGCTTATTGACGGTTCGTGGGGTGGCACGATGTGCCTCACCGAAGCACACGCCGGCACCGACCTCGGCATCATCACCACGAAGGCTGTACCGTCCGCCGATGGCACGTACGCCATCACCGGCCAGAAGATCTTCATTTCAGCGGGTGAGCACGACCTCACCGAGAACATCGTGCACCTCGTCCTGGCGCGACTGCCCGATGCGCCGAGCGGCACGAAGGGTATTTCGCTGTTCCTGGTGCCCAAGTTTCTGCCCACGCCCGATGGTGGCATCGGTGCACGCAACGGCGTGACCTGCGGCAGCGTCGAGCACAAGATGGGGATCAAGGCGTCGGCCACCTGCGTGCTCGACTTCGACAATGCCACGGGCTGGATGGTCGGCGAAGCACACAAGGGCATGCGGGCGATGTTCGTCATGATGAACAGCGCGCGACTCGCGGTGGGGCTGCAGGGGCTGGGCCTGTCGGAAGTGGCCTACCAAAATGCGCTCGCTTACGCGAAGGAGCGCCTGCAGGGCCGTTCACTCGCCGGCCCGAAGAACGCCGGCGGCGTGGCCGATCCGATTCTCGTGCACCCCGACGTGCGCAAGGGATTGTTGCGCATCAAGTCGCTCAACGAAGGCATGCGTTCGCTGGCGTATTGGGTGGGCATCCGCATCGATCTCGAGCATCGTCATGCCGATGCAGCGGTACGTCAGGATGCGGCCGACATGGTGCAGCTCATGACACCGGTCATCAAGGCATTCCTCACCGACAAGGGCTTCGACAACACGAACATCGCGCTGCAGACGCTGGGTGGTCACGGCTACATCAAGGAATACGGCATCGAGCAGTACGTGCGTGATGCACGCATCGCGCAGATCTATGAAGGCACCAACGCCGTGCAGGCGCTTGACCTGGTGGGTCGCAAACTGCCTATGGAAGGCGGGCGTCTCGTGCGGCGTTTCTTCGAGATCGTGAAGGCGGACGTCGACGCCGCCGCTTCGGTGGATGGCCTGGAAGACGCCGCCAAGGCGTTGGGCGCGAGCCTCTATCAGTTGCAGAAGGCCACGATGCTGCTGGCGGAACGCGGGTTCGCGAATCCCGATGAAGTGGGTGCGGCGGCCACGGAGTATCTGCACCTGATGGGCTACGTCGCCGTGGGTTGGCAGTGGTTGCGCATGGCCACCGTGTCCGGTGCAAAGCTGGCCAGCGGCTCGGGCGATCGGCGTTTTCACGAGGCCAAGCTCAAGACGGCACGTTTTTACTTCTCGCGCGTCCTTCCGGAGACGGCGACGTTGCTCGGGGCGATTCAGTCCGGTGCGGCGCCGATCATGGCGTTCGAGGCAGCCGAGTTCTGAGAGAACCCGGCAGGGGCATGACGGTGAGGGCCCGCCACGTAACGTTGTGATGACGATCCGTGGCGGAGCACTCAACTTGGGAGCAAGTGGTGCCGATCACTAAGAACATCCTCACACCCTGATCATGTTCTTCAAGAAGCTCCTGTCCGAGCCTCGCCCTGTGTCCGAACGAGGAAGTTCGAACGGCGCGACCGGCAATACCGTGTTGAAGGCCGTTCCCGGTGCCGCCGGGAATCAGGCGGAGATCGTCGTGGCGTCATCAACGAAGTCGGCGGAAGACAGCCTCGGACTCGTCCTCGACGCGCTCGGCGGCATGTTGACCGCCTTGGCGCGCTATCCCATCGACCTGCCGGAACGATCGGGGGAGGAGAGCTCCCGCGAGTTCGGACTCTGGCATCGCCATGCGACGCTGGGCTACGCGCTGCAGGAAGGGAACGGACAGGGGTCGGTAGGGATCGGGGATCGCGACTGGGACGGTGTGGTGCGTGCTGTGACCGAGCAGCGCCGCGAAGAGCATCGCTATGTCGATGCGTCCATCTCCGAATTGCGTGAAGCCCTGTGGGCCTGCGTGGAAACGGTGCACAACGCCGTGAAGGTGGATCACACTGCCGACTCCACGACGGACGATCAGATGGAGCGCGCCAAGACGGCGCTCAAGCGCATGCAGACCGGCACGATCAAGACCGAAGTGCTGGGCGCTGTACTGGCCATCGAGTCCGCGCTGCAGACGCGCCGCGAACAGCAGCAGGAGCAGTACGTGTCGCTGGCCACGCGCCTCGACCGTCTGGGCCGGCAGCTGGAAGAAGCGCGCAAGGAAAGCACCACCGATCCGCTCACGGGCCTCGGCAATCGTAAGCTGTTCGACATGATGGCGCCGCGCGCGGTGCAGATGTTCTCGCTGGGTCGTCAGCCTGTCGTGCTGCTCATGATCGACCTGGACAAGCTCAAGCTCGTGAACGACATGTACGGTCACCAGGCGGGCGATCAGGCCATTCAGACGTTGGCCAGCGCGCTGGGGCGGGTGTTCCTGCGTCAGTCGGATGTCTTGTGCCGCTTCGGCGGCGATGAATTCGCAGCCATCCTGCACAACACCGATTGGAAGATGGCGCAGACGCTGGCGCGTCGCCTGCAGGAACAGCTGGCGGCCATGCCGGCGCCGCATCCGGCCATGGAATTCTCGATCGGCGCGTCGGTGGGTGTGGCCCAGCTCGAAATGCACGAGGAACCGGGTGAGTGGTTGGCCCGCGCCGACAAGGCGTTGTACAAGGCCAAGCAGAACGGCCGCGACCGGGTGTGCGTCGCCGACACGTTGCTGCTGCGATCGGCCTGATTGATCGGCAAGGACAGAATGCGAAACGAGCCGCCCCTGCATCGCAGGAGCGGCTCGTTTGACATTCACGATGGTTGATCAGCCTTTCGCGCGACGGCGGCGGGAGACAAACGCCAGCGACGCGAGCCCTGCCACGATCAGCGAGTACGACGTGGGTTCCGGAACCGTAGTGGACTGCGGTGTCGAATACAGCACTGCGTGTGAGAGCTTGTCCGGGTCCTGTGTGCCGCCATTGGAGGCGACACCGCGGCTGTCCCAGTTCACCGAGGTCACAGGCGTATTCGCGAACAGCAGGTACACGCTGAAATAGCTGGCCTGCTTGAGCGTGAGTGCGAAGTACCCGGAGAGTGGGCTGTCGAATCCGAGCGGTGATCCGTCGAGCGACGTGAACGGGCCATTGCCAGAACCATCGGAGCTGCCAAGCAACGAGAAGGTGCCGTAGCTGCTCCAGACCGAATTGATGGTTGCCGTCTGATTGCCGTTGTCGTTGCCGGAGACTGCGCCGTAACAATCGACATACGAGATGCCGGTTCCCCAATTGAAGCTGGAAGCGTAAAACGCGCCCCCCGACGTACCCGCGCAATTGACCTGGGCCTGACCCGCTGACGGCAGCAGGACGGCCATCGCCATCGCCATCGCGATCCGCTTGAACATGGTGCTCTCCCGAGCTGACTTCCCTGAGTGTTGCTGAAATGCCATTATGGTTGAGCAACTTTTATACCCGATACAGTCATTCGGGTGTGACGGTCTCGGTCGCGCGTAAGAGTTTGCAAGACGTTTGTTCGCAAAGACTTGCAGACTTGGAATCCCGATACCCCTCTCCGGGATTGCCCTGTCGTTGTGATAGTCGCTGCATGCAAGCCACGCTGTGTGTCGGTGACGACGCGATATCAGGCTGCCCTTCGTCAATGCGGAGCAATATTCTCGATCATGCCCGATAGACACTCTCACGCGGCACTGGCTGCGATTGTCAACATTGCCGCCGACGCGATCATCGCTCTCGACGATTCGTTTCGTATCGTCCGCTTCAATCGCGGTGCGGAGCAGATTTTCGGCTGGGGAGAGCGGGACATGCTGGGGCAACCGCTGGATCGCCTGCTGCCGATGGCATCGCGCGCGGTCCATCGTGGGCATGTGCGCACCTTCGCCGAGGGATCGAGCGATGCCCGCACGATGGCCGATCGTCGGGAGATTGCCGGCCTGCGCAAGAACGGCGAACAGTTCCCCGCCGAAGCGTCCATTTCGCGGGTGACCATCGACGGCGAACGCACGTTCATGGTGATGCTGCGCGATGTGAGCGAGCGTCGTCGCACCGAGGAGCGACAGAAGCTGCTTGCCACGGCGGGCTGGGTGCTGGCCGCATCGCTCGATGTGGAATCGACGATGGCCACTATCGCCGAGTTGCCGGTGCCGCTGCTTGGTGAATGGAGCCTGCTCGAGCTGCTCACGCCAGACGGCTTTATTCGGCGCGCTGCGGCCACCCATGTCGATCCGCAGCGGCATGAAGACACCTCTGCGCTGGTCGCCCGCGGGGAAGAACAGTCCTCGTCGGATCTGCCGTCCACCAGCGCCCTGCGTGTGGCACACGAATCCGAAGCGCAGCGCATCACCGACATCTCGGCGTGGCTCGATGCCAACTTCCCCGATGCGGCGTCGCGTGCGCGAGCAGAGGCGCTGGGGGCGAGTGCGGTGCTGCTGGTGCCCCTGCGCGCCGGTGGCCGGGCAATTGGCGCGTTGCATTTGGTGCGCACACGTGCCGGTGCATCACATGCCCGAGAAGAGGTGCATGTGGCCGATCAGTTTGCGGGTCTGGCTGCCCTCGCGCTCGAAAATGCCCGGCTGTATCAGGAGTCGCGGCGCGCGGTGCGCGAGCGCGACGAGATGCTCGCCATCGTGTCGCACGACCTGCGCAATCCGGTGAACGCGGTGGTGATGCTCACCGGCGCGGTGCTCTCGCGCGAGGTGCCTGCCGGTGCAGAAGACGCGGGCATCATGGGACGCGAAGAAGTGGAAGCCATTCGTGGTGCGGCGCGTCAGGTGGACGGTCTGATTCAGGACCTGCAGGACGTGTCGCGCATCTCGGCCGGACGTCTGCGCGTGGAACGGCGACCGGTGCCGGCGAGTGAGATGCTCAAGGAGGCGGCTGATGTCTTCGAGCCTGTTGTCGAAGATGCGGCACTGGCATTCAATCGCGACTTCGACGACGACGCCCCGTTGGTGAAGGCCGATCGACATCGTGTGGGGCAGGTGCTGTCCAACCTGCTGGGCAACGCGGTGCGCTTCACGCCGCGTGGTGGGTCCATCTCACTGACGGCACGCCGTGAAGACGATATGCTGCGCATTGCGGTGCGCGACACCGGCCCGGGCGTGGCGCCCGAGGATGTGCCGCGACTGTTCGAGCGCTACTGGCAGGCGCCGCGCTTGCTGCGCGCGGGCTCGGGGCTGGGATTGTTCATCGCCAAAGGCATCGTGGAAGCCCATGGCGGCACAATCGGCGTGGTGAGCGAGTTGGGGCAGGGCAGCGAGTTCTGGTTCACATTGCCACTGGTCTGATCCCGCTCCTGGCCCGATGAAAAACAACAACGCGCCGTGTCCCCGAAGGACACGGCGCGTTGTGCATGTGGCAGGACCGCTCAGTGCTTGGCCGCGGCCGGCTGTTCGGCACCATGTTCGGCGGCGGGAGCGGCGTGCTCACCGGCCGGCGCGTCATGGCTGGCAGCGGCGCCGTGCTTGGCGGCGTCACGCTCGTGATAGACCTGCTGCGCCATCGGGTCGCGCGGATGGCGGTAGGTGTTCTTGTGGATCGTCCAGGCTCCGAAGAGCAGCGCACCCGTGAACACGCACGTGACGACGGCTGCACCCCAACCCTGCTTGTTCGGATCGTACGAGGCACTCATGAAGACACCCTGACGGAAAGCGCGCCTGAGAAACGGCGGCGCGTGGGCAGCGAATGGATGAGCCCCGGGAATGAGGCTCGTGATCTGGCCGGCAGGACGCCGGAGATACTCAGCGCAGAAATTACACGGAGGCGAGTCATTCTTCCACCCTCGGTCCGGTATCCCGTGACTGGTCCACCAGCCGCGCCGGGACGATGGCATCGGCCCCGTAACGCCCGCGGATCCGATCGAGGGCCAGGACCAGGGCTCGGTCGCGCGCGGTCTCCTGTGGGTCGTCCTGGGGCTCCTGCGGGGCGGTGCCGGTGCTCTTGGCGCCGGGCCCCTTGAACGCCGCCGGGAACAGGCCCAACTGGACCGCTGGACGGGGTTCGTCGTCGTCCTCGAAGTGCGACAGGGCGATACCCAGCAGGCGCACCGGCGCGCGCCGGGTCTTCCGCATCTGGAGGAGGAGGGGCTTGGCGGCCCGAACCACCGAGCGTTCCGACTCGATGAACCCGGACAGCGTCCGCTGAGCCGAACGGGTGCGGAAGTCGCCGTCGCGCAGTTTGACCGTGACCGTGCGGGCCTTGAGGGCTTGCCGCCGCAGGTCGGCGCTCACGCGCACGGCCAGCCGCAACAGCTCGCGTTCCACTACGTCGTCCTCATGCAGATTGCGCCCAAAGGTGGTCTCGCGGCTGACCTGCTTCTGTCGGTCGCGTGGACGCACGATGCTTTCGTCCTGCCCGCGGATGCGACGCGCCAGCCAGGGCCCGGCACGCTCTCCCAGACGGTGCGCCAACGCCTCTTCGGACCAGCGTTGCGCCTGCTCCACGGTCTCGAGGCCCATGCGCTCGAGTTTTGTCGCGAAGCGCGGTCCCACCATGGGGAGGTCCGCCAGCTTGAACCGACGCAGGAACTCCTCCTCCTGGCCAGGCGCGACACAGCGCACACCCGTGGCACCGGTGCCCGGCTTCGGCTTGGCGACTTCCACGGCCATCTTGGCGACCAACCGAGAGGTACCAGCGCCGATCGACACCCAGAGGCCCGTGGCGGCAAAGACGGCTTGCCGCATGCGTTGTGCGGTCTCTTCGAGTGGTTCGTGGCCGTACAAGGCTTCAGTGCCTCCGAGGTCGCAGTACCACTCGTCGATACTCGAGGGCTGCACCACCGGCGCGAACTGCGCCAGCACAGCCTGAATCTCGCGGCTGCGCGTCCCACACACGCCACGCGGCACCGGCACGCACATCGCCTGAGGGCACAGCTTGAGGGCCCGCGCGATGGGCATCGCCGAGCGCACACCGTAGGCCCGGCATTCATAGGACGCACTGCACACCACGCCGCGCGAGCCTGGACGCCCGCCCACGATCAGCAACGTCGCCTTGCCCGCGCCCTCAGGATCTTCCTGGCGCGCAACAGCCACGAAGAACGCATCGGCATCGACCAGCAGGATGCGGCGCGGAGCGACAGGTGGTGGTGTGGACACACCCGGAATCTAGCCGCTAAGCTGAAAGCGTATGCCGACCGCCGCACATCCCCCGCGCCACCAGGCCACATGACGCCCGCCATTCTGCTCGCCCGCAAGGCCAAGGTGGCGCACGAGGTGCTGAGCTACACGCACGACCCGTCGGCCGAATCCTACGGCAAGGAAGCCGCCGAAGTGCTCGGCCTCGACCCGCGTACCGTGTTCAAGACACTGGTGGTGGATGTGGAGGGTGTGGGGCTTTGCTGCGCCGTGGTGCCCGTCCAGGGCATGCTCGATCTCAAGGCCATGGCCGACGCCGTGGGCGGCCGCAAGGCGAAGATGGCGGAACAGGCCGCCGCCGAGCGCGCCACGGGATACATCGTGGGCGGCATCAGTCCGCTCGCCCAGAAGAAATCACTGCCGCTCGTGTTGGACGACAGCGCGCAGGCCCACCCACGCATTCATGTGAGCGCCGGTCGTCGGGGGCTCGAGATCGCGCTCGCCCCCGCCGATCTGTTGTTGCTCACGAAAGGCCGGCTCGCACCCATTGGGCGCGAGTAGCCTTCACTCAGACCGCGCGCGGCTTGCTGGGCGTGTTGTCGAAATCCTGATTGGAGGCACGGCCACGCGCAGCCACCGGCCAACGGGTCTCGACTGCATGGCCCCGCACGCCGATGATCTCGTCGAAGTGGTGCACCACGATGCACACATGATTCGGCACGAGGCGCACCTGATCGCCAAGGCGTGGGCGCCATGACGTGCGCGACAGATCGAGAATGCCATGCTCCTCTGACAATCGCGTCACGAACACATCGGGATGATCCTGCACCATCGCAAACCCATCCCCCTCGGCGCGCAGCGGCTCCCGGCCCAGCGTCTTGGTCCCGGCATCGATCACCGCCTGTCCCTTCACAGCCACACTCACCACGGTGGCCAGTACGGTCAGCGCACAATCGTCCCAGTCACACGCACCGATGCTCGCCGTGGTGCGGTCGTTGTACACGTACGTGCCAGGACGCACTTCGGTCACGCCGGGAATCTCGTGCATACGCCATGCGGCAGGCGTCGAGCCGCCGCTCACCACACGCGGTGGCAGCCCCGCCTCGGTGAGGGCATCGATGAAAACGCCGAGGTCCTTGCCCACCTTGCGCACGAGATCATCCTGCTCGCCCACATTGGCACGAATGTGTCCGGGATAGAACTGCAGTCCCGCGAACTCGAGTCCCGTCGTGCGGTCGATCTGCCGTGCGATTGCGACGGCCTTCTCCGGTGTCTGCACACCGACGCGATGCATGCCGAGATCCACTTCCACGCGCACATCGAATGTGCGCTGGCCCAGACGTGCGGCCACCGAGAGCGCATCGAGCGATTGGATGTCGTCAGCGGCCACCGAGACGCGCACATCCTTGGGCAGTCGTGCCAGTCGTTCCAGGCGTGCGGCGCCGACCGGCGGATACGCGATGAGCAAGTCGTCACACACTTCCGACATCACTTCCGCTTCACGCAACGTGGCACATGACAGCCCCACCGCACCAAGCCGCAACTGCTCGGCGGCGATGCGTGGCGACTTGTGCGTCTTCACGTGAGGCCGGAGTTTGAGTCCGTGCAGGGTGACGTATGCGGCCATCCGGTCCAGATTGAGAGCGAGCCGGTCGAGATCGACGACCGGGACCGGAGTCTCGAGCTGTTCGAGATACGTTGCCACTGCAATTCCTCCTGCCAACCGAGAGATGCCTGCAGAATCGTCCGCTTCGTCCAGCACGCCGAACGAATCGACCGCGCGCGCGTGGTCATCGGTGATGCTCCCCGATCTTCCGCCGCCTGCGGGAGCCTACTCGCCGGGCGTGCGCACCGCAAATGGCGCGTCGTTGTTGTTCGTATCGGGACAGACACCGCGTGACCCGGCCACCGGCCAAATCGTGGGCACGACATTTGAAGAGCAGGTGCGCTACACCCTCGCCAATCTGGAACGCGTGGTGCGCACGGGTGGTGCCACGTTGGCCGACGTGGTCAGTGTGACCGTCTATCTCGTCGATGAAGACGACTGGGGCGAGTTCGATCGCATCTATCGTACGGTGTTCTCACCGCCCTATCCCACGCGCGCCGTGGTGGGCGCATCGCTGCGCGGCATCATGGTGGAGATCTCGGCCATCGCCGCCGTGCGGTGAGTGGAATGCTCGTCGTCGTGTATCTCGCCGATCGTACGCAGCGCCTGGCGTACGATCGCGCGTTGCGAGAGGCGGGACATGTGGTGCGTCTCGCCTCACGGCCTGCCGAACTGGCCAAGGCGGTGTCCGATGGACGCGTGACGCTGCTGGTGCATGACGATGCGTCGCCGGTCGATGAGGCGATACGATCACGCGTGGCGACGATCACGCTGCACCATGACACGACGACGGGCGCGCTGGTGGAACAAGTCCGCGCGATAAGTTCAGTGCAGCCGTGATGCTGTATTCAGCCTGGGCTAAGCCCAGTGCCAAGCACGGGGCGTGCTTTCAGTCTTCGCCTTTGAGTTTGCGCAGTGCGCGACGGTCACGCTTGCCTGGCCTGCTGTCACCATAGGCAAAAGCCGTGGGCATCGAGCGCAGCTGCTCGCTCACCCGTTCGCGGCGCACGCGACCCTGCTCGGTTTCTTCATACAACTGGCGCGCGATCTCAGCGGAGCCGCGTCGCGCGGACACGTCGAGCACCTTGAGGTGCCATTCGATGGGACCCTGACGCAGGTGAACTTCGTCGCCGGCTTGCACGGGCTTGGCACGCTTGGCCCGTTCACCGTTCACGTCGGCCTTGCCGCCGTCGATGGCTTCGGCGGCCAGCGCACGTGTCTTGAAGAAGCGCGCTGCCCACAGCCATTTGTCGAGGCGTACCCGGCCAGCGGGCAGGCCGTCGTTGTCGTCGTCCTGTTCTTCCGGTGCGCGCTTACCGCGACTCATCTCGCTTCTCCGCTTCGGCCACTTCACGCACGCGGGCGATACCGCCGGCATATACGGCGCGCACGGCCGGGTGCAGCGCCTTGCCGCGCTGACGCTCCTCGAGCTGCGTGACCACGGCCGCGACCCATGTGTCGATCGCTGTGGCATCGTCCTGTGTGGCCACGGAGGCAACCAGGGCGGCGACATCGTCGCATGCCGCCGCCATCCGCTCCGAGGTGGCCGCATCGGGGCCGGGCACCTGCACGCCGCGCTGCATGGTGGCGACCCGCTCACGCAGGGCGTGCGCGTCCTCGTGGAACCGGTCGATCAGGTACTGCTTCGCGTGCTCACTCATGTGCGAAATCTATCTGCGGAGAGGTCCGTCGATCAGAAGCCGTCGGCGCGGGTAATACCCAGTTCGTCGCGTGCCGCACGCCAGGCGTCGGTCCAGGCTTCGGCGATCACCCGAGGGCGCACGCCGAGGCGTTGGGAGCGATACAACATGTCATCCCACCAGCCGTAGTCCATGGCGTCCACCACATCGAGCAACTGTCCCAGTGGCTGCGCGCGATCGACCAATACGTCCTTGAGCGCTGGCGGCAACGACAGGCGCTGCGCTATGACTGGCCCCGGGGAACCCAGGGCAAACTCGAGCGTGGAGAGCAGTCCCGCGATGACACGGGCCCGCGGGTGTGGCGTGGTATCGAGGGCGGTGCCCACCCGTTCGCACAGGCGCGCGCGACGCAGCGTGAGAAAGGCGAGTTCTGGATCCTGCGCCGCCTCTCCGATCAGGCGTGCAATCACAGCCACCATGCGCTCCATGATGGCGTCGCGGCCGAGCATGGTGAGGGCGTGCGATACGGAACGCGGGCCACGCACGCCGAGCGAGGCCGACGACATCGCCTTGAGCAAGGACGCGGCGACATGCGGATCGTCGCGTACAAATGCGTCGAACTCCGCATCGGGCGGACGACCATCGGCGAAGGCGGCGAGCACCATGATGGCGCGGATGATGCTGTCTTCGGTGGTGCGATCCGGCGCGACAGAAGCGCCGCGCGTGAGCTGCCGGCCACAATAGAGCGGCGCGCCGGCGTTCAGCACGCGGTGCCGGGTGACGCGATCGTCCACACCGCGCACGAGCGGACGCAGGCCGGCTTCGTTGAGCACGCGGATGCGCGCCTCGAGGGTGGCCGGTGCAGTGCGCGCAGCATCGAGCAGGATGGTGCTGCCGGTGAGCGACGGCGGCAGCGGTTCTCCTTCCGGATAGCCCAGTAGCGCGAACTGAAAGCCTGCGCCGATCAGGCGGTCGACCGCGCGGCGAGTGGCCGGATCGTCCAGTGCTTCCGTGGCCAATAGCCACACGGCATCCACCGACGCAAAACGCGTGATGGCGCCCTCGCGCACCAGTGTGGGCGTGACGGGGACGATCACGCTGCGGCCGGCGAGTCGCGCCAGGGTGGGCACCCGCTCGACCAGCCGTTTGGCTTCTTCGTCGGGGCCACCGCTGTTGCGCACGTCGTCCGGGCATCCCGATACGAAATAGCCCACGACACGCGCACGTCGGTCGCGAAGGGCCAGCATCGAGATCATCATCGCGCACGCCTCATGCGTCGAGCCGCGCCAGCTCGGAGTTGAAGTACGCCGCTTCCCCGGTCACCTCACGTACGATGTACGGGGCAAGCCAGGCCGGTGGGGTCACGGGTTCTTCCATCGACTCGAGTTCCACCTCTGCCAGCACGAGCTGACGATCCAGGAACACGTCGATCTCCCAGTGATGATGCCCTTCGGCGATGGTGTAGCGTTCCTTGCGCACACGCGAGAGACGCGTGAGCGGCCACATCGAGGCAAAGAGCTCCGGCGTGGTCGCCTCTTCCACCTCGATGCGCGCCTTCACAGGGCCGAGTTTGATCGTGCGCCAGCAGGATATCGTGCCATCGGGTTCGGTGCGACGACGCAAGCGCTCCTTGAGCGCCTTGCCCGGCAGCCACCCCTGATCGATCAGCGTGGGGCGCACAGCGCGCACGGCCGGCGGACATTCACGCAGCAAGAACTTGCGCTCGATCTCGAGCGGCAGCCCGCTCGCCGACTCCCGAGGTGCGCCCTGTGCGCGCAGGGCTTCACGTGCCTCGTCGAGCAGCGAGAACGGCGACTCTGCCTGCAGCCAGTCTGTCGAGAATGCGGCATGATAGGACAAAGCCTGGTCGCGCAGTGCCGCTTCGAGATATGGCAGCCGATGACGACGAGCCCGCTCCGCGAGGAGAATCGCATCGCGCATCGCACCAAGCTGGTCCTGTCCACGCGTGGCCAGCGTGAACCACGCGCCCACGCGCCGGTCTGTCTTCACGAACGGCGCCAGCAGGGCCCGCTGCCGCTTGAGCCGGATACGCAGCTCGTGCAACTCCTCCTGGGACTCGTCCATGCCGCGAACATTCTCCAGGTCGCGCCGGAGGCGATCGCCGGATCGCTGCAGGATCGCGGCGAGATGTCGCGCCAGGCTCACCGGTGCAGGCTTCACACCCACCGGCAGGCGCAATCGATACGTGCCCAGCGCGGCCATCAGATCGGCAACCATCGGATCGAGCCGCCGGGCAAACGCCCGCTCGATCGCCTGCGCGGAACTGTCCGGCTTGCGCGCCAGTCGCGCCCGCAGCGTCTCCGCTTCGGCGCGGGCTTCCGGTGTCAGCACTTCGAGATTTGCATCGAGCCACTCGCGATGCACATCCAGATCACGCGCGTCGCCGGTTTCACGACCAAGTCGCCGCAGGGCACGCATCGTCCGGCGGTTGACCACATCGTCCAGCACCCGCGTGTTCTCACGCAGCGTGGCCCGCAAACGGCGAAGACTCACGCGCGCCTTGTGCAGCAGGTCACGCGATTCCGATGTCGTGTCGGTCTTGCCGTCGGGTGCCGCATCTGCGGGTCGCTCTACTTCAGCCGCCGCCTCGGTGGACGCCTTCCATGCCGCCCGCGCGGCGACCAACTGGTGCAGCCACAGCAGAGCGAGAATGCGCGCCCCCTCCTGCGCCGGCCGCGTGAGCACCCCATCGATGAGGCCGCGCACCTGTTCCTGCGTCAGCGGTTCAGCGGGGCGTGACATCGGACCTGGTCGTGAGCGTGGCAGCGGACGGGGCAGTCAACGCGGTGCAGAGGGTGCGCTCGCCGGAGGTGCTGCCTGAAGCGGAGGGAAGCCGTGGATCAACCATCCACGGAAGGTACTACGGGATCGTCAGGAGTGACCGGTCACCGGTGGCCAGCACCAGCGCGCCGCGTGCCGATGCCACCTTCGCTTCGAGCGAGGCCAGCTTGCCCGCCTCATCCAGTACCAGCCGCTCGCGCAGATTCAGGATAAGCAGGGTGCTTTCACCATTCTCGAAACGCACCTGTTCGGCGTCTCGCAGCAGGCGGGCATTACGCACGTTGGCCTCCTGCGCCACGAGCAGCCGCTGGAGGTTGGCGAGATCGAAGATGGCCGTGCGGGCGTCGATCTCGATGTCCCGGCGCACCAGATCACGCTCGAGACGCTGGAAGTCGAGCTTGGCGTCGGTCGCGTTGAACTTGCCCGTCTCCTTGAGGAACAGGAGCGGAGACGAGATCACGAGCGCGGCCTTGTAGTTGTCGTCGAGCCGATCGCGATTGAAGAACGATTCATCCGACCCACGCTCGGCGATCCCCGCCAGCTTGCCTTCGGCAAACGGCAGGATGCCCTGGGCCGCCAGCAGACGTTCGGCGGATGCCTGCCGGATCTTGGCCTGCACCTTGGCCAACTCCGGATTGCGCTGCACGGCCCGGTCGACGAGCGCGCTCAACTGCGTGGAATCGATGCCGCCACGGCCAAGCCCATGCAGCACCGGCTTCGCATCATCGGGCAGGGAAGCGGGCCGGCCTTCCGGATCCCACAGGTAGGCCGTGAGGTGCAGCGACGACATGTAAAACGACGCCTCGGCTTCGTAGCGACTGACCTGCCGCCGCTGCAATTCGAGCAACGCTTCCACCGTGTCGATGGGCGCGCTTTCGCCGTTGTTCACGCGGGCACGCACGGCCTGCAGACGGAACGCGGCGAGTGCTTCGCCTTCCTGTGCAATCGCCCGGCGACGCCAGCTCTCGTACCACGAGCCGTAGTCTTTGGCCGCCGAGTACAGCAGCTTGTTGACGATGCCCAGGCGTTCGGCATCACCGGCGTCGCGCGCGGCCCGCGCCTGCGTGAGCGCGGTGCGCCGTTCGTCGGTGATGATGCGCTGGCCGAGAGGAATGGAGATGCCCGCGGCAAAGGTGCCGTTGCCGTCGGTGCGCCGGTCCGGATTGAAGTAGCGTCCCATCGTGCGGTCGTACGCCAGCGTGACGTCAGCGCCGATGGGCAGCGGAATTTTCAGTTCGGAGTTCAGGTAGTTGTAGTACTCGGTGCCGCCTGAACGCTTCTGGTCCCACTTGGCTGAGACTTTGGGATCGAACGCGCCCCACGCCATGCGCAGTTCAGCGCGCGCCTGTTCGGCCACCAGGCGCGCCTGCTGCGCCACGGGGTGATTGCCCAGCAGCTCGTCGATGAAGGCGGGAAAGGTGTACGGCGTGCCGCTTGTATCCACGCGCACCCCAAGCAACGCGCTGGTGCTCGTGGCTGTGCCGATCGCACGTGTGCTGTCGGCCTGCGCGGATGCAACGTCGGGCAGGAACAGCGTGGCGATGATGGTGCTTGCTGTCACCCAGCGGGCCAGCGGGTGCATGCGACTCACTTCGAGCCTCCTGCTCCCGAGCTGCCGCTCTTGCCTGCCGCACCCTTGGCTTCACTGTCGCCGGCCACCAGATCGCCTGGCGGCGCATCGCTCGCCTTGATGGACAACGGGAAGCCGTTCAGCTGTCGCCAGATTTCCCAGCCGACCGTCACCTTGTCGAGCATGGCCCAACCTTCCGCGCCGGTTCCGAGGCGGAGCTGCGCCGGCCACGGTTCGTCGTGCGTGGTGTCCTGCACGAGCAGCACGCGGAAACGACCATCGGCACTGGGGAACTGGTCGATCACGGCAACAATGGCACCAAACGTACCCACAGCCACCTGTGGCCAGCCGGAGAACTGCAGCGCCGGCCAGCCGTCGAAGAACACACGCACATGACGGCCCGGCTTGAGCAGGGCCACGTCCATCGGCTTGACGTACAGTTCGACGGCCTTCTGCGGACGGGCCGGCTGCACCGAGACGATGGGCTCACCCACCTTCACGATGACGCCCGGCCCAGCACGCGTGGCGCGGACGACATAGCCGTCCTGTGGCGCCTCGATCACGTAGAACGAACTGCGCAGGGTGAGTGAACCGACCTTGTCCTGCAGCTTGGCCACTTCCGAGCGCCCCTCGCTCACTTCGGCCAGCGTGGCCGCGCGGTCCGATCGGGACTTGGAAATCTTCTCGCCGTACTCCGCAGGAATGCTCGACAGGTCCGTTTCCGTGATGGCCAACATCTGTTGCTTCTCAACCAGCTTGGCCGCCGTCTGCTGCGCCTTCACCTGGAAGGACTGCATGTCGTTGACCGACACGAGGCCCAGCGAGTCACGGAACAACCGCTCGCGACGTCGCAACTGATCGCGGGCCACGCTGTCCTCGAGCACCACCTGCCGCAACTCGGCCTGGTACTGCAAGACCTTGTTGCGCGTTTGCTGCAGCTTGAGTTCGCGTTGCTGCTCCAGCTGTTCGATCTGCGTCGCCAGTGCCGCGGCCTTGTTGAGCTTCTCGCCAATGGCCTCCTGCTTCGCCTCCTGCTGGGCCACGGTCAGCGGCAGCACGTTCGGATTGAGGTATTCCTCCTTGATCTCCGAAATGCGCACGATGGAGTCGCCCTTCTTCACGAACTGACCTTCCCCCACATACCACGCCTCGATGCGGCCGTCGATACGCGACTGCAACTGCTGCGGGCGGTCGGCAGGGCTGAGCGCCGTCACAAAACCCATACCCTGCACGTTCTGCTGCCAAGGCAGGAACATGATGGCCACCAATACCAACAGGATACCGATCAGCCAGCGTGAGACGATGCGGCTGGTGTTGGCGGTACCCAGCAGGGTGGCGGTTTCGAGCGGGAGGTGCTTCAGCTCGCGTTCGACATCGAGGTGATCGGAACCGGCCATGATCAGGCACCTTCCGCAGTGAAGTCGTTCGCAAATTCGTGCAGCAGGTTCTTGCACACCGCATCGTTGCGGAGGTCGTTGAAACTGCCCTCACACACGATGCGTCCATTCTCCACGATCAGCACACGATCGAAGGCGCTCAGCAACTGCGGGTCGTGCGACACGGCCACGACCGTCCACGGACGGCTGCGGTCGGTGAGCAACCGGATGATATGGGTACGTGACGACGCATCGAGGTTCTGGAAGAAGTCGTCGAGCACAACGAGTCGCGGGTTGCCCACGATACCCTGCGCGATGAGCAACTTGTTCGCGAGGTGCGCCGGCAGGTTGCGGCCGCCGTTGGTGATCTCGGTGCGAATGCCCTGCGGCAGGAGCTGCACGGCATCGTTGATATCGAGATCGTCCAGCGCTTGCTGGACATCCCGCGGCGTGATGTGCGCACGACCCACCGACACGTTCTCTTCCACCGAGCCGTCGAACAGGTCGGACCACGACAGCATCTGGCCGATACGGGTGCGCAGGGCGGGGCGATCGAGGTCACGCAACGTCACCCCATCGAACCGCAACGTGCCGTCGTAGTCTTCCATCAGGCCACCCAGCAGCTTGAGCAGTGTGCTACGACCGGAACCGTCCACGCCCATGATGCACACGCGCTGGCCGGGCTCGATGCGCACCGAAACACCCGCCACACTGGCATGCGAGGCACCGGGATATCGGTATCGCACCTCACGGGCTTCGATGGCGATCCCCTTGCTCGGGTCGTGCGTGGCCGCGAGGCCGCCTCGCGGCTCGAGCGGGAGGTCGCTCACATGCCCGGCCTTGTCCACTGACGTGAGCATGTCATACACGGTGGCCAGGCTCGTGATGAGTTTTTCCACGCCCACCAGCACGGTCACGATCACCACTTCGGCGGCGACGAACTGGCCGAGCAGCATCTGGTTGGACTGCACGAGCGCAGCGCCGAGGATGAGCACGGCGGCCGTGATGAACGTCTTGAAGCCGATGAGCGCGACGGTCTGCTTCACCAGCACCGCGAAGTGTCGCTTGCGATAGTGGATGTAGCTGGTGACCACGCCGTCCATTTTTTCCACCGGGAGGGTGGAGTCGCCGGCGTACTTGAAGGCGTGCATGGCGCGTGCGATTTCCTGCAGCAGGTGCACGGCCTTGTACTTGTACTTCGATTCGTCGATGGAGGTGGACATGCCTTCGGGGCCAGTCCACCGGATGATCAGGTACAGGATGAACACCACGACGATGGCGAACACCGAGAACCACGGACTGTAGAACGTCAGCAGGATCAGCGAGAACGCGACCGTGAGCAGCGCAGTGGGGACGTCGATGAGCAGCTTCTGGAGTGCCTTCTGGATGGCGACCGCTTCGAACAGGCGGTTCATCTTCTCGGGCAGGTTCGTCTCCAGCGACGCACCGTACTTCATGCGCGGAATGCGGAACGCGAACTCCATGGCCATGCGTGCGAACACGCGCTGCTGGATGCGCTCACCGACCCGCAGGATACCGATCTGCAGCACCCCGGCGACGATCGTACCAAAGATGACCAGAGCGATCAGCACGATCACGGGTTGCAGGAAGAGGCGTCCCTGCACGAGCTGCACGATACCGCCCACGGCCAGCGGCAAGATAAGGCTCAGGCCACCGGCGAGCGTGGCATAGAAAAACACGGTGAGAATTTCGCGCCGCTCGCGGCTGAGCAGAGCGATCGTACGATCCACCGGGTTGAGGTGTTGGAGTTCCTCTTCCTCGTGGGTATGCATGGGGCTGTGCGGCGCGTGGTCACCACGTGCGCTACCGGCCGAGCGCAGGGCCATGGGCGCCATGGTCGGAACTCGACCCCGGTGGCCAGACTCCCGCAACACCGCCTGGGCCAACTCCTTCGGAGACGCGTCGATGGAGCGGTCGGTACCATTGCGCATGACCCGAACGGCGGACGCTCCACCTGAGTGCTGCCGGCGCACCACAATTGCGTCTTCACCACCCACGCAGAGCAGGACCAGCGGCCCCTGGGGATCCAAGATGGCCTCCTGGACCTGCTCGGCCGCCAGATCCCTATCCAGGTAGCCGACGTCGATCGCGCCGCCGATGGAACGGATGCGCGCGGCGAGCGGATCATCAGGCGGAACCTGGCGCGTAAGGGCGCGCCAATGCGCCTGATCCACATCGAGATCAAGCGCATCAGCGATCAGCTGATTGATTCGGGTAGCCTGTGCAGACATGCTCGCGGGAGAGACGTCAGATCATGGGCAGACATGGCACAGCCAGGCTACCCGGCGTTCCAACCGCCAGACAGTCTGGATGACACGTCATTTCACGTTGATGAACGGACCGAACCCGCGAATGCTGCTCGGGGCCCGGCGAGCCGATCCAGCACCAAATCCCGACCAGAGGGACTGGCACGAACCGTGAGGCACGACCCCGTCGGGGTGGCCGGCGCTATTCGGGCATTCGGAAACGTTGCCCATATCACCCTTGAGCACCGCCAGCGTTCCGTTCGCTACTGCCCAAAATACGCCCAGGATGTCCGCATTGCTGGGGGAGCGGCATCCAGAAGGCGCGCTTGGGCCCCTCGGTGACACCTTTCGGTGCCATTGGCGTAATGCAGCGCATGCGCACCTCGAAGACACTTCTCGCGGCCATGGCGACGACGCTGGTCGCTTTCTCTGCCGCTTCGGCCCAGTCGGCCCCCAGTGGCCGCGGCTCCTTTGGTATTCATGCCCAGGTCTCCGAGCCGAAGGGCGATTTTGCCAAGAACACCAGCAATGGCTGGGGACTGGGCGCCTACTTCCTCGGCGGTCTCGACCAGAACAGCATCATCAATTTCCGGGGCGACTTTTCGTTCGTGAATTACGCGAACAGCCGCCGTCGTATTCCATTGTCTGGCACGGGTGGGCTGATCCAGCTCGACCTGCGTACGAACAGCAACATCTTCTCCGTGGTCGCGGGTCCCCAGCTGCTGGGCCCCACGGGTGTGTTCACTCCGTACGCCACCGCACTCGGTGGGTTCACGGTCTTTGCCACCCAGAGCACCATCGAAGGCTCGGACAACACCAACACGCCGTTTGCCAGCACCACCAATTCGAGTGATGTGGTGTGGGCGTACGGTGGGGCCGCAGGCGCTTATATCCGCGTGTACAACGGACGAAATCCGGTGCGTCTCGACCTGGGTGCCCGCTTCCTGCGACATGACGACGCGCGCTACCTCAACGACCAGCGCGTCAAGGAAGCCTTCGAGAACGATCGTCCGGCCATCCCCATTCGCGGCCGGGTCGACTTCATCACCTACTATCTCGGCGTGAACATCATCGCGTTCTGAGCGAGTACGCTTGCCATACCGTGAGACGCCGGCCGGTCACTCCCCGTGATCGCGCCGGCGTTGCTGTTTCGTCTCCGAACGACGGCGCTTGTCACTCAGGCGATCTTCCACCGATCCGCGGGTCGGGCGCGTCGCGCGGCGTACACGTGGCACGATCAACGCGTGACTGATCAGGTGCTGCAATCGCTCCAGCGCCGCGCGTCGGTTCTGCTGCTGGCTGCGGAACTCGCCGGCCACGATCCGCAATGCGCCGTCGCTGTCCAGCCGTGACGCCAGCTTCTCCAGAACACGCACACGTTGTTCATCGCGGAGTGCGCGCGTTGTTCGCACGTTCCACTGCACGGCAATGCGTGTCGCACTCTTGTTGACGTGCTGCCCACCAGGGCCACCGCCGGAGATGGCCCGGATGTCGAGTTCGTCCAGAGGAATGAAGACACCCGGCGCCACCGCGAGACTGGTCTCAGCAGAGTGTGCACTCACGATGCCGTTTCCATGCTCTCAGGGCGCTTGTGTACGCGCAGGGCGGCCACGCGACGACCGTCCATCGCCACCACTTCGAGATCACCGCCGGGATACGCCACACGATCACCCACGTGAGGCAATCGGCCCAGCGTCGCAAAGGCATATCCGCCCAGTGTGCTCCAATCCCCCTCCGGGATGGGGAGCTTGTGGTCGGAGCGCACGTCCACCAACGACATCGAGCCGGCCAGTTCCAGCACGCCGTCGAACAGCAACGCATCGCGGGAGAGCGGGTCGTATTCGTCGGAGATATCGCCGACCACCTCTTCGACCAGATCTTCCATCGTCACAATCCCTGCGGTGCCACCGAACTCGTCGAGCACCACGGCCAGGTGCGCACGGGTGCGACGCAAGTCGTCGAGCACACGCTCCGCCGCGCGAGTGGCCGGTACGAACAACGGCTCACGCAACACCTGTCGGAGTTCGAAGGTCTCGGGGTT
Organism: Gemmatimonas sp.; assembly: GCF_036405635.1. Classification (GTDB taxonomy): domain Bacteria; phylum Gemmatimonadota; class Gemmatimonadetes; order Gemmatimonadales; family Gemmatimonadaceae; genus Gemmatimonas. The sequence goes on along the minus strand of NZ_DASWXE010000206.1, from coordinate 21,122 downwards.
GTCGGCCAGCCAGAAATCCTTCGCGAGGAACACACCCACGATATCGTCGGCTGTCTCGCGATACACCGGATAGCGCGAATAGCGCTCGCGGCGAAGGATCTGCGCGAGCTCGCTCCGGTCCACGTCTTCCGCGATCGCCACCATTTCGGTGCGGGGGCGCATCACGTCCACCGCCCGCTTGTTGTGGAAGTCGAACACGCCGGCCAGCATGGCCGAGTCGGATTCGTCGAGCGTGCCGTGGGCGCGGGCCTGCATAACCAGCAGCCGCAGCTCCTCCGGGCTGTGCACATGTCCGCCTTCGGACACGGGTTCGATACCAAACGCCTTGAGCATGCGGTTGGCCGTACCGTTGAGAAACCCGATGAACGGCGACATGGCCTGCGAGAACACCATCAGCGGCCGCACGATCAGGCGGCTCACGCTCTCGGGCTTGGCCAGCGCCACCGACTTCGGGGCCAGTTCGCCCAGCACGATATGAAGGAAGGTGATGACCAGGAACGCCACGGCAATACCGGCGCCCGTATGGGCGGCACCAGGGCTCGGGTTGATGCCCACCAGATGCAGCGCCCGGTCGACGAGCACCGCCAGGGCCGGTTCGCCGATCCAGCCAAGGGCCAGGGAGGCGAGGGTGATACCGAGCTGCGTGCCGGAGATGTAACGGTCGAGCTGGCTGAGTGCGCGCTGGACGACCTGCGCACTCTTGTCGCCGTCGGCCGCCATCTGATCGATGCGGCTGCGTCGTACCGCCACGAGCGCAAACTCGGCGGCCACGAAGAAGGCGTTCAGCAGAACCAGTAGCAGCACCAACAGAAGACGCACCGAAATGGTGCCGAGGGTGATCTCGGCTTCGGCGGGTAACGCAGGGTCGGCAATCATACCGAAAGGAAACGGTGGGGCGGGTAATTCGTCAGAGTAGTGCAATCTGCAAGACCGTCGGGCATTCCGCTCCTCTTGCATTCTGCATGACTCTGATTTCCAGACGATCCACTTCGTGCGTCACACGCCCGCCCTGCCGCAGGCTCCGGTACAGGAAATGCTCGATCCCTCGCGCATGTTGCGCTGGGTCTGGCTGGGCCGTGCCGTGCTCGCCTGCGCCATTCTGGTGGCGGCGGTGTTCGTCTGGAACGAAGCAGACCCGACCTCCACGCTCATCGCGACGCTGACTTTCGCGAGCGCGATTCTTGGCACCGGTCTCTCGGTGATGTACCGAGGCATGGAGGGGCGGGTCGTTGGTTCGGCGTTCTACGCCGTGCAGTGCGCCCTCGATCTGCTGCTGGTGACGGCGGTCGTGCACATCACCGGCGGTTGGAGTTCGCAGTTCGCGGCCCTCTACATCCTGGTTATCGCGAGCGGCGCACTGCTGCTTTCCTTTCGTGGCGGCCTGGTCGTCGCGGTCGGCGCGTGCGCCCTCTATGTAGTGGATATCGTCTGGCTCCGCCCTGGCACCCCGCCGTATATCGGCATGGCGGTCCAGATCGGCGTCTTCGCTGTGGTGGCCGTCGGGTCGGGGTTTGTGGTATTGCGACTCCGGCAGGCTGGCATCGGACGCGAGGCCCTGGCCGCGCAGCTCATCAAGGTGCAGCTCGAAGCGGCAGACATCCTCCGCACGATCCGCTCCGGTATCATGACCATCGATGGGCGCGGCTTTCTGCTGTACGCCAATCCGGCCGCCTCGGAGTTGCTGGGGATAGATCTGCGGGGACACACCGGACACCCGATCCTTCCGCTGCTGATGCGCGTCGCGCCGCGGCTCGCCGAGCTGCTCGAGCACAGCGCGCGTGACCACGTTCGGACGACACGCGCGGAAGGGATGATCTTCCGCGACGGCGAAGAGATTGAGATCGGTGTGACCACCACGGTGGCCGATGCCGTACGCGCAGACGGCACGACCAGCGCCACCGCCATCTTTCAGGACATCTCGGACAGCAAGCGGCTGCAGGCGTTGAATGTGCGCGCCGAGCGGTTGCAAGCGGTGGCGGAATTGAGTGCCTCGCTGGCCCACGAGATTCGCAATCCCTTGGCCTCCATTCGCAGCGCCACCGAGCAGTTGGCTCGGCGGCGGTCGCGTCAGGTGGACGCCGATGAAGACGAGCGTATCCTGCACGGACTTGTGGTGCGCGAAGCGGATCGCCTGAGTCGATTGCTGGCCGACTTCCTCGACTTTGCGCGTGCCCGCGTGACGCGCATGGAAACGTTGGATCTGGGCGCGCTTGCGCACACCGCTGCGATGCTGGCCGCTTCACATCCCGATCGTGCCCCCGGCGTGCAGGTCACGGTGGATGTCGTGCCTGATCTGCCACGCACGCATGGCGACGAAGACCTGCTGCACCGCGCCGTGTTCAATCTCGTGCTCAATGCCATTCAGGCGCTTGGCAGCGAAGGGCATGTCTTCGTGGAGGTGGATCGCTATCACCCCGCATCGCATGGCGTGCCCACCACCGCCATCACGGGTGACTTGATTGCGATCAGCGTGACCGACGACGGCCCGGGCATCCCCGCAGAGCTGCGGGAGCGTCTGTTCGAACCGTTTGTGACCAGCAAGAGCGGCGGCTCGGGGCTTGGCCTTCCTGTCGTACATCGAGCTGTCGAAGCACACCGTGGCGTGGTGTTGGTGGATTCACTCCCCCAGGGCACGCGCTTTTCTATTGTCTTGCCGCTGTCAGCGGTGAGCACCAGTTCCAGCCATCTTGGAGTGGCCGCGTGACCTACGCTCTTTCGGAAGATGCTCCGCGCGTGCTCGTCGTCGACGACGAGACGAGCATTCTCGATTCCCTGCGCATCCTGCTGAAGACGGAGGGCTTCGCGCCTTTCACTGCACAGGGGGGACGCCAGGGTGTTGAGCGGCTACCCGAGCTGCGACCGGACATCGTGCTCACCGATGTGCGGATGCCTGACGTCACGGGCGTGCAGGTGCTCAGCTCTGCGCGCCAGATGGATCCCGACGTGCCGGTCATCCTCATGACGGCACAGGCCACGTTGCAGTCGGCGGTGCAGGCGGTGAATGAGGGGGCGTTCTACTACATCCAGAAGCCGTTTCGCAACGACGAGTTGATCGCGATTCTTCGCCGTGCGGCAGAACACCGCAAGCTGCGCGTCGAGAATCAGGTGCTCAAGCAGGAGATCCGTCGTCGCGAGCGCAATGCGTCGCAGCGTCCGGTGGGTCGCAGCAAGAGCTGGCTCGAAGTGTTGCGCCTGGCAGAGACGGTGGCGCCCACCGATTCCACCGTGCTGATCACGGGCGAGTCAGGTACCGGTAAAGAAGTCATTGCCCGCTACATTCATGAGTTGAGCGCCCGCACCGATCACAGCTTCATGTCGATCAACTGCGGCGCCCTGCCGGAGTCGCTCCTCGAGAGCGAACTGTTCGGTCACGTGAAGGGATCGTTCACCGGTGCCGTGAAGGACAAGCAGGGTTTGTTCGCCGCTGCCAATCAGGGCACGTTCTTTCTCGACGAAATCGGCGAGACCACGCCGTCCACGCAGGTCAAGCTGCTGCGTGCGCTCCAACAGCGCGAAGTGATTCCGGTCGGTGCCACGGAATCGGTCACGGTGGATACGCGCGTGCTGGCGGCGACCAATCGGGACCTCGAGGAGGAGATCAAACGGGGCGGATTCCGCGCCGATCTGTTCTACCGTCTCAATGTGATCGCGGTGCACTTGCCGCCTCTGCGTCAGCGTGCCGACGACATTCCGTTGTTGGCCGAAGGTTTCCTCGCGCGCTCGGCGTCGTTGCGCAAAGAAGAGCCGAAGCTGCTCACCGATAGCGCCCTGGACGCGCTGATGGCCTATACCTGGCCCGGCAATGTGCGTGAGCTGGAGAACGCCCTGGAACGGGCCGTCATCCTGTGCAGTGGCAACAACATCTCGGTCGAGGCCCTGCCGGAACGCGTGACCGCGCGTCGCGCCGAGCCCCTCGTGAGTGAAAAAGCCCCGGTCAACCCCACGCTGGAAGCGATCGAGCGCGCCTATATCCAGTGGGTGCTGCAGAACGAGGGGGGCAACAAGAGCCGGGCAGCTGACATGCTCGGGATCGACCCGTCCACACTGTACCGTAAACTTGCACGCTACGGAGACGCATGATGTTGAATACCGGAATGCGACGCCGCATCGGGTTCACGCTGCTCGAACTGCTCGCGGTCGTGACCATCATCGGATTACTCGCGGTGTTGGCCGTGGCCAAGTTCGGCGATTCGAAGCGCCGGGCCTATCTGGCGGCGATGAAGTCGGATTTGCATTCTCTTGCAACGACTGCGGAGTCTCGGTTCACCTCTGAGAACTCCTACGCCAACATGCCAGTGCCAAAGGGATCTGCCGGTGTGACGCTGACATTCGATGGAGCGATCACCGCTTGGAAAGCAACGGCGACCCACAGCAGTCTGCCCGGCGTGACCTGCACGCTGGAATCTGGACCTGGGCTTCAGTCGTCGATCGACTGTCACTAGGGCATCGTTACACGTTCAGGCTAGCGACTGGCCGGTGTCCGTCACGTACGGAGACCGGCTGTTTCATTCCCGGCACAGGCCCGTGCCACGACCTATCCTCGTGGGGGCGCTCAGCTGTTGCACGCTGCAAGGATTCTTGCGAAACACCAGCGGAAATGAAATGGCCAGGTGTGCGAAGAAATGATGCAAGTCGTTGAATGACAACGGGTTCTATTGTGCCAGATGCTGTGGCAAGGCTGTTGCCATATGCGTCGGTGTCGCAAGGCTCGCCACTACCGGCGGACTTGCCGAACCCCCCCAAACTGGAGAACACCATGAACCGCACGCGCAAGGGCTTCACGCTCATCGAACTCCTGATTGTCGTCGTCATCATCGGCATCCTGGCCGCGATCGCGATCCCGAAGTTCAACGACACGAAGAAGAAGGCCTACATCACCGCCATGAAGTCCGACCTGAAGAACCTGGTCTCGGCCGGCGAAGCGTTCTTCTCTGAGAACAACACGTATGTGGGTTGGGCCATGCCGACCGTCGGCTCGTCGGGCGTCGCGATCGCCCCGGGCACGCTTTCGGCCACGGGCTGGTCGGCCACGGCGACGCACACGAACGCTGCAGGTTCGAGCTGCGAAATCGGCGTCGGCACGGGCAAGCCGGCGGCACTCGCCGAAGGCGAGCCGGGCGGCACCACCTGCAAGTAAGCAGGTCCGCAACACGCAATACCGACGGCCGGCTCGTCTGACGAGTTGCACCGGATTGGGGGAGGGGGTCGGGCGAAAGCCCGGCCCCTTTGCCGTTTGATGGACCTTGGTGCAATGCGCCACGTCACGTTCATACAAAAGTGACGGTTGCCACTCGGACGCCGAGCACGCATCCTGAACGGCGTGACCGAACCCACCCGCCCACGGATTCACGATCGGCTGCAGCGCGTGCTCGCTGTGGCCTGCGCGCCGACGATTCTGGCCATCATCGTGACGATGTGGGTGACCGAGGAACTACCCCATGCCACGCGATGGCCGGTCGTCGCGCTCCTCGTGTTGCTGGTGGTGATCGTCTTCGCCTCCGTGCTGCGACGCCAGGTCGCACGGCATGTCGAGCGACCGCTGGCCGAATCGGTAGAGGTGGCCGAAGCCATCGCGGGCGGCGACAGCAACCGCATCGTGCCCAGGGCGGAAACGCGTGAATTCGATCAGTTGGCCACGAGCATCAATCGCATGACCGAGCAGATGCTCGCGGCGACGCAGTCCCGCATGCGCGTGGAAAAGCTCGCGACGATGGGCCGAATCGCTGCCGGCATCTCGCACGAGATCGGCAATCCGGTGGCGGCCATTGCGAACTATGCGCATGTGTTGCGTATGCGGACGTCGCAGGTGCCTGGCACTACCGAACCGATCGATGCCCTCGAGCGGGAGATCACCCGCATCGATCGCATCATGCGTGGGCTCCTCGACTATGCCCGGCCACGCCGCCTCACGCCCAAGCCCATCGCGGTTGATGAGGTCATCACCGATGTGCTGCGGCTGCTCGCCGACCAGGGGCTGACCCGCCGCTTTCGCATCTCGCGTGAGCTCGAAGCGCCCGATGGCGTGGTGTACGCAGAACGGCATGATCTGGAGCAGGTGTTCGTGAATCTGCTGCTGAATGCCGTGGATGCCATGGATCGCGAAGGTGAGGTGGTCATCCGTTCGCGCATCAATGAGGCCAGTGCGTTTGCCGATTCGATTGAGAAGCGTCGTACCGACCCCGCACCGCAGCGCTGGGCGCATCGCCCGAGCAAGCGAGCACTGGCCTGGCTCGCCCGCCCCGAGTCACCGGCTCGGTTTCTTCAGATCGTGATGGCTGACTCCGGGACTGGCGTGGCACCGGAAGATGAGGAGCGGATCTTCGAGCCGTTCTTCTCCACCAAGCAGCCCGGCAAGGGAACCGGTTTGGGATTGGCCATCGTGGCCAGTACGATCGAAAATCTGGGCGGTACCGTGTGGGTGCAACGTGCACGCGAAGGCGGGGCCGCCTTTGTGATCCTGCTGCCACTGCACGGTAGCGGCATGCGTGCCGTGGTGCCGGATGCAACGGCGTTGCCAGGGTAAGTCCCGCGACGTTCTGGTGACACAACATCGGCAGGGGAAACCTACTGTGGTCCCATGTCGAATCCTCCGTGTCACACCGCCACCGCACTGAAGCGTCCCGCTCCCACCAATCGTGGGGGCACGGTGCTCGTGGAATGCCTGGTGTCTCTGGTGCTGTTGGCAGGCGCCGCCGCGCTGCTGCAACTCATCGCCAGCAGTAGCGCTACCACGCTTGATCGAGCGTTGCAGGTGGACGCCACGCTCGGGACGGTGGATCTGGTGCACCAGCGGTGGATCCGCGCCACCTGTGCCAACGGGAGCCCTGGGCACTGGATGCCCACCCTGCCCGTGCGCCTGGACATGACGGTCGTGCCGGAGGCCAATGGCGCTCTCCATGGCCTCAGCACACGCTCGATGTGGACGGTCTCCGCCCTCGCTGTCGGCGACACCCGCCAGCACGAGCGAATCCTGACCGCCGCATTCCGGTGCGACCCATGAGTGCCGCTGTCGCCCGTCGCGGTTTCACCCTCGTCGAACTCACCGTTGCGCTGCCGCTCGCCATCCTCGTCGCGGCACTGGCAGCGGTGATCCTGGTGCGGCAGGCGCAGCATGTGCGCACATCCGAGTCACGTAGCGGTGCTGTCCGCGAACTGCGACACGCACGGCTGACCATGGAAACCGATCTCGCATCCCTCAATGCAGAGGACGTGGTGAGCGTCGCCGATTCGCTCATCGAGTTCCGGGCGCACCTTGGGATCGCCCGTAGCTGCGCCGTCGATCCCACTGGGTCTGTCACCGTGACGATTGCGGATGCTGATAGACTCTGGCTCGCCGGCTTGCGCGCTGGCGACATCATCACGCTATGGCGCGGAGGGCGTTCACCGACGGCGCGGCCAACCTCGGTGCGGACAACCGTACTGGCAACGGCAACGTCCACCGGCCGCGGTTCCTGTGGCGCAGACACCAACCAGGCACGGTGGAACATCCCTATTGCTGGAGTCGGCCCGGGGACCTTCCTCGTCGGAACGCCAGCTCGACTGCAGCGGCTCACTCGCTACTCCCACTACCGCAGCGGAACGCACTGGTGGCTCGGCAGGCGTACCCGCGACGCCCACACATGGGATGGCGTACAGCCACTCGCCGGCCCCCTGCAGTCCTACGCAAAACGTGGTATGCGCGTGCACCTCGTGAACGCCATGGGCAGCATCACATCTGCGACGGATTCGGCAGCCGCTTTGGTCGTGAAACTGCACGCACCACGCACCGTCAGCATGACTCCAGTCGCCGCCGATGAATCCGTGCATTTCGAGATCGCCATGCGCGGTGCCGCAGCTTCCGCACGCGCGGTGCCATCACCATGAACACCAACTTTGCCGTGACAACGTGCGGGCGAGTGAACGCCGCGGCGACCCGCACATCCGCAACAAGCCCGACCGATATGCCCGCACCCGTACGCGCGGGATTTACGCTACCGTTTGTCATCATCGCACTCGGTGCCGTCGGCATCATGGCCCTCACCTTTGTCACAGTCACCATCCGTGACGCCAGTGCTGTCGATCGCGCCGCCCATGCGCAGCGCCTTGCCATGGCGGCCAATGCTGCGCTCGCATTGGCCATGGACCGATGGCGCGCCGATTCACTCTGGGCACATCCGCTGTCAGCGGGAATCACGCGAACCACTGTCGCGACGCAAGGCGACCGCCTGACACTCACCGTGCGCCGCACACACCCCCTCGTGGCGGTGTTGGATGTCGACGCGCGCTATCGCGATCCTCGACACGCAGTGGAGATGCGTCGGCATGCGCAGAACATCGTGTGGCTTGAGCCGCCTGATGCCAATCTGACGGCGGCGCTGACCGCTGCAGGCGACGTCACCGCACGCGATCCCACTCTACTGTCAGGGGTCGATCTGAACGACGCGGCATCGCCGTGTGGAGCTGATCGCGACACGCTGAGCGTTGGATCCGTGACGGCGTACGATGTGAGTCCTGAGACAGTGAACGGTTGGACGCTGCCCCAGCGCTCACCACTCACATCTGATGATCTTCCCGGACTTGACCGGTTGCGCCTCACAGCACTGCGGCTTGGCCCCGTCGTCTCACGTTCGGCAGACCCCGCTCCCGTCAACGTCACAGGCAGTACATCACCCAACTGGCAATTGCTGTCACTGCAGGGGCCCGTCATCCGCCTCAACGGGAACAGCCATCATCGCGGGCTACTCCTCATCGACGGTGATCTGGTGCTCACAGGAACACTCGCGCTGGAAGGGCTCCTGGTGGTAAGCGGTGCTCTCGATGCACGCGGGGGAGCGCTCACTGTGCACGGTGCGGTGGTGGTGCTGGGGAATGGAGGTGCTGTCGGGCAAGTGATTGCAACACTGGGGCATGCGACACGTGTGCAGTTCGATCGCTGTCGCGTCGGCATGGCTCTCGCCACGGTGGCGACCCCGCGAATGGCGCCGTTTCAACTGTGGAATCCCGGCGCGCCTTGAACCGCTGCGGTACGTGCGGAGCCCACGCAGGACGCTCACGACCACCATCGAGTGGACACAAGCCGGTCAGAACGGCCGACCGACGGTGTGGCCGAAATAGGCCTCCAGTATCACGGTGTGGGCAGCCGTACCGGCCGTCCTCCTAGGGGCAGCCGTTACCTCGTGAGGCTCGGGTCGTTTCAAGGGAGACATGACCGGATTGTGCAGGTCAATCTGTCCCGTCGGATGGGCCCACGGCGAGACACCCGCATGTGCAAACATGCACTCACGCTGCAACCACTCACTCCCATGGCGCTCTTCGGCCGCAAGAAACTGACTGTCGGACTGGATGTCGGCTCCGGACTCGTGAAGGCTGTGGTCATCGACCACAGCAACGGCACGCCCGAGTTGGCTAAAGTCGTCATCACGCCGCTCAACGACACGGCGATCGTCGAAGGCGAAGTCATGGACCATGGGATCGTCGCAGATGCCATTCGCCAGACCATCTTGGCAACCGGCATCAAGACCAAGCACATCGTGACCGCTGTCGGCGGCCGTGATGTCATTGTCAAAAAGATCTCCATGGAGCGCGTGAAGGAAGCGCAGGCCCGGGAGCTCATGCGATGGGAGGCGGAGCAGCATGTGCCGTTCGACATGGATTCCGTCGAACTCGATTTCCAGGTACTCGACCCCGATGGCGATGGACTCGACATGAGCGTGTTGCTTGTCGCGGCCAAGCGTGAACTGGTCGAGTCGAAACAGAGCCTCCTGCAGGAAGCGGGTGCGGCCGCTGCGGTGATCGATGTCGATGCGTTCGCCTTGCACAACGCCTTCGAAACGAACTATCCCGATGCCATGAATGGCACGGTGGCGCTGCTCAACATCGGAAACGAGGTCACGAACCTCAATATTCTCGATGATGGCGTGCCCATCCTCACGCGTGACCTCGGCGTGGGCACCCGCCGCTTTCGCGAGGACCTGCAGCGTGAACAAGGGCTGAGCGCCGACGAGGCTGAGGATCTGATTCGCAGCTTCGATCGGCAGTCCGTTCTCGACAACGCCATCGCCATGCGCGGCGAAGAGCTCGCAGTCGGTGTAGAGCGCGCCGCGACATTCCTCGCGACCTCGTCACGTAGCTTCGGGCAGATCCGTGCGGTGTACGCCTGCGGCGGCGGTGCGCGCGTTCCAGGCCTGTTGCCCTGGTTGTCCGATCGCCTCCGCATCCCGGTACAGCCGGCGAACGCGCTGGCCAAGCTCACGGTGCGCGAAGGCGCGCTGGAATTTCTGTCCACCGATGAAGTGGCACCGCTGCTGATGCTGCCGGTGGGACTCGCGCTCCGCGCGGCCTGAGGATCTACGCCATGATGCTCGAAATCAACCTCGCTCCTGGTGCTCGCAAGGGAGCCCGCAACGCCGGTGGCTTCGCGTTGCCCAGCTCACTGGCATCGATTGCCGCCAACATCCGTGACCCGTTCCTGCTGGGTTCGGCAGCGTCGGTCGTCGCGGCAATCGCCGTGGTAGCTGTGTTGTTCACCAGTCAGAGTGCACGTGCGAGTGAGCTCGATGTCCGTCTCGAACGCGCGCTGCGTGACTCGACCCGCTACGCCAAGGTGCTCGACGCACGCCATCGCCTCACAGCTGAACGTGACTCCGTGCACCGCCAGCTGCAGATCATCCGCACCATCGATGACAATCGCTACAACTGGGCACACATCCTCGATGAAGTCAGCCGCGCGCTGCCCGCGTACACCTGGTTGACCACCATCGAACAGACCAGCAAGACGCCGCTCCCACCGGGCACTGATACCGAGGCGAAGGTGGCAGACGCGGCGGCGAAGAAGGACGCTGAGGCCAAGCCGGATACGGTGGATGTACATCCGCCGCTCACCTTCCGTGTGGTTGGCCAGACCGTCGATATCCAGGCGCTCACGATGTTCATGCGGCAGCTTGAGAGCTCGCCGTTCGTGCAGGCCGTGTCTCTCACGAAGTCCGAAATCGTGATTGTCGACGGAAAGGACGTCACGCAGTTCGAGTTGACGGCTGCCTATGAAGTTCCGCCCGCTGGCGTCGTGCAGACGTCGCCGCTCGTTGTTCCCGTGCGCTGACCAGAGATCACCATGGCCCTTGCCCCCATCAGTCAGCGCGACCAGGTGAAGCTTCTCATTGGCTTCGCCGGGATCGCGCTCGCCGTCCTGTACTGGATGTACCCCCACACCGCCAAGGACGAGCAGCTCGCGCTCGACGAGGCGCGCATCTCCGTCATCGAAGGTGCGAACCAGCGCGCCGCGCGTGAGTTCGCTTCCGGCAGCATCGAGACGCTACGGACGCAGGCCGCCGAGAACCGCTCGGCACTCACCGTCATGCGTCGCCTCGTGCCCACCGGCAACGAAGTGCCCGCCCTACTCGAGGAAGTCAGCACGGCGGCTCGTCGTGCCGGCCTCGATGTTGGCGGCGTGGTGCCCGAGCCCGTCATCATCGGGGATCGCTTCGACACCTATCGATACACGGTCACCATCATCGGCGGCTATCACCAGTTCGGCGAGTTCCTCGCCAACGTCGGTTCTCTGCCTCGCATCGTGGCACCGGTGAACTTCTCCATCGCTTCCGGAGCGGCTGGCACGTATCGCCCCGGACAGGTTCGCACCTCTGAGAAGGGCGCCCTCGCGTCGACTATCACGCTGCAGACTTATGTCGAGAAGACGACCCCAGCCCCGAAGGCCAAGGAGCGTGCCTCGTGATCGGTAGCACCATGTCCCGTCTCGCCGTGGCGGCGATGATGATCGCTGCACCCCAGGCGCTCGTCGCGCAGGGTGTTGTAGATACCAAGCCCGCCACGCCTGCGCGCGTCGTCTCTGCGGAAGCCGCCGGCACCGTGAGCACCGTCGGTGCGGCCGCGGCGGCTCGCAAGGGTGCGGCTCCAGCGCCGGCCACTGAAATCACGCTGCATCGCGAAGTGTTCTCGTACAGCGGGGGCGGTCGCCGTGATCCGTACAAGTCGCTCATGTCCAGCAGCGACGTGCGTCCGCTGCTCAGTGACCTCCGCTTGACGGCAGTGGCGTTCGATCCCGACGGCCAGAATTCCGTCGCCATCCTGCGCGACAGCTACTCGAAGCTCCAGTACCGCATTCGCGTGGGTCAGCAGCTTGGACGCCTCCGCGTCAGCGCGATCCGCCAGAAGGCGGTGCAGTTCACCATCGAAGAATTCGGATTCAATCGGCAGGAAACGCTGTCTCTGAGCAGCGACACGACGAAAGTGAGGAACCCATGATGGGACCGACGACCGTAGCGGTAACTGCCGCCCTTCTGGTGTATGGCTTCGCGCCCAGCACCCCGGCGACAACCGCCCCCTCGGCCGCCAAGGCCATCACCCATGAAGATGGTGCGCCGATCCGCGGACGCGTGCACGCCGTCGAAGTCGCGCCGGCCGCTGGTGGCGCGGATGTTGTCATCGCCGCGGACTCCGGCTTGACGCTCGCCCATTTCTCGCTCGAAGGCCCGTCACGCATCGTCGTCGACCTCGGCGGTGCGAACCTCGCCGTGCGCACCGCGTATGACGGCAAGGCCCGTGGCCCGATTCGCAACGTGCGTCTTTCGCAGTACCGTGCCGACACGGTGCGCCTCGTCATCGATCTCGACGTCTCGCGCCGCTACACCGTGCAGCGCGACGGTAACAGCGTGCGCATCGCGCTGACCGCACCGGCCATGGCCTTCGCGCCCTGGGCCAGCAACAACACCGTGCGCACCACGACGGCCGTGGCAGCTGGTCACCTGGACGTACCTGCGGCAATCGTGCCGGCGACGCCCGTCGCACTCATGACGGAAGCGCCGAAGGTCGAGGCACCGAAGGTTGAAGCGCCCAAGGTGGAAGTGGTCAAGGCAGAGCCGGTTCCGACCGAACTGCCGAAGGCCGCGCCAGTCGCGGTCAACAGCACGCGTCGCCAGGCGCAGCCGAAGCCGCGCATCACCGTCAGTTACGATGGCACGGACATTCGCGACGTGATTGCCGCATTTGCCACTTTCTCCGGCCGCACCATCGTGGTCGGCAAGGATGTGCAGGGTGTGGTGACGGCAGACATCGCCGACAAGCCATGGGACGTCGCGCTGCAGGCCATCCTGCAAGCGCAGGGCCTCGCCGCCACCGAAGATGCCAGCGGCATCATCGCCGTTGACAGCTATCGCAATCTGGCGCAGAACCAGGCCCTCGAGCCGTTGATCACCCAGATCGTCGACGTGAACTACGCCAAGGCCACCGTGCTGCGCGGAACGGTGCAGTCCCTGCTGGCACGCGATTGCACCGGCATGAGCACCGCGGCAACGGGCCGGGACATGGGTGTCGGCATGGCGCAGGGCAACGGCAGTGGCAACGGGCAGCAGAATCAGATGGGCGGACAGGGTTGTGTGGTGCGCGGATCGGTCGCCGCCGACAGCGCAACCAACAAACTGATCATCACGGAAGTGCCCTCGCGCCTCCCCGAGATCGTGGCCCGCCTGCAGCAGCTCGACATCCGTACGCCGCAGGTGGCCATCAAGGCCAAGATCGTTTTCGTCAATCGCACCGGTATCCAGGACATCGGCCTCGCGTACGACCTCGGCACCGGCAACAAGCAGTTCTTCCAGCAGCTCGTGCCGCGTACCGATCCGAACACGCTGACGCCAGTTGATACTGATGGTGATGGTGTACCGGATGCGATGGGTGGTGGGTCGCCGTATGAAGGCCCTGCGCGCATCAACCTCGGTGGCAACGCCATCGCCGGTATCGCGAATGCCAACAACGCGATCAAGCCCAACGCACTGAATCTGATCTACAGCACGGCCCTCGGTCGCTATCAGTTGACCGCGTTCTTGAACGCCCTCCAGACATCATCGCTGGCCGACGTACAGTCGGAGCCCAGCATCACCATCCTGAACAATCGCAGCGCCGAGATCTTCGTCGGCCAGGAAATCCCGATCCGCGTCATCGACGCCTCGTCCGGCGGCGGCGGACAGGGTGGCGGCGGTGGCGGTGGCGGCGGTGGTGGCGCTGCGGGGCAGCCCAACGCGGCGGCCTTCTTCCCACGCGCGACTGTGTCCAAGGAAGAAGCCGGCATCAAGCTGTCAGTGACGCCGCAGATCACCAACAACAAGATGGTGATGCTGAACATCAAGGCGGAAAACTCGAGCGCCGAAATCTCGGCCACGGATGTGGGTGTCATCTTCAACCGCCAGCGCGCCGAATCGCAGGTGCTGGTGGCGGACGGTGAAGCTGCTGTCATCGGCGGACTCACGGTGACCGAAACGACGCGCTTCCGCAGCGGCATCCCCGTGCTCATGAATCTTCCGTTCGTCGGCCGGCTCTTCTCGCAGAACACCAAAAACGAGACCAAGCGCGACCTGCTCATCCTGGTCACGCCGCACATCCTGGACGAAGGCGTAACGCCCCCAGGCCGTTAACGCGACCAAGGACGCTGCCATCATGAATTCACACAACACCGGGCGCGCATCGACGCGCCCCAGCCTGACGCGTCGCCTCGCGTCGCTGGTCGCCATCGGGGCCTCCCTGGCCCTCGGCGCCTGCAGTGGCGACGAAGTCATCGACCCGCCGTTCAAGGACTCCATCAAGCCGACGGTGGCCGTTGCCAAGGGCAATGCCACGGCCGACTCCTTGCTGGCCGTCACGATCAATGCCCGCGACAACATCGGTCTCAAGCGTGTGCATCTGATGCTCGAAGGAGGCATCACTGCCGCCTACGACACCACGATGACAAGCGCGGTGACCACACTGACACTGTACGTGAATGTCCGTGTGCCCTCCAACGCTCCGATCGGCGCCACGGTCACCGCTCGCGCCGTCGCCGTGGACGGAGCCGGCAACAGCTCGGATACCTCACGGGTGTCCCTGACGGTCGGCAACCTCGAGCCGCCCGTATCGCTCATCACCAGCCCGGTCGCCAACTCGCCCGTCGTGAGTGGCAAGGCGCTGGTGCTGTCGCTGTCCGGCAAGGCGCGTTACAAGGTCCGCACGCTCGGCTATCAGATCACCGGTGCCTACAACACGCGTGACTCGGTGCAGTACTCGTCTCCGCTCCGTGACTCGGTGGGCATGCTCGACACCCTCGTCATCCCCGACTCGGTACGCGGTGCCACCATTCAGGTGACGCCGTTCGTGATCGACTCGCTCAACCAGCGTGTCCCGGGTACGGCGGTGTCGTATGCCGTCCAGAGCCCGGCCAATGCGAATACGGTGCCGGTGGTCCGCACTGGTGTTGCGCGCCGCGTGGAAGTGAGTGACACCATCTTTGTCGAAGGCACCGATCCGGTCGGCATCTCCACCCTCGGCTACGAAGTGCGCAGCACCACGGGCCAGCTCCTGGCGGCCGACTCTGTGTCGTCAACGGGGGCCTTCTCCACGTTGGTCCGCACATTCCGCACCCGGATCCCCGTAACGGTGTTTCCGACACAAGTCGCGGTGTACGGTTTCGCTCGGAACGCCAATGGTCGACGGGATGTCGCCCGCCTCACTAACGGCGCGCTGCGTCAGGATACGGTGCTCGTTGTGGCGGGGCACACGCGGTCGCTGCCACAGGGCGGCCAGGTGGCTGATGCGCTCTACTTCTCACGCAACGATCGCTTGTACCTCACCAACATCGAGCGCAATTGGCTCGAGGTGTTCAATGTCGCGGATTCCACTTTCGGTTCTCCGATTGCAGTGGGTTCGCGTCCATGGGGGCTCGCAACGTGGCCGCGAAATCGCAGCGGCGATGTGGGGGATACCTTGATCGTCGCCAACTCGGGTGGTACGAACCTGAGTTATGTGGATCTGCGTGCGGGATCCAACGGACGCGAAGTCTATCGGTACCCGCTGCCGAATCTGATGGTTTACTCGATCACGTCGACGCGGTCTGCCACCACAGACCAGATCATCACGCAGCGAACGGCCTACGACTTCAGTGATCGCCCGCAGTTCGTGGCGGGCACCTGCACTGGTGGTCTCACCCCGACCTCTCCGTGCGAAGACGTGGTGGCGGTGTACTCGACCACGCCGACGCCTGGGCAAAGTGGCCCGTTCCCGAAGATGGGTACGATTCGCTGGGAGAACCTTTCGAAGCAATCGTCGCACTTCTTCTTCGAGCAGGCGATCGGGCAGAGCGAAGGACGGTCTGATACTCTTGAAATCGTGCGCTTCGCTGCCGCAGGTGTCGGTTCGGATTCGGTCCTTCTGCCATACAAGCAGACGGTGAGACGAGCAGACGGAACGACTTGGGAGTACTCCATCGTTGGTCGACTCGACTATTTGGCCTTCCGAGATACCACCTTTGTTCGCAGCTCCGGCAACTTCCGGCGCGCGGTGTTCGGTGAAGGTGGTGCCGTGCTCGGCAGCCGGGCGATGATGTACGATGCCACGATGGGCTTCGATCGTACCCCGCCGCTTCCCGTCATCGATCGCGGTATCTCCCGGCCGATTGACGTGACGGACTTTATTTCCAACACGTTCGCTCGTGTACAGGGCGTTGGCATCAACTTCGACGGCGAGTTGAGTGCGGTGAAGGGCGACTCGACCTATGTGTTCGATCCCACGCTGCGATTGCAGGGCATTCTGGAGTCGAAGCCCAGTACGGGTGGGCTGGATTTCCACCCACAGAACGCAGGGCCGCGGTCTACGGTTTTGCGGACTCGTCTTGCCTTTGTCGCCTCGAGCGATCCGGTGATCGACGTTTTCGACACCTATTGCTACCGTAAGATCGCATCGATCGCCGTCCGTGACCCGATGATCGGACCGGTGCGTGCCGCAGTACGCCCCAACGGTCAGCTCATGTTGATCGGCGCGACCGTCCGTGGCGTGACCATGGTGGCTCTGCCGGACACCTTCACGACGACCTGTTTGTAGTCGATAGCCCCGTCGGTGCCCTTGATCAGGGCACCGACGGCACAGTACGGGAGGAGGCGCACGGCATGTGCGGGTGGCAAACGGGGATCCCAACGGGACTCCCGGGCGCCGCCCTACAGCCGAGCCCTCCTCCCGTCTACGTTCCGGGGTATGTCCAACCTCCGCTTCACCACCGCTGGCGAGTCCCACGGACCCGCACTCGTCTCCGTGCTCGAGGGGATGCCCGCAGGCGTCCCACTCCTCGCCGCCGATGTCGACACTGAACTGGCGCGGCGGCAGCAGGGATACGGACGCGGACGGCGCATGCAGATCGAAACGGACCGCATCGAGTTCCTCTCCGGCGTGCGCGCCGGCGAAACCCTCGGTTCGCCGATCTCCATGCTCGTGCGCAACAGCGATTGGAAGAACTGGCAGGAGATCATGGACCCGGCGCCTCGCGAAACGGACGCGGCCGGGCTTCGCAAGCGTCACGTCACCCGTGTGCGCCCGGGACATGCCGACCTGACCGGCATCCTCAAGTACGATCGCGACGACGCACGCGACATTCTCGAACGCGCCTCCGCCCGCGAGACCACCTGCCGCGTCGCAGCGTCGGCTATCTGCCGTGTGCTCCTGCGCGAACTCGGCGTGCACATCGGGTCGCACCTCGTGCACCTTGGCGGGGTGGACGCCACGCGCCCGGAAACGCTGCCCGCAGACCTCAATGCCGCCTCCGACGCGTCGCCCCTGCGCACGCTCGACAAGGACGCCGAGGCGCAGATGATCACGCGCATCGACGCGGCCAAGAAAGAGGGCAACACGCTCGGCGGCATCTGCGAAGTGGTCGTGACCGGCCTGCCGGTGGGCCTTGGATCCCACGTTTCCTGGGATCGCCGTATCGATGGTCGCCTCGGGCAGGCCATGCTCTCCATCCCGGCCGTGAAGGGCGTGGAGATCGGCATGGGCTTCGAAACCGCCCGCCGCACAGGCGCTGAAGTGCACGACGAGATCGAGCCGGCGCTCGGCCGCACCCGCGCGGGACATGTGCAGCGCCGTAGCAATCGGGCCGGTGGCACCGAAGGCGGCATGACCACCGGCGAAGATCTGGTGATCCGGGTGGCCATGAAGCCCATCTCCACGCTCATGCGTCCATTGGGGACGGTCGACGTGGCGACCGGCCAGTCGGCGCAGGCTGTGGCCGAACGCAGCGATGTGACTGCCGTTCCGGCGATGGGAGTGATCGCCGAAGCCATGGCGGCCTTTGTGCTCGCCGACGCGGTGCTCGACAAGTTCGGTGGAGACTCGCTGGCCGAGGTGCAGCGGAATCTCGACGCGTACCTGGCGCGGCTCGACGAGCGCGTGCGCTGAGCCGGTCAGTGGTCAGCGACGCACCGCGCCAGATCGACGGGCATATCGTCTTGGTGGGGCTGCCTGGGGCGGGGAAGACCACCGTCGGGCGGTCCGTAGCGAAGGCGCTCGGCCGACCGTTTCTCGACTTCGACCTCGAGATCGAACGCCGTGCCGGCATGTCGGTGGCGCGCATCTTCGCGGAACTGGGCGAACCGGCCTTCCGGCGCATGGAGGTCGAGTTGACCCGGGAACTCTCCGCCGCCCCCCCGATGATCCTGTCGCCCGGTGGCGGCTGGGTGACCAATTCGGGGGTGATCGCGATGCTCCGGCCCCCCGGCTGCCTGATTCATTTGCTGGTTTCCCCGGCCGAAGCGGTCCGCCGGTTGTCGCGCTCGCGTACCACCAGACCACTGCTACTGCAGGCGGACCCGTCAGTAAAAATGCAGGCCCTGTGGGATGCGAGAGCCGGGCTCTACAATAGCGCTGATACGATCCTGAATGTGGAAGTTGTTGAACCGCAAGCGATTACAGATTCTATCGTGGCGCTTGCCCACGGAAGGATGCCGGCGATAGGTTAGGAAATGGACGATCGCTGGACGCCTGTTCTTGCCGAATTGCGGGAGAGATTTGCCGCCGACACCGATGTGGTGGAGGTTGAGGCGTATCTCTCGTCGCAGGGATACAGCCGGCGTCAAATTGGTGAGATCCTTTCCTTACTGTATAGCGATACTGTGCCGACCCCGGCGTGGGGCGGTACCAACAGTGCTCTGGAACCATCCCTGCGGGTACAGGGTCCTCACGAGCGTGGTCGGTTCTCGACCGATGCCTGGGGCCACCTCATTGCGTTGCACCGGGCGGGGTCCCTGAGTCTGATCGACTTCGAGCAACTTGTGGAGCGCGCGCTGATCCATGTCGATGGCCGCATCACCCTGTCGGATGTCCGCGCCATCGCGGAGGATCTCGGGGTCGACGACGGCGCCATGGGACGCGAGCGCCCCCTGATTCACTGAGCTGATGCCAATCAAGAAGGCCGCCAAGAAGGCGGCGACGAAAAAGACCGCTGCAAAGGCCCCCGCGAAAAAGGCGGCAACCAAGGTTGCGGCCAAGACCGCGACCAAGGCGCCTGCGCGCAAGACGCCCGTCTCCAAGGCGGCCGTGCGAAAGACTGCGTCCGGTAAGACCACCGCCCGCAAGGCGGCCGCACGCGCCGAAGCCGTGGACCTGCCGGAAGACGATGAGCCGGCTCCCGCAGGTGGCACCGCGCTGGTCATCGTCGAGTCGCCAGCCAAGGCCAAGACCATCGGCAAGTACCTCGGCCGCGGTTACACGGTCAAGGCCACGGTCGGGCATGTGCGCGACCTGCCCGCCAAGAAGCTCGGCATCGATATCGATCACGGATTTGCCCCCGAGTACGTCACCATCGAGGGCAAGGAAGACATCCTCACGGATCTCAAGAAAGTCGCCAAGGGCGCGCGCGAGATCTTCATCGCCACCGACCCTGATCGCGAAGGTGAAGCGATCGGTTGGCATGTGGAGCAGTACTTCACGCAGCCCAAGCGGCACGCCGTCTCGGCGCCCATTCGCCGCGTGATGTTCCACGAGATCACGAAGGACGCCGTGCACAAGTCCATGGCCAAGCCCATGGACATCGACAACAAGAAAGTCGAGGCCCAGCAGGCCCGTCGTGTGCTCGATCGCCTGGTCGGCTACAAGGCCAGTCCGGTGCTCTGGAAGACCGTCAAGAAGGGTCTCTCGGCCGGCCGCGTGCAGACCGTGGCGCTGCGCCTCATCGTCGAGCGTGAGCGCGAGATTCGCGCCTTCACACCCGTCGAGTACTGGAGCATCGCCGCCGATCTGCAGAAGGGACAGCAGCCGTTTACCGCCAAGCTGCACCAGGTCGACGGCAAAAAGCCCGAGATCCACAACGGCACCGAAGCCGATCGCATCATCACCGATCTCGCCGGTCGCAAGGAGTTCGTCGTCACCGAGGTGAAGCGCCGCGAACGGCGCAAGAATCCGGCGGCGCCGTTCACCACGTCCACGCTGCAGCAGGAAGCCGCCAAGAAGCTCGGCTTCGGCTCCAAGCGCACCATGCGCCTCGCGCAGGACCTGTACGAAGGCATCGACGTGGGCATCGATGGGGCCACGGGCCTCATCACCTACATGCGTACCGACTCCACGCGCGTTTCCGAAGACGCCGCCAACTCGGCGCGTGAATCGCTGCGCGCACAGTTCGGGGACGACTTCCTCGCGCCCACACCGCAGCTCTATCCCAGCGGCAAGGCCAACGCGCAGGACGCCCACGAAGGGGTGCGCCCAACGGATCCATCGCGTCGGCCCGAGCAGGTGCAGAAGTACCTGACGGCCGATCAGTTCAAGCTCTATCAGCTGATCTGGCAGCGCTTCATGGCGTCGCAGATGTCGCCAGCGGTGTTCGACACCACCACCGTGGACTTCGATATCCCGGTGAAGGAGGGCGATCGCCGCTACCTGTTCCGCGCCACCGGCTCGGTCGTGAAGTTCCAAGGCTTCCTTGCGCTGTACCGTGAAGCGCGTGAAGAAGGCGACGCCAAGGCGCTCGAAGACGAACAGGCACTGCCCGTGCTCGAGGTCGACGAAAAGGTGCCGGTGAAGGCGATCACGCCCACCCAGCACTTCACCGAACCCCCGCCGCGCTTCTCCGAAGCCTCGCTGGTCAAGGAGCTCGAGCGCGCCGGTATCGGCCGTCCGTCCACCTACGCGTCCATCATTTCGGTGCTGGTCGAGCGGCGTTACGTCTCGCTCGAACAGCGTCGCTTCTTCCCCACGTCGCTTGGTGAGACCGTGGAGAAGGTGATGGTGAAGAAATTCCCCGACGTGTTCAACGTTGGCTTCACCGCGCAGATGGAAGAGGAGCTCGATAAAATCGCCGAAGGTGAGATCGATTGGGTGCGCGCCTTGGGTGATTTCTGGACGCC
>NZ_DASWXE010000205.1:0-12028 GCF_036405635.1 Gemmatimonas sp. | reverse complement strand
ATCTTCGGTCCACCCGGACTGGGGTATGTGTCCAAGCCTGTGCTGGCCGAGCTCAATCCGGTGAGCAACTTGGCGATTGCCTTGATCGCGTTTCTGGCCGGCGCCGAATTGCAGATGTCGGAGATCAAGGCGCGGGGCGCCGCGATCCTCAAGATGGTGTCGGTGGAGCTGGTGCTGACGTTCGTGTCGGTGACGGCGGTGGTCGTGGTCTTTCGCAGTCAATTGGCATTCATGGCGGCAGCGCCGATGACGGAAGCCGTCGCCTTTGCGATGCTGTTTGCCGCGGTGGCCGTGGTGCACTCACCGGCCGTGACGATGGCCTTGCTCACCGAGACGCGCGCCAATGGACCGGTGGCACGCTACACGCTGGGTGTGGTGCTGGTGATGGACGTGGCGGTGGTACTGCTCTTCTCCCTGGTGCTGGCGGCCACCCGCTCGATGGCGCCGCCGTCTGGGGACAGCGCCGGCGTACAGCTGGGCGCTGTGGTGTGGGAGATCGGCGGGTCGGTGATTGTGGGCGCGGTCCTTGGCGCGGGCATCGCCGCGTACCTGCGCTTCATCAGCCGCGAGCTGTTCATCTTCGGCCTGCTGGTGGCGCTGCTGGGCGCGGAGGTTGCGCGCATTCTGCACGTGGAGACGCTGCTCACGCTGCTCGTGGCAGGTTTCGTGGCGGAGAATGCCGGCGGTGGTCGTGGCGCCGAACTGCGTCATGCCCTCGAGCGTGCGGCGGCGCCGGTCTTCGTGGTGTTCTTTGCGCTGTCAGGTGCCAAGATCGACCCACGGTCGGTGCTGCCACTGTGGATGATCGTGATCCCGGTGGTGCTGGTGCGCATGGCCGGTATCTGGTCGGGCATGCAACTGGGCGGCCGCTGGGCGGGGCTCGATCCCAAGATTCCGCAGCGTGCGTGGCTGGGACTGGTGTCGCAGGCAGGCGTGGCGATCGGTCTTGCCACCGTGGTGGCCGATGTCTACCCGACGCGTGGTGCCGAGCTGCGTACGCTGTTGCTGGCGACCATCGCGATCAATGAAACGGTGGGACCCATTCTGTTCCGGCTTGGCCTCAAGCGGGCCGGCGAGCTGGACACCTCACAACCGTCAGGTGTCCATGCTCTCCCTGCTACATCACAACACTAGTTTGACGCGAGCTTCCGGCGTCCGAGCACGGCCCGGCCAATGCGACGGAGCCAACCCGGACGCACCAGCGGTGGCGGAGGTGGCGCTTCGCCCAGCACGCCGCGATAGCGATCGATCTCGGCGTCGGCATAGGCGAGGACACGTCGCACGTCGTCGGACGACAGCGGTTCGAACGGCTTGAACTGGAACGGATGACGTCGCGCCTCATCGGCGAAGGCGTGAATGGCCGGAAACTCACGCGACAGCTTGGGCATGAGTTCGAGCACACTCGCCAGCAACTGCTTGGGGCTGGGTTGCTCACCGAACGAGTACATGAGATACCGGTCCTGCGCGAGCCGCCAGAAGGCATCGGTGGCTTCGTTGATGCTCACGGCATCGTATTCGAGCGCGATGCACATCAGGCCCCACAGGACATGCTTCTCGCGCCCCGACATGTTGCGCGTGGGCGACTCGGGCGCCTTGTGCCAGTGTCGCAGGAAGCCGCGGTCGAGGATGTACCCCGTGGGGAATCCGTGGCGCCACATGCGGAGATTGAACTCCGTCCATTCGCCCCAGAACTGCCGACGAGGATTGAAGCCACCGATGTCGGCAAACAGGCGACGATAGCCGGCCACGAGCATGCCCTGCACCGGCATGTAGCGAATGCCATCGACATCGACATGGGGTGTCGTGTCGCGCGGCTTGAAACGCACATCGGTGTCTTCTTCGTACGACGGCAGGCCCACGATACCGACAGGGCGCGAGCGCAACGTCTCTTCGATGCTGGAGAGAATGTCGCCATGCAGCGTGAGGTCGTCATCGACAAAGGCGACGAGCGGCGTGCGACACACGGCGAGCTGCACACGACGTCCGCCACCGATGGTGGGGTCGGTCGAGTTCACATACACGCGCACCGGAAGAGTCGGCGCCAGCGCACGGATGCGCGCTTCGATGGCCAGTGGCTCCTCTTCCGAGGCCACGTTGTGCACGACGACCACCTCGAAGGCCGGCGTCACCGGCAACGAAGCCAGCGACTGCAGCAGCCGCTCGAGGAACTCGAGGCGTGACGGGATCGTGAGGATCGAGAAGGTCCAGCGTGGCACTTCCAGTTCCTGGCGCGCGATAGCGCGCGAGGACTGCGTCACGAGGCGACCAGGTGCAAGCGGTTCAGCATATCGATCCATCCTCCAGGGCCTTCTGGAGTCAGCACGACGGCGCCGGGAAGCGACGCGAGCGACTCGAGCGGACCTCGGTGCGGGTTACGTATCACGAAGCGCAGGTCCGCTTCAGCAAGCAACGAGATGTCATTCTCCTCGTTGCCCACCGCCACAATCAGGGGTGATACACCATCAAGCGAGACATTGTGCCGTAGCGCACGAAGTGCAGCGCCCTTGCCGGATGCAGCGGTCAGCGTGAGCCACCGTCCACCTCGCCGCAATTGCAGTGCATGATGTGCAGCAGACTCACGTAGCGTGCTCAGCGCGTTCGCGTCAAGGACTTCGGGATCGAGCAATATGCTGTGATGTCGCGCGGCAAGTGCGCGTCGCACCGAGGCCGGTGTCCGGAATCCGAGCGATATCCACTCCTGCACGCCAAGATGCCGAACATCCGCATCGTGGAAAGCCCTGCAATCATTCATCATGCGTGTCAGTGCCGCAGCATCCGCTGCAAACGACTGCATGCTCAGCGTACGACGGCCCGCGTTCGTGAGAGCAGTCCACTCGGTGGGATTCGTGACCACATCGTCACCAATCCGTTCTCCACCCAATTCCACACCGGTGCGCTTCACGTCGACGGCAAGCAGGGCGCCGTCCTCGGCAATACACGGCCCGTACAACCCAAGTGCACGTTGCAGCACGGTGAGCTCACGCATGGTGCGACTTGAGGCGAGAGCCAGAGTCACCGGTGCGCCTCGCGCGGCGGCGAGTGCTGCGAGATGGGCGCGCAACTCGCTGGTGGTGCATGGCAGTTGTCCACGTTCGTCGATCAGCGTGCCGTCGACATCGCTCACGATGAGCAGCGGTGCGCGCGACGAGAGCTCGTGCGGTGGCGGCATCGTTGTTGGGGCAGGGATCATGCGATGTATGCGGTTCAGGGTGTAAGTCGGTTGGTGCGCGTGGTGCGTGCACCAACCGCGAGTAGCAGCGCGCCAAGCAGGCCGGCGCACAGCGATCCGCCGAGCACGCCAAGCTTTGCCGCATCGAGATGAGCGCTGGTGCCGAACGCGAGGGCCGCGACAAACAGCGACATGGTGAAGCCGATGCCGCCGAGGACTGCGACGCCGACGAGCCCAAACCAGGTGGCGCCTGCTGGCAACGAGGCCCATCGCAGGCGCACGGCCAGCCACGCCGCGCCGGCGATGCCCACGGGCTTGCCGATGAGCAGCCCCGCAGCCGTGGCTATCGAGGCGGTGCTGGCAATCAGCGCGCCGAGTTCCTGCGGGATGGCCACGCCGGCATTGGCGAGCGCAAAGAGCGGAATCACACCGTAGCTCACCGGGAACTGCAGCGCGTGTTCCAGCGTTTGCTCAACGCTGCTGGTGCCGCGCGCCGGAATGGTGAACGCAAGCAGCACGCCAGCAATACTGGCGTGCACGCCCGACTTGTACACCGCAAACCACAGCATGATACCAAGCGCGATGTAGGGCCGTGGGCTGTGCACGCCACGCCGATTGCAGGCGAACAACAATGCCACGATCACGACCACGGCGGCGAGTGCGCCGACTACGATGTCGGATGTGTAGAACAACCCGATGACCAGCACCGCGCCGATATCATCGGCGATGGCCAATGCGGCGAGGAAGATGCGCAGTCCTGCGGGCACTCGATCGCCAAGCAGCGCCATGACACCGAGCGCAAAGGCGATATCGGTGGCCATGGGAATGCCCCAGCCGCGTGCTGCGGGTGTCCCGGCGGCAATGGCGGTGTAAATCGCGGCAGGGACCACCATGCCGCCAATGGCGCCGACGATGGGCAGCGCAGCCTGCCGCATGGATGAGAGGGCACCGTCCTGCAACTCATGTTTGATTTCCAGCCCGACCATCAGGAAAAACAACGCCATCAGCGCGTCATTGATGACGTGATGCAGCGACATGCCTGCCACAGGAATTTCCCACAGCGCGTGATAGGAGTCACGAGCGGCAGAATTGGCCCAGAACATCGCGGCAATGGTGGCCGCGAGCAGCAGCAGGCCGCTCAGAGACTGGCTGGGCTTGAGCGGCTGAGCCGAGATCAGTCCTTCGGTGGCGTTGGAGTTCATCGCTGTGGTCGTCGTTCGATCGGTGTTACACTCACGGGTCACCGTCGGAACGTATCCTTTCGGCATGCCGGAACAGGCGCGGTGACGGGGGCTCGTCGTCTCAAGGTAACCCGCGTGGCGCAGGCGGCCCCAAACGGACCCCCGATTCCCTGACGCGGTACGAAGAGACAGCCATCGTGTTGTCATGTCATCATTTCGGGCCATAGTACCGCTGCTATTCGATGCCTCTTTCGCTCCGCTTCCGTCGCCTGCTGATCGTCCCGCTGCTTGCGGGGGGATTGGCTGCGGCATTTGCCGGGGGCGTCTGGTTCGAGCGGGAGCGTGCCGCCGCGCGCGACGAATGGGCCGAGGCGCGTCTGTTGTCGCAGGCCATCGACTCGGTGCGGGTGAATGCGCTCGATTCGCTGCCCAGCGATGAACTCATCCGGCGCGCGGTGGCGGGCATGCTGCGCGAACTGCACGATCCCTACGCGGCGTTGCTGCGTGGTGATGGTGTGCAGCGCTATCGGGGCACGTTGCAGGGCGAGGTACGTGGCCTGGGACTTACACTCCGCGGCCAGGACAACGGCGCCAGCGTGATGCGGGTGGCTCGCGGGTCACCGGCTCAGGCAGCCGGCCTGCGCGCCGGCGATCGCATTCTGATGGTGGACGGCGTGCCGGTACGCGATGGCTGGGGCAAGCAGCGCGACAGCACCGATGATGCGCCGGCCAGCAATGTGCTGAAGGTGTGGCGCGCGCCCATGGGTGACACGGCCACGATCACGGTCTTCCGTACGACGTGGCACATGTCGGCGGTCGCGGAGGAGGGGCTGCTCGCCGACTCCGTGGGCTACGTGCGCGTATGGACGATGACGGCGCGCTCGGCGGCGGAGCTCGAGGAGGCCGTGGAATCGCTGGTGGCGCGCGGCGCCAAGTCGCTCGTGCTCGACCTGCGTGGCAACGGTGGCGGACTGTTCGAGGAAGGCGTGAAAGCGGCGGGATTGTTCCTGCCGCGTGGTATGGTGGTGTCGTCGCTCGCCGGCCGTGGAGGGACGGCGCCGCAGCCCCATCGCGCGCCCACATCACGATGGCCCAACATGCCGCTCACGGTACTGGTGGACGCCGGGACTGCGAGCGCGGCCGAAGTCACGGCGGCGGCGTTGCGTGACTATCGGCGTGCTCTGCTGGTGGGCGCGCCGACGTACGGGAAGGGTGTGGTGCAGCGCGTGGTGACGCTGTCCAAGGAGCTGTCGTTGCGCCTGACGACGGCGCGTTGGCTCACGCCCAACGGAGAAGCATTGGAGCGCCGCCAGGGCACGGGAGCCGCAGCGACCGGTGGTATCGAACCCGATGTGCTGCTCGATGACGCCGTGCGCCGCGATTGGTCGGCGGCTCCACCGGGATGGACCGCGGCCGCGTCGGCCCAGGTGAATCGTCTGGCCGATTCGCTGGCGCTGCACGCGTTGCGTGAATCGTGGGCGATCTCGCCGCTCGCTGTACTGGAGGCGCGCATGCGGGTGGCGCTGGCGCAGATGGTGCCACGTGAAGTGGAGGATCCGGTAGCGCGCACCGAGTGGGTCACGGTGGGCACGCGCATGGCGGTGCTGCGTGTGTTCGAGGTGGAGCAGGCCGACGAACAGCTGTTGCGATATGCGGTTCGCAGCGACGCAGCACTCCGGGCTGGGCTCGATGTGCTCGCCCCAGGCGTGGATGTGTCGCATGTGGTGCCGACCGCGCTGCCGGTGGTGCTGCCGTCGGTGCTGGGTCG
Source organism: Gemmatimonas sp. (assembly GCF_036405635.1). GTDB lineage: Bacteria > Gemmatimonadota > Gemmatimonadetes > Gemmatimonadales > Gemmatimonadaceae > Gemmatimonas. The sequence goes on along the minus strand of NZ_DASWXE010000205.1, from coordinate 5,910 downwards.
CCGCGCGATCAGCGTACCGTGAAAAACTCACGGCGCGTGTGGCGGTTGATGGCGGTGTGTGCCCTCGCATGGACAGCGGTGGCGGGCCACGCCGAAGCCCAGACGGAGCGCGTGACGTCTGCGCCACCGCCCGCTGTCGATCCGCTCGATGCGTGGGTGGTGACACGCTATCGTGGCGCTCACCTGCTGGTCGACAGTGCGGTGACCCAGTCGACGCTCGCGCCCAACGGGCCGCTCCCGCGCGTGGAGAGCGCCCGTGGCGGCCGTACCACCGACACGCTGTTGGCCGTGCACTTCAGCGCACGCCATGATGCGCCCATGGTTCCCCTGCAATCACGGGTACGGTTGGTGGGCGCCAACGGCACCATCGTCCCCATAACGGTCACCGCGCGGGTTCTGCAACGCCGGTTGTTTCGTGCACCGCGTACCCCCACGTCCGATCCGGCCGTGGAGAACCAGTGGCGATACGGATGGGCGTATCTTGTGGTAATGCCTCATGAGAGTGACCGGCCGGCGGGGCGCTTTCGTAGCTGGTTGCTGCTACCCAGCCCGTCACCCTCCCCCTGATTCGTTGTCTTCCGCATCGTTGTGCCCTTTGCTTCCGTGAACTCATTCTTTGCTCGAAGTCTGCGTGGCACGCGCGATCGCGCCCTTCGTGGGGCGACGCTGTGGCCATCGCTGCTGTCGGTTGCGCTGCTGCAGGGCGCGCTGCAGGTGCTTCCCGCGCGATCATTGCCTGCGCAGACGTCTGCAGCATGGCGCAACGCGTCTGCGGATTCGCTGGTCGGGCGTGCGATTGCGCGGCGCGGCCTGCAACTGGCCGACAGCACGTTGCTCTCCTACCAAGCCGACGCGCACGGATTTCTCGCTTTTCTCGCGCAACTCGGCGAAGGCATGATCATTCCGCCCAAGGTGGTGCAGAGCGAAGAACTTGCGCTCACTATCGCCTGGTGGCAGCCCGGCCGTAGTGCGCAGCGTTTGGTGGGACGTCGCGATACGACACTGCTGCCGGCCAATGTCGGCTACTATCGCGACCGCTACGGCGTGGTGCTCGACAACCTGCCGGATCGCATTCGTCTTGGTGACGGACAGGACGTGCGTGATGTGCCGCATCCACTGGGTGCCAATGCCCAGTCGCAGTACGAGTACGCCATCGGCGATCCGCTGCGTATCACCATCCCGGGACGTGAGATCCTGGTGGACGAGGTGAAGTTCCGCCCGCGTGATGCGTCCACGCCAGCGGCGATTGGATCGGTGTACCTCGACCGCGAGACGGCGGCCGTAGTGCGGTTGTCGATGACGTTCACGCGAGCCGCCATCATCGACAAGCGCATCGAGACGCTGGTGGTGACGCTCGAGAATGGCCTCATACGCGAGCGGTTCTGGCTGCCACGCAAGCAGGAAGTGGAAGTGTCGCGTGGCAGTACGTGGTTCGACATCCCGGCACGCGGCATCGTGCGCGGCCGCTGGGAGATCTCCAACTACACCGTGAACGAACAGATCCCCGCACCCACGATGGCCTTGCCACGATGGAGCTCGGTGTCGCGCGACAGTCTGCGTGCACATCCGTTCGAAGCCCGGGTCATCGATGCGTTGCCGCCCGAGATCCAGATCGCGAGCAGCGAGGATGTGGTGCGCGCGCGTGTGGAGGCCGAGGCGGCGGTGCGCGCCGCCATGCTGGCCCGTCCAGCCACGGCATCGGTCACGGGGCGCGGCGTGAGTGATCTGGCGCGTTTCAATCGCGCGGAAGGGCTGGCGGTGGGATTGGGTGGCACCCATCGCACTGGCACAGGTGTGCAGCTCGGTGCGCGCGCGCGATACGGCTTCTCCGATCGTCAGCTCAAGGGTCACTTCTCCATTGGCAAGGCGCCGGCGTTTGGTCGTACTCCCACGTTGCAGCTGTTCGTGGAACGTGACTATCGCGAACTGGCGTTCGCCGAGCGTGCAGGCGTGACCAATTCGCTGGCCTCGTTGCTGTTTGGCAGTGACTACACGCAGCCGGTGGATACCCGTGCGGCGGGCATCCTGTGGCGACGCGCGCCGAACAGTGCGTTCACCTGGCGCCTGGCCGCCGAACAGGATCGACCCACGGCGGTGACCGGTGATCCGTTGTCGCGCCGCTTTGCACCAACACTGCGTGCGTGGCGCATCAATGGTGCGCGTGCGGAAGTACAGGGCACCGGCGGATGGGTACCGTCGGAACCCGGTGCGATGCGTGGCTTGTGGATGCTGTCGGCGAGCGCCGGGATGTACGAAGGTCGCGTGAACAATCTCGACGGCATTGTGGTGCCGCCGGAGTCGCTGATTCTTCTCGCGCCGAGTTCGCGTCGGGTAACACCCATCGTTACACGTGCGCAGGGGTTGTTGCAGCTCACCCGCAGGCTCGGCGGTGATCGTGCGCTGTTCCTGCAGACCTTTGGCGGTGTGGCGGGCGGTCGTGACCTGCCGCCACAGTGGTTGGTGTTTGCCGGCGGGCCGTGGACGGCGCCGGGCTACGATGCGCAGCAGTTCGGTGCGCGCGCGTTGCTGTCGCAGCGCGCTGAACTGCGTCTGCCGGTGCCGGCGCCGGGCATTCCCCTGGGTCGCTTTGGCAAGTCGCCCTCACACGTGACCCTCGCGCCGTTTGTGCAGGCACTGGCCACGGCGTCTGGTACGGCGGAGCGCCGCACGATATCTGGCGTGTATCCATCGGCCGGCGTGGGTATGCTGTTCTTCTACGATCTGCTGCGTGCCGATGTCGCGCGGGGACTGCGTGATGGGCACTGGCGTTTCTCCATCGATATCGACCGCAGCTTCTGGGGCATCCTGTAGTGGACGACCAGCCGCAGGACCGCCCACTGCCGGACCGCCCGCACGACCTCGCCAAACGCTACGACCAGGCGTACTTCGACAAGTGGTACCGGCACCCGAAGCACCGCGTGAAGTCGCCCGCCGAACTGGCCCGGCAGGTGGCTTTCGTGCTCGGCACGGCGGAGTTCGTGTTGGGCCGGCCGGTGCGATCCGTACTGGATGTGGGGTGTGGCGAGGGACAGTGGCGCGCCGCGCTGCGGGCGCACCGTTCGCGCGTGCACTATGACGGTGTGGATCCGAGCGCCTACGCGGTGGAGCGATTCGGCGCACGGCGCAACCTGCACTTGGGCGGCATCGAAACGCTGGACGCGCTGCCCCTGCGCCGTGAGTACGACCTCGTGGTATGCTGTGGCATGCTGAATTACCTCTCCGCAACGCAGCTCACCGCCGGCTTGTCGCAGGTGGCGCATCGCGTGGGAGGCATGGCCTACCTCGAACTGTTCACCCGCGAAGACCACTTCGAGGGGGATACCAACTGGCCGACGCCCAAGCCGGCGCACTGGTATCGCGATGCGATGCTGACGGCCGGGCTGACGGCCATCGGGATGCAGTGTTATGTGCAGACGCGTGACGCGGACCGCGTGTCCTCGCTCGAGCGGTCCTGAGCTGTCGTGATGCGCACCCGTGATACACAGCCGTCCAACTTCATGTCTCCTGCGATGACTTCCTCTACCGACACACCGGTTGCATCGGGCTGGCGCGACTTTCTGGTGACGCTGCGCGATGAACGCACGCGTTGCGACGCCCCCCGTCCGCTGCGTGCGATGGCGGAAGAGTTTGCACTGCGCGCGCTGGCTCTGATGTTCCCGCAGTTTGCGCATCCTGCACGACTGGGCGCGGACGGTGTGGATGATGAAGCGTCGCACCTCGAGGCCCTGCTGCGATCGGCCATCACGCCCTTGATGGCGGACGCGGAGCCCGTGGTGGCTGCGTTTCTGGACCGCCTGCCAGCCGTGCACGCGATGCTGATGGAAGATGCCCGCACCATCACCAGCGGTGATCCGGCGGCCGGTAGCATCGAAGAAGTCATCATCTCTTATCCGGGCTTTCTGGCGACCGCGGTGCATCGCCTGTCGCATGAGCTGTACCTGCGCGACGTGCCACTGTTTCCGCGCGTGCTGTCGGAATGGGCACACCGCGAAACAGGCATCGACATTCATCCGGGTGCACGCATCGGCGTGGCATTTGCCATCGATCATGGCACGGGTGTGGTGATCGGCGAGACGAGTGAGATCGGCGATCGGGTGCGCATCTACCAAGGCGTGACGCTGGGGGCGCTGGCCGTCAGCAAGAAGTTGCAGAACCGCAAGCGTCATCCCACTATCGGCAATGACGTCGTCATCTACGCCAACGCCACCATTCTGGGCGGCACCACGCACGTGGGCGACCGTTCGGTGATCGGGGGCAATGTGTGGCTCACGTCGTCGGTGCCCGAACGTTCGGTGGTGCAGTTCACCAGTCGTGTGGAGCCGCGCCCCGCACCCGATGCTGACGGCAACGACGACGGCATCGAGTTCCACATCTAGCGTCATCTTCGGCTTTACATCCAGTTCGCCATTCAGTCGCTCATGCGCGTCGACAATATTCTCGAAACGATCGGACGCACGCCGCATGTGCGCCTGCAACGCCTGTTCCCCTCTCCTCAAGAGGTGTGGCTCAAGCTGGAGCGCGCCAATCCGGGTGGCAGCATCAAGGACCGTATTGCGCTGGCGATGATCGAAGACGCCGAGCGTGAAGGTCTGCTCAAGCCGGGGAGCGTGATCGTCGAGCCGACGTCGGGCAACACGGGTATCGGCCTGGCCATGGTGGCCGCGGTGAAGGGCTATCGCCTGGTGCTGGTGATGCCGGAGTCGATGTCGATCGAGCGGCGGCGGATCATGGCCGCCTACGGTGCCACGTTCGATCTCACGCCTCGTGAACAGGGTATGAAGGGCGCGATTGCACGCGCGCAGGAGCTGGTGTCGTCGACACCCAATGCATGGATGCCACAGCAGTTCGACAATCCGGCCAACGTGCGGATGCACGCCGACACCACGGCGCGCGAAATCCTCGAGGATTTTCCCGAGGGTATCGACTACCTGATCACCGGCGTGGGCACGGGCGGGCATATCACGGGCGTGAGTGAAGTGCTCAAGCAGCAGTGGCCCTCCATGCAGACGTTGGCGGTGGAGCCGGCGAAGTCGGCGGTGATTGGTGGTGGTGCACCGAGTCCGCATCGCATTCAGGGCATTGGGGCGGGGTTCATTCCAGCCAACCTGCACGTGGCCACGATCGACGGGACCGTCTCGGTCACGGAAGAAGACGCCTACCGCTTCGCGCAGCGTGCGGCGCGCGAGGAAGGCATTTTTGTGGGCATCTCGAGTGGTGCGGCGTTGGCGGCGGTGGCGCAGTCGTTGCCGAACATCAAAGTGGGTGCGCGCGTGCTCACGTTCTGCTACGACACCGGCGAGCGATACCTGTCCATCGACGGTCTCTTTCCGGTGTGATGGCGGTGGTCTCGCGCGTCGTTTCGGTGCGCACCGATGCGGTGATCGAGCGGGTCACGCATGTGCGTCGTCGTGAGCGGAAAGGCTCTTCGTCACCGGTCGTGGCCGATACGACGGGTGGCGTGCGCTTTGTAAAGTTGCACGGGGCGTCGCAGGGCGCAGCGCCGCTGGTGGCTGAGTTCATTGTCGGTGCGCTGGGTGATGCGCTTGGCTTGTCGGTGCCGACGCGTCATCTCGTGGAGTTGCCGCACGCTGTGCCCAGCGACGACCAGAATGACGAATTGCGCGACTTGCTCGATGCGAGCGTGGGTACCAACCTGGCCTTCGAGTGGCTGGAAGGTGCGCGCGATCTTAGTGCGAGTGAATTCACGACCGCCAATCTCGTCGTCGCGTCGCGCGTGTTGTGGCTGGACATGCTCGTGCAAAACCTCGATCGCACGCCGCGCAACGCAAACCTGATGATGCGTCGTGGCACGATCTGGCTCATCGACCATGGCGCGTGTCTGCCGTTCCAGCACGATTGGTCGGCAGTCACCGAATCGCATCCCGCGCGGCCGTATGATGTGGCCGGTCA
>NZ_DASWXE010000204.1:0-26392 GCF_036405635.1 Gemmatimonas sp. | reverse complement strand
ACCGGCCAGTGCCACGGAACGACAGCTCGCCGACGTATGGCAGCGGGTGCTGGAGGTGGACGGCGTCGGGGCGCTGGACAACTACTTCGAGCTCGGCGGCACGTCCTTGCTCAGCCTCCAGCTCACGACAGAAATGTCGCGCGCGCTGGGCCGCGAGCTTTCGGTCGTGCAGCTCTTCCAGCACCCGAACATTCGCGAATACGCCAAGGCCATCGGGACGCAGCAGGCACCCGATGCCGGCCTCAATGCGATGCAATCGCGCGCGCAGCGCCAACAACAGGCGTTGCTGCGATCGCGCCAGTCTCACCGGAGAACGACGTAATGGATCAGGCACGCGACGAGGCGAGCCCATTGAGCACCGATGACCTGTCGACCGCACCCGACACGCTCGATGGCGTGGCGGTGGTCGGCATGAGCATGCGCGTCCCGGGCGCGGACTCTCCAGAGCAGTTTTGGCAGAATCTGGTGCAGGGAATCGAAAGCCTCGACCGGTTCACCGACGACGAGCTGCGTGGCACCGGCATGTCCGAAGAACGACTGGCCGATCCGGGCTTCGTGAAGGTCCGTGGTCTTTTCAGTGATCCGGAAGCCTTCGATGCGGCGTTCTTCGGCTATAGCGTGCGCGAAGCCGAGTTGATGGATCCGCAGCAACGCGTGTTTCTGGAGACTTGCTGGAATGCGCTGGAGCACAGCGGGCACGCGCCCGGTCGTGTAGCGGGCATCGTCGGCGTGTGGGGTGGTCAGAGCACGGGGATGGAGAACAACACCTATCTCCTGAGCAACCTGCACGGCAACCCGTCGGCCAGTGCCCCCGAGGATGCACTGCCGAAAATGCTGGGCAATGCCAACGACTATCTCGCCACGCGGGTGTCGCATCGCATGGACTTGCGCGGTCCGAGCATGAACGTGCAGTCCGCGTGTTCCACGTCGCTCGTCGCCATCGCGCAGGCGTATCAGTCGCTCATGACGTACGGCTGCGACATGGCGCTGGCGGGTGGTGTGGCCGTGTCCTATCCGCAAAAGGATGGCTACGACTTCCAGGAAGGCGGCATCGGATCGCCGGACGGGCATTGCCGCCCATTCGATGCGAAGGCCGCCGGCACGGTGTTCAGTAATGGTGTAGGCGTGGTGGCCCTCAAGCGCCTCGATGATGCGCTGGCCGACGGCGATCAGGTGTACGCCGTGATCCGTGGTGCAGCCATGAACAACGACGGTGCGGCGAAGATGAGCTTCGCCGCACCCAGTGTGGAAGGGCAGGCGCAGGTGATCGCATCGGCGCAGGCCATGGCGGGTGTGTCACCGGACTCCATCGGCTACGTGGAGTGCCATGGAACCGCTACCCCCATCGGCGATCCGATTGAAGTGGCGGCGCTCACCCGCGCGTTTGCGCTGGGCACCACACGTCGGCAGTTCTGCGCGCTGGGTTCGGTGAAGTCCAACATCGGGCATCTTGATTCGGCCGCGGGTGTCACGGGCTTCATCAAGGCGGTGCTTTCGTTGCATCACCGGCAGATCCCGCCGACGCTGCACTTCGAGAAACCGAATCCGGCGATCGACTTTACGAACAGTCCGTTCTTTGTCGCGGACCGCCTGCGGGAGTGGACGCCAACAGACTCACCGCGACGGGCCGGTGTGAGTGCGTTCGGTATTGGTGGCACCAACGTACATATCGTGCTCGAGGAGGCACCACAGGATGTGTGCGCTACGCCGATTGCCGGTCACAGCGAAACACAGCTGCTGCCACTTGCCACCAAAACGGCTTCGGCACTGGACGCGGCGGCGTTGCGACTTGCTGATCATCTCGCGACGAACGACGCCGCGTTGTCCGATATGGCGTTCACGTTGCAGGAAGGTCGTGAGCCGTTCCGGCACCGGCAGGTGGTGATGGCGGATGCTGCAGCAGCGGCGACGACGGCATTGCGTCGCGGCGATCGGCAGACGGTCGCCCGCGCGCAGGTGCTTTCCTCCGGCGGGCGAGTGGCGTTTCTCTACCCGGGCGGCGGTACCCAGTATCTCGACATGGGGCGCGATCTGTATCGCGAATTCCCCGTGGCGCGGGAGTGGATGGACCGAGGTCTCAACACGTATCGGGCACGCACCGGCGTGGACCTGCGCGCGACCTGGTTTGCCGACGCGGCTGACCACGACGCCGCGCGCCTCGCGTTCGAGCGCCCATCACTGCAACTGCCGGCCATCTTCATTCTGCAGGTCGCCATCACGCGTCTCTGGATGAGCTGGGGTATCCAGCCCGACGCGCTATTGGGACACAGCCTCGGCGAAAACACCGCGGCCCACATCGCCGGTGTGCTGTCGTACGACGACGCACTGGGATTGGTGATTCTGCGTGGTCAGTTGTTCGAGCGCGTGACACCGGGCGGCATGCTGAGCGTGGCGTGCTCCGCTGCAGATGCGCAGCGGTATCTCTCTCCACAGGTGGACTTGGCAACGATCAATGGAGCGGCGCAATGCACGCTGTCCGGAGATCAGGATGCGCTGCGGCAGTTGGCGCACCGGCTCGATGGGGATGGTGTGGAACATCAGATCATTCCGATCGCCATCGCCGCGCATTCGCATCTGCTCGACCCGATCCTCGGTGACTTCCGCGCCTACCTGCAACGGATCACGCTGAGTGCGCCCACGCTACCCATCGTGTCCAATCGTTCAGGTCAGTGGCTGACTGATGTCGAGGCACGGGACCCGGAATACTGGGTGGGGCATCTGCGGAACACGGTGCGGTTCGCAGACGGGCTCTCACTGCTGGCGTCCGTCGAGGAACGCGTATTCGTCGAGTGCGGTCCCGGAAAGGTGCTCAGTTCGCTGGCGCGCCTCGAGGGTCAGACGCCCGCCGAGCGTATCGTCGCCTCGACACGGCACGCGGAAGAGTACGTGCGTGACACGGATGCGATGCGCTTTGCGGCCGCGCGATTGTGGACCTTGGGAGCGCCTCTCGACTGGCAGGCCGTGCGCAGCGCCACCGGCACTGTACCAGCAGCGCGGCGTGTGCCGATGCCCACCTACCCGTTCGCGCGCACGCGCTATCTGATCACGCCGACACATCGCGCGAATGGTGCGCCGGTCAATGCGTTACCGGAGTTCCCTGGCGTCGCCATGGCTGCAGTTCCGAATCACACGATCGCGATGGACGCGGTCGTTCATCCCGCCCCACCCGAGACGAGAGGCCCTGTGGCTCGCCGGAGTTATATCCAGGATCGCCTGCAGCACATCATCAGTGAAATGTCGGGCATGACGCTCGCCGATGTGGATGTGCAGGAGACGTTCCTCAACATGGGCTTCGACTCCTTGTTTCTGACGCAGGCCAACCTGCGCTTCAAGAAGGAGTTCAAGGTCAAGATCACGTTCCGGCAGCTGTTCGATGCGGCTCCATCCATTGCCGCGCTGGCTGGTTACATCGACCGAGAGCTACCGTTGGACGCATTGCAGACCGAGTTGTCCGCCACGAGTGCAAGCGTTGCTCCAGTGGTGGGCGACGCGATCGCTCCGGTGTTGCCGTCAGTGGCGACTCCCATTGCTGGCGGCGCGATGTCGTCACCGTTGCAGCAGGCCATTGCGCTGCAGATTCAGGCCAACACCGCCCTGCTGACCGCATTGCAAGCCCAGGGGACTATTGCTGCGCCTGTGGCTACGGCCGCATCACCAACCACTGTCGTGCCGTCCGCGCCGCGCCGTCCGGAGTTCAAGCCCACCGTCACGCGCCCTGCGGCGACAGGGCGTTTCGGGCCGTTCAAGCCCGTGCAGAAGAATCTCGCGGAGGCGCTGTCGCCTGCGCAGGAGCAGTACCTCGCGGACTTCATTCAGCGCGTCATCGACAAGACGCCGAGCTCCAAGGCGTATACGGCGCAGCATCGCGCGCACTTCGCCGACCCGCGCGCGGTCTCGGGTTTCAAGCAGGTCTGGAAGGAGATCACCTATCCCATTGTAGGCGATCGTTCGAAGGGTGCGCTGGTGTGGGATATCGATGGCAACGAGTACGTGGATTGCGCCGGTGGATTTGGTGCCACGTTCTTTGGTCATGCACCCGATTTCCTGCTCGATGCCGTGCGCGCCCAGATGGAGCGCAGCATCGACTACGCGCCGCAGTCACCGTTGGCCGGACCCACAGCGCGCCTGATCTGCGACCTCACGGGACATGAGCGGGCCGCCTTCTGCAACACGGGCTCGGAAGCTGTGTTGGCCGCCATGCGCATGGCGCGCACTGTGACCGGCAACGATACGATCGTATCGTTCTACGGCAGCTATCACGGCATGTTCGATGAAGTGCTCGTGCGCCCACAGGAGATCAACGGCGAGCGCGTGAACAAGCCCGTGGCGCCAGGTATCCCGGAGAGCTCCAATCAGAACATGGTGGTCCTCGAGTACGGGGATGCCGCGAGTCTCCGCTATATCGAGTCGATCGCCGACGAACTGGCGGCCGTGATTGTCGAGCCGATTCAGAGCCGTAATCCGGAATTGCAGCCGGTGGCTTTCGTGCGCGAGCTGCGTGCCCTGACGGAACGGTTGGGCATCCCGCTGATCTTCGACGAAATCATCACGGGCTTCCGCGTGCATCCGCGTGGCGCGCAGGGTTGGTACGGAGTGGACGCCGACCTGTGCGCGTATGGCAAGGTGGTGGGTGGAGGTATGCCGGTGGGTGTGGTGGCCGGGCGCGCGCAGTACATGGACGCACTCGACGGCGGCGGGTGGCAGTACGGCGACGAGTCGTTCCCCGAAGCGGGCGTCACTTACTTCGCCGGCACCTTTGTGCGGCACCCCACCGCCCTCGCGGCCGTGAATGCGGCGATGACGCGCATGACCGAGGCCGGTCCGGAGTTGCAGGCTGCCCTCAACCGGCGCACGGCAATGTTCTGCGAACAGGTGAACCGTTCATACCATGCCATGGGCGTGCCCGTGGAGCTGACGTATTTCGCGTCGGTGATTCTGCCGCGGTGGTATGGCAATCCGGATTTCGAAAGCCTGTTCTTCCACCATCTGCGCTTTCACGGCGCGCACATCTGGGAAGGCCGTCCGGGCTTCTTCTCGGTGGAGCACACCGACGCGCACTTCGCGCGTCTGCATGAATCGTTTGTGGCAGCGGCCAGCGATCTGCAACGCGCCGGGTTCCTGCCCGTTGCGGATGCGCAGGTCGACGAGCGCCGCGACTTCTCTCCCGCACAACGGGAGCTGTGGCTTGCACTGGCCATGGGGCCGGATGCTCGCGCCGCCTACAATGAGCAGGTCCTGTTCGAGTTCGCGACCGACCTCGATGCCGATGTACTCGAGCTGACGCTCGACAAGGTGGTGAATCGCCACGCCAGTCTGCGGAGCGTCGTGCACGACGATGAGCAGGGCATGCGCGTGCGACACTACATGGCGCCGACCTTTGCAGTGGTGGATCTGTCGGCCATGGCGGAGGCGGATGCTGCAGCGGAAGCCCGGCGATTGGCGGGCGCACACATCGATGCGGCTTTCGATCTGCACCACGGCCCGCTGGTGCGCCTGATGGTGATTCGACTCGCGCCCGGCCGCACCTGGCTGGCGTTGGCCGCTTCGCACCTGGTGTGCGATGGTTGGTCGCTCGAAGTCATCATGCAGGACATTGCCCATTTCTATGAGGCAATGCGCACGGGGCGCCAGGTCGATCGCGGCACGCCGCCGGCGCTGACCGACTTTGCGCGCGCGCTGGAAGAAAAGGTATCGGGTGGCGAAGTGGCAGACGCTGAGGCGTACTGGCTGGGGCAATACCGCGAAGTCCCGGAGCCGGTGAATCTGCCGTTCGATCATGCCCGTCCTCCGATCAAGACCTATCGAGGTGAACGCCAGCTGTTTCACATCGACGCCGCAACCGCAGACCAGCTGCGCGCGTTCGCCAAGGCGCAGGGGTGCACACTCTTTGTCGCCACACTGACGGCGTACGAGTTGCTGCTGCACAAGCTGTCCGGTTGCCGGGATCTGGTGATCGGTATTCCCGCTGCCGGTCAGCCCGGACTCGGCTTGCCGGGTCTTGTGGCGCATGACGTGAGCTTCCTGCCGCTGCGTGACCAGATCGATCCGACGAAGGCGGTGCGTAGCATGCTCGACGAGGTGCGCCGCAACTTCACGGACGCGCAGGGAAGCCAGGATTTCGCCTATGGCGACTTGTTGCAGAAGATCCGACCGCGCCGTGATCCGAGCCGCATGCCGCTGCTCACGGCCGCGTTCAACATGGATCTCGAGATGTCACCCCTGCATCTTGGCGGCACACGGGGCATGTTCGTTACCACACCGCGCGGTTACGTGAAGTACGACCTGTTTTTCAATCTGGTCGACCTGGGCGCGGGCCGTGGACTCGATCTCGAAGTCGACCACAATGCCGACCTGATGGAGGCCGCGACGGCCACGCATTGGGCGTCACTGTATCGGGACCTGCTCGCCAATCTGCCGCAACATGCTGAAACGCTCATCGGCGACCTGCCGGTGGGAGGTACCGGCATTCTTGCCCCCGCGCTGTCGGGGCAGGACACTGGCGCGGCGACGTCCACCGATACACTGGTGTCGCTTTTCGAAGAGGCCGTCGATCGCTATGGGGACCGGGACGCCGTTCTCTTTGAGGGCGAATCGCTGACCTATCGCGAGCTCGATGCACAGGCCAATCAGATGGCGCACTGGTTGCGAGCGGAAGGCATACGTCCGGACGATGTGGTGGCGCTGCTGTTCGAGCGGTCGCTGCCCATGGTCGCGGCGATGTATGGCACGCTCAAAGCGGGAGGAGCTTATCTGCCGCTCGACACCTCGCACCCGGCAGCTCGCCTCAAAGAGATTCTCACTTCGGCCGCACCACGTGTGGTGCTCTGCACACAGGGGGAGCTCCCGAAGCTCGCCGCGTATGTGCCTGCCGGCGTCGAAGTGCGCGCCATTGATGCACCGGAGGCTGGGTGGCGCACGCAGTCCACAGCGCGTCCTACTCCGGCGGCAGCACCGGACCATTTGGCGTACGTCATCTACACGTCCGGTTCGACGGGCATGCCGAAGGGTGTGATGAACTCACACCGCGGTATTGCGAGTCGGTTGCGCTGGGCGCAGCGACAGCTCGGTCTTTCGACCACCGATGTGGTGCTGCAGAAGACGCCGTACACGTTCGATGTGTCGGTGTGGGAATTCTTCTGGCCGTTGCAGGTGGGCGCCAAGTTGGTGTTGGCCGCACCGGGCGGACATCGTGAGCCCAGGTACCTGAAGGAAGTCGTCAGAGAGCAGGGTGTCACAGTCATGCATTTTGTGCCGTCCATGCTGGGCGCGTTCCTGAGCGAACCCGGTGTGTCGGCCTTGTCCTCGCTGCGCATGGTGTTGTGCAGTGGTGAAGCCCTCGGTGTCGCTCATCGGGATCGCCTGCACGACCTCTGGCCGAACGTCCGATTGGTGAACCTCTACGGCCCGACGGAAGCGGCCGTCGATGTGACGTGGTGGGAGTGCGCGCTGGACGACCACTCCTCACCGATTCCCATTGGCTGGTCGGTCGACGACACGCAGCTCTACGTGCTCGACGCGACTGGGCGCCCTGTGCCCCGCGGTGCTCAGGGCGAGTTGTACATCGCCGGCGTGCAGGTCGCACGGGGATACCTCAATGACCCGGTGCGGACTGACGAGCGGTTTGTTTCGCTGCAGAACGGCACGCGCGCCTATCGTACCGGCGACCTCGTACGGCAGCGCCTCGATGGCGCCCTCGAGTTTCTTGGACGGAGCGACAGTCAGGTGAAGGTGCGTGGCTTCCGTATCGAGCTCGGTGACATCGAGGCGAAGTTGCAGGAGATTCCAGGTGTTCAGGCCTGCGCCGTGCTGGTTGCCCATGAGGGCGCGGACGACGATCGACTTGTCGCCTTCATAGAGGCGGTTCCGGGTACCGTGGTATCGCAACTCAAACTGCGGCGCGAGCTGGCCAGCCGTCTTCCCGACTACATGCTGCCGCAGGTGTTCACCGTCATGGAGCGGTTACCGCTCAATGCCAGCGGCAAGATCGATCGCCGTGCGTTGACTACGGTGCTGGATGGTTCCTCGGCAACCACCGCGTTTCGGGCGCCGAGTACGGCGGCAGAGCAGCGAGTGGCCGAGATCTGGCAGAACGCGCTGAAGACCGACCGCGTGTCGGCGGACGCCTACTTCTTCGATCTGGGCGGGCATTCGCTGCTGGCGATGTCCGTCTCACGCGAGATGGAAGCGGCACTTGGGCGTCGGTTCGACCTGCGGGAGATGCTCATGAGCAATCTGTCGCAGCTGGCGGCGCTCGTGGACAGTCTGGCTTCGCAGGTGGCCGGCTAGTGGAGGCGATGTTCTTCGGCCCACCGGATCGGCAGCTGTACGGTGTCTATCATCCTCCTGCCCGCGCCCGTGCAGACAATGCGGGTGTTGTGCTGTGCTATCCCATCGGACAGGAGTACATCAGGATCCACCGGGCTTTTCGGTGGCTGGCCAACCAGCTTGCCGGGCAGGGTTTTCATGTCCTGCGCTTCGACTACTCCGGTCAAGGTGATTCGGCCGGCGATTTTGGCGATGCGCGCATGGCTGCGTGGATCGAGGATGCGCGGATGGCGGTAGGCGAGCTGGTCAGCGCAGCCGGTGCCTCGCAGGTGGACGTCGTCGGACTCCGGGCTGGTACGCTGGTGGCAGCCGGCGTCGCCGATCTCCCCGTTGTGCGTCGACTGGTGCTATGGGAGCCCCGGGAATCGGGGGCGGCCTTTCGCGATGAACTGATGGCCGCCCATGTTTCGAGTGAACTACCACCCGAAGCACAGGTCGACGAATGGGGCATGCTGGCCATACAGGGATTCGCGTATTCGCCGTCGTTTCTCGATGATCTGGCCGCCTCGGGATTTCCCGCGGCGCCGGCCAGGGGCTTGGAGGCAATGCTTCTGGTGAGTGCGATCCCCGTTGCCGGGCTCGAAGCCATGGTGGCGGGAGCAGTGGCGACCGGCGTGAAGGTCGATGCGCGCTTGGTGGACAGTCCGACGAACTGGACCAGTATCGACGATATGGGAGGGCTGTTTCTGCCGATGGAGCCGATGCGTGCCATCGTCGAGTGGCTCGATGCCGGCCGCTAATGTGACCAGAATCCCTTGGCGTGAAGAGGTCGTGCAGATCGGCGCACCGGTGCCTTTGCATGGCGTGCTGACGAGGCCCGCCAGCGATTCATTGCCGTTCGCCCTGGTGATTCTCAACTCGGGGCTGTTGCACCACGTGGGAAGCTGCGGCTTCTCGGTCAAGCTGGCGCGCGCGGCAGCGCAGATCGGCGTTCCCGCGCTGCGCTACGACACCTCCGGCGTTGGTGACAGCCCCGCTCGGCCCTCGGGAGCGTCGCATGATCGGCGATCGGTTTCGGAGTTGCTCGAGGTCCTCGATGCGATGCAACGCCAACTGGGCGTGGACCGTTTCGCGCTGATGGGGCTCTGCTCTGGCGCCTTCACCGCTTTCGACGCATCGGTGATCGATGATCGGGTGATCGCGATGACGCAGGTGGCGCCATTCACGTACCGGACCGGTGAATGGTACGCACGCCACTATGTACCGCGAGTGCTGACCTACGACACGTGGCGTCGGTATATCGCCCGAAAAGTCGGCGCTGAGGCAACGCGTCCGTCTGGCCTCGATGAACAGTATCTCGAGGCCTACGATGCTGGCTGGAGTGTGCCACCGCAATCGGTAGTCGAGGACGGGTATCGCAGTCTGCTTGCGCGCCGGGTGCACCTGTTCAATATCATGACCGGCGGCGAGTCGGATTCGTATCTGTACGAGGGGCAATTCCGGGACATGTTCCCCTCGCTCGCATTCGACGAACGGTTCATCGAGTGGTATCTGCCCGAGGCCACGCACACCATCACACGACCCGACCATCAACGGCTCGTGTTGTCGCGTATCGTGCAATGGCTCTCCGGCATTGCCCGGCCCAGATGAACGGCGTCACCTCCGGTCCGTTGCAAGCGTTGGTCGAGCAACGCCTGCGCGCCGGTGTCCCCCTAGTTGTAAGAATGCGCGTCAGCCGACCGCCCGTGTCGGCCCAGGCGGCAGAGCTGCTACTGCCGCCATCCGATCTGCACCGCATCCACCGCCTGCGCCGCGAAGAGGATCGATCCCGCTCTCGCCTCGCACTCGTCATCGTTCGTATGGCCATCGGGGCATGGCGTGGCGTGTCACCTGACCTGTTGCATATCGAGCGATCCCCGTCGGGCAAGCCGAGCATCGCCGGATCGCCGGCATTCAGCATCACCCATGCGGATGATTGCGTGGCCGTGGCGTTTGTCGCGACGGGACACATTGGCGTGGATGTCGAGCCGGTACGCGACGATCTGGACCTCGATAGCATCGCCGAGCGATGCTGGCACGTGTCCGAATACGACACCTGGCGTCGGGTATCACCGGAGAAGCGGCCGGCATGGTTCGCCCGTCACTGGACGGCGAAAGAATCGATCGTCAAGGCGCTGGGTCTCGGTGTCGATAGCATGGCGGTCATTGCCTGCGACAGCTGGACCACTACTGGGTCGAAGCACCGCGTCCTGGAACTGGGCGGGTATGGGGATCCGTCCTCGTGGTCGCTGTTGCTTGCCGCTGACGGCGACTTCCGAATGGCGGTGGCCACCGATCAACGCTCGCACGACATAGAGATCATCGCTCTCTAGACGAAGAGCGCTGTGACTGCGTCAGCTCACCCGTCGCGTCTTCTTCTTGAGAAAATCCATCAGCACGAACTGCCCGAGGCTCATCGTGTTGGTGAAGTACGCCTTGCCGCGACTGATCTCGCTCACGCGCTTCACGAACTCCACCAGCGCCCTATCGCGCGCGAGCATGAACGTGTTGATCATGATGCCACTCTTCCGGCACGCGGCCACCTCGCGCAGCGTCTCGCCAATGACGTGCCCGTCGAGCCCCATCGAATTCTTGTAGATCTGGCCATCGGGCATCGTCAGCGCCGACGGCTTGCCGTCAGTGATCATGATGATCTGGCGCATGTCCTTTTTCTGCGCCATCAGCAGGCGACGGGCGAGCTTGAGCCCTTCGGCCGTATTCGTGTGGTACGGGCCCACCTGCGCCATCGCCAGGGTCTCGATCGGAATCTCCTCCGCGCTGTCATGGAACAGCACCACGCGGATCGTATCGCCCGGAAACTGCGTGCGAATGAGGTGCGTGAGAGCGAGCGCGACTTTCTTGGCCGGCGTGAAGCGGTCTTCGCCGTACAGAATCATCGAGTGTGACGTGTCGAGCATCAGTACCGTGGCGCAGCTCGAACGATATTCGCTCTGTCGCACCATGAGGTCGCTGTAGTCCAGGTCGATCGGCACGTCGAGTGAACCGGACCGACCCAGGGCATTGGCCAGCGTGGCCGGCACGTCGAGGTTGAGCGTATCGCCGAACTCGTAGGGCTTGCTCCACGCATCGCTCTCCACGCCGGTGGCGAGTTGCGGCGTGTCGTGACTGCCGATGCTCGACTTGCCCAATGAGCCGAGCAGATGGCGCAGCGTCTTGAAGCCGAGGAAATCGATGCCCTTGCCGGTCATGTTGAACTGCACATCACGAGCGGCCGCTTGCGACAAGGATCCCTTGCCGGTCACCGGCTGATGACCCGCCGGTACCTTGCCGGCACTGTCGAGCGTGAGAAATCCGTCCTCGACCAGCCGCTGCACGAGACCATCCAGCAATTCAGCAAGCTTCTCCTCCGAGACATCGTCGCCTTCACCGCGCAACGCCTTGAGCATCTCGGGCGTGATCTGGCCGCTTTCAATCAGGGCACGGAGAATGGCTTCCTTGAGCGCGTCGACCGAACGATCGGGTTCGTCGCCGGGCTCGCCCCAATACGGGTCACCTCCGCCGGCAAAGCCCGATTGCAGCAGAAAATCGGCCAGCTGGTCAAGCAACGCCTGCAAGTCGACGGCGTCGGACAGCTGCGGATTGAACTTCGTATAGGTGTGGAAGCGCATGGTCGCTACTGTTCCTCTGGAACCCACACATGACTCACGGCGCGCGATCTCTCGATCCGGCGACAACGCCCACGTCCGGTGCCCGCTCCATCAACCCATTTCGGGTGTTGCGGCGTCACCGGAACTTCCGGCTGTTCTGGACCGGACAGACTCTGTCGCTGATCGGCACCTGGATGCAGACGATGGCTACCGGGTGGCTGGCGCTCCAGCTGTCCAACAGCGCCTTCGTCGTCGGACTGGTGGCCTCGGTGAGTGCCATCCCGGTGGTCTTCCTGAGTATGCACGGTGGCGCGCTCGTAGACCATGGCAATCGCCTGCGTATCGTGCGTGTGACACAGGCCATTTTTTTGCTTCAGGCGTCAGCCCTGTGGGTGATCACGCTCACCGGGCATATCTCCATTCCCTGGCTCCTGCTGCTGTCCTTCGTACAGGGACTGTGCAGTGCCATCGAGATTCCCGCCCGGCAGAGCCTGTTCATTCAGCTCGTGGGGCGCGAGGATCTGCAGCCCGCCATTGCGCTCAATTCGAGCGGCTTCAACCTGGCCAAGATCATCGGTCCGTCCATCGGCGGACTGGTCATCAACCAGCTCGGTATCGCCTGGTGTTTTGGGCTCAATGCCATCAGCTATGGCGCCGTGTTGTGGGGGCTGGCCCTCATCCGCCTGACCGACGAACAGACGGCTTCGCGCGGGTCTCTGGCGGAAGCCCTCTCCCAGAGCACCAGCAACGCCATCGACGGCGTGCGCTATCTCCTGCAGCCAGGCCCGGTGCGGCAGCTCCTCACGCTGGTGACGTTCAGCGCCATCCTCGGCGGTCCCTTTCTCACGCTCATCCCCGTGGTGGCGCGCGACCAACTGCACTTGGGTCCCGGCGGATACGGATCATTGCTGACCATGGTAGGACTGGGCGGTCTGCTCGGCGCGTTGCTGATTGCCGGCCCGCTCTCACAGCGCCGCGAGAAAGGCCCGATCATGCGCGTGGCGGCCATGGTGTTTCCGGTCACGCTGCTGGGGCTGACCATGACACGCTCGTTGCACGTGGCGTGGCTCTTTCTGTTCGTGACCGGGGTGTCGATGATCGTCTTCACAGCCCTGTCCAACGTGGCACTGCAGTTGCTGGTCGATGATCGGTATCGCGGTCGCCTGATGGCCTTCTACGCGCTGGTGTTCATCGGGTTGTCACAGGCAGTCGGGTCGCTCGGGCTCGGAGCGCTGGCGCGCGCGATCACGGCGCCGCACGCGATCGCCGTAACGGCCTCCATTCTACTGATGGCGACGGTGTCGATGCGCCGTGCAGAGTTCTGGAGGCGGATGTGAACACCTCGCCGTTCTGCGGAAGCACTGGCCCGGAGCGAAATCAGGGGCTCGCGGCATGAGCACGGCCTCGGCTCGTCGGATGCTGGTCACAGGTGGCGCGGGGTTTCTGGGTGCCAACTTCGTGCGGTACTGGGCAGCACGGCATCCCAGTGATCACCAGGTAGTCCTGGACGCACTGACCTACGCCGGCGATCGATCGCGTGTGGCCGATCTCGAGACGAATGGCCCGGTGTATTTTGTCGTGGGGGACATCGGCGATGAACGGCTCGTGCGTGAGCTGATGGTGCAGCAGCGCATCGACACCATCGTGCACTTTGCCGCAGAAAGTCATGTCGATCGCAGCATCGTCGATGGGGCAACGTTCGTGCGTACCAATGTGCTCGGGACGCAATCCTTGCTCGATGCTGCACGTGCGGCCTGGTTCGCGCAGGGACAATGGCGCCCCGGCGTGCGCTTTCATCACGTGTCGACGGATGAAGTGTACGGACCACTGGCTCCCGACGCTCCGCCGTTCAATGAACGGTCGCCGTACAACCCCAGTTCGCCGTACTCGGCCAGCAAAGCCGCATCGGATCATCTGGTGCGCGCCGCAGGCGTTACCCATGGCCTGCCGTACAGTATTTCGCACTGCGCCAACAACTACGGCCCGTTCCAGCACGCCGAGAAACTCATCCCCTTCATGGTGTCGCAGGCGCTGGAGGGGCTGCCGCTGACGATCTATGGCGACGGGCTGCAGCGCCGTGAATGGCTGGCCGTGCAGGATCACTGTGCCGCACTCGACGCCATTTTACACGCGGATGTAGCAGGAGAGACCTTCTGTATCGGCGGCGGCACGGAGCTCTCGAATCTCGAGCTGGTGCAACGCCTGTGTGACATGATTGACGCACCGTTTCAGGCCGATGCGTCGTTGCGGGATCGCTTTCCGCGATGCCCGGCCGCGCTCGGCGTGCCATGTCGTTCTCTCATCACCCATGTGATGGATCGACCGGGGCACGATCGACGCTATGCTCTCGATTCCACAAAGCTGCGCGTCCTGACAAACGCGAGCCCCACGACGGAGTTCGGCGTGGGGCTCGAGCAGGTTGTGGCAATGGCGCTGGGCCGGATCCGTTCGATCAGTTCAGCGTGAGCCCAAACCGGATCGTACGACCAGGCTGCGGCAGACCGCACTGATCGTACACCGTCTTGTTGCCGAGGTTGTCCATCGCCACGAGAGCGGTGAGGCGCTGCAGCAGGCCGCTGCTCCGCATCGAGAACGTCCGCGTGACGGCGGCGTCGGCAACCGTCTGCGCCGCGAGCTCCACCTGCCGCCCGAGATCGGGATGCTGGCAGTACTGCGTGCCCGTATAGCGTCCCATCACGCTGGCGCGGAAGCCGGCCAGCGTCGGTGAAATCACGGCCAGTGAACCACGACGCTCCGGATTGTGCTCCGCGACGCGTTCGTTGGCGGTCGTGATCGTCTGGTCGTACACGCGAATCTTCTGAATCGTGGCGTCGGCCGTGATCGTCGCACCCTTGAGCGCCACCGGCGCCCACGACGTGAGCACTTCGGCGCCGGCACTGCGGATCTCGTCGCGGTTGATGCGGCGGAAGAGGCGGTTTGGCAGCGTGATGCGAATGACCGCGTCGTCCAGCACGTGACGGAAGCCGACGACCTGCATCATGAATCCGTTGTCGGCGAACTTGCCGCCATCGAGTGTGATGCCGCCTTCGAAGCCGAGCAGGTTTTCGGGACGCAGGTTCGGATTCGGGTCGAAACGATTGAGGGCGCCGCTGTACAGCTCACGCAGGGCGGGGAAGCGCGCGCGCTCACTCACCGAGGCATGCAGGCGCACACCGTCGTTCACCAGCAGCGTGGAGCCCACGCGCCAACCCGTCTTCTGCAGGGTTCCCAGTGACGTACGGCCGCCCGTTTCCGGCGTGCTCGCCTCGTCCTGCACCACGCCGCCGCTCACGAGCAGGCGCGAAGCGATCGGCACTTCGAGTTCGGCGCCGTAGCTATTGAGTTTCTGCTCGAAGCGCGTGGCCGTGGACGTCGCGAGCTGTGCATTCAGTGTCTCGTCGTACGCCACATTGCTGAACGTGCCGGCCAGCTTGAGCTGGGCCGCAAACGGCAGCGAGTGCGTGGCCTCAATGCGCGCGATGCTGGTGCGCTCGCGTCCCTTCTCTGTGGACGAGATCGTGCTGTAGGTGCGGTTGCTGTACGTCTCGATCTCGAGATCCTGTGTGGTCACACCGGCGCTGGCGTTGAGCGAGCCGAAGCCAAACGGCGTACGCTGCACACCCGTACCCGCCGACGCGATACCGAGCGACCGCGACTGCGACGGATAGCGCCAGTACCGCGGCGCCGTGATGTGCTGTTCGGGTGCGACCCCGCGCTCGGCGGTGTATGCCGTTCCCGTCAGGCCGAAGAACGCGCCAGAACGGTGATCGTAGCGGATGGCACCAAAGCCGTCCGTCTGATCGAGATCAGTGTTCGTGCGGAGCTTGTCGTTGCGACGATCACCAGCATCCACCGCTCCGCCGGTCAGCCCATCACCCGGATCTCCACCGGGGAGTGCGAACCCTTCGCGGTAGCGATTGGTGACACCGCCGCGAATGCGTAGCGTGCCGTTGCCCACAGCAATCGGCGCCATGCCGCTGGCCGACAACACGCGGCTCGAGAACTGGTCGAAGCCGGTACCGATGCGCAGGCTCGGACTGGTGTTCGCATTCAGCGGACCGTTGAGGTCCATGCGAATCACGCCGCCGAGCGTGTTGGCGCCCTGCAGCAGCGACGAAAGGCCTCGCACTACCACGACCTGATCCACGCCGGTTGTGGGCGTGATCGAGAGGTCGACGCGCGAGTCCCAGCTCACGGAGAGCGGCAGACCATCCAGCATCACCGACGCTTGGCGCGAATCGGAGCCACGCACGCCGACTTCCATTTCGCCGCGGGAGTTCTGGCGAATGGTGACGAAGGCCGTCTGCCGCAGTACATCGGCCAGCGCGGGCGCCGGTGCCAGTGGTACGGGCAGAGAATCGGGGCGCACGACGACGGCCGTGGCGCCGCCGGTGACAGTGGGGGTACGACTACCGCGCACATTGATGCGCTCGATGGATCGAGCACTGGTGTCGCGAACGGGCGGCTGTGCCGACGCTTGGGCGCCGGCGGCCTGCGCTGTCAGCACGACAGCCAGGATGGGGAGGGGGAGGGTGCGAAGCATGCGGCAACCTGTCGCCGCCTACCTTACAGGTTCATTAATTGTTGAGGTACCGGATGAGAAATTTCCGGTACCTCAAACATCACCTACGTTTCGTCACCCGAAATAGTCCTGTTGCCCCGGACGGCGTCTGCTCTCCCGTTCTGCTCGCCGGTAAGACCCGGTATCGGTACGGGAAATCTTGCGGCGGGCGACCAGCGCCTCAAGCACCAGTTCGCAGGCTACCACCACCAACGCCGAGTCGTTGCGCGGGGCCAGCCCCAGTGCAGTCACCGTGTCCACGAGTCCGGGCACCAGATCGAATCCCTGACGCACCAGCGACAGCCCGATCTCGTCGGACACCTGCAGCGCGCTGCCCTGTTCGAACCAGATCACGATCTCGTCGGTGTCGAGATCACCGGCCCGCGCCTGCAGCGTCGCGTCGCACGCACGTCGAATCAGTTCGCGCGCAATCGCCGCGCCGCCCACCAGCTCGCCCTCGTACTCCAGCTCCATCTTGCCCGTGATGGCCGGCAATGCGGCATACACGTCGGCAATGCGCGGCACCGCTTCACTCTCACCGCTTCGCAGCGCACGCTGCTCGGCGTTGGACACCACATTCTCCATCGTGGTGATGGGCATGCGCTGCGACACACCGGAGCGACGATCGATGCGCTTGTCCTCACGCGCCTCGAACGCCACGCGTTCCACCACTTCTTCGATGAGATCGGGCACGCGAATGGCCACGCCGTCATCGCGACGCGTCCAAGCTTCCTGTTGTGTGATGGAAATGCCGAGCTCCACCGACTCGGGATAGTGCGTGATGATCTCGCTGCCGATGCGGTCCTTGAGCGGCGTGATGATCTTGCCGCGCGCCGTGTAGTCTTCGGGGTTGGCCGTGAAGCACAGCAGCACATCGAGCGGCAGGCGCACCGGATAGCCTTTGATCTGGACGTCGCCTTCCTGCATGATGTTGAACAGACCCACCTGCACCTTGCCGGCGAGGTCGGGCAGTTCGTTCAACGCGAAGATGCCGCGATTGGCACGCGGCAGCATGCCGTAGTGAATCGTCAGCTCGTCGCTCAGCAGGTGTCCACCACGTGCAGCCTTGATCGGATCCACGTCGCCGATGATGTCGGCCACCGTCACGTCGGGTGTGGCGAGTTTTTCCACGTATCGCTGGTCGCGCGTCACCCAGCTGATCGGCGTGTCGTCGCCATGCTGGTCGACGAGCTGGCGCCCGTATTTGCTGATCGGATGGAACGGATCGTCGTTGACTTCGCTCCCGCTGATCACCGGCATCACTTCATCGAGCAGCGTGGTGAGCGCGCGCAGGATGCGTGACTTGGCCTGTCCACGCAGGCCCAGCAGGATGAAGTTGTGCCGTGCCAGCAGCGCGTTGACGATCTGCGGCATGACGGTCTCTTCGTAGCCGAGCACACCGCGAAAGAGCGGGCCACCATCCTGGAGGCGCGCGACGAGGTTGCGGCGGAGTTCGTCCTTGACGCTGACCGGACGATTGGTGGCGTATCCGGAGCGCTTGAGCGCACCGAGTGTTTCAGGAAGTCGGGACACGGGACCTCAGGGTGTGGGCCGGTCGGTTCTCTAACACAGTAGATCGTGGGCGCTCCGGACGCACCTGCGGGGTCGGATTGGGTCGGGTGGGTTGAACCAACTCGTTGAAAGGCAATCGCTTCCCCGTTCGGGAAGCGTGACAGAGGTCGCCCGTTCACACTTGACACTCCCGTCCGGTATCGTACATTCCCTTCGCTCGTTATCCCGTCGTTGGTATTCGAGTCCCCGTCGGTACCGCACCGAGGGGGCCGTGCGCTTTACTGGACGCACGGCGCACACACCGCACCGTCTGGAGTCCTCCACATGAAGCGCATCGCCCTCGTCGCCGCTGCAATCGTGCTCGCCGCCTGCTCCGCCAAGGAAGAGGCCCCCGCTGCTGACTCGACCGCTGCCGCCCCGGCCGCCGCTGCGCCGGCTCCGGCGCCGATGGACTCGGTGAAGCCGGATTCGGCCGCCGCCGCGCCGGCTGCTGACACGGCCGTCAAGCACTAAGCCGAGTACCAGCTGCCTCGCAGCTGAACGAAACGGGGGCGTTCCACTCGGAGCGCCCCCGTTTTGCATTTGCTGTCCGCCAGGTCTGTGGCCCACCGGGCGTTATCCCGCATCACCCCGAAAAGGGCAGGGCTTCCACGCGCACCGGCGCCAGCGTTTCCCGCGGTACCGATCCGCCATCGACCGTCGTGAGCAAGCGCGCGTGCACCGACGTCCCCGGTGCGATTTCCCGCCGCACCATGCCAATCGCGATCGCCCCAAGACGCGGAGACACCGCAGTGCTCCGCACGTCGCCGATCACCTTGCCTGCGTCGTCCACCAGTTGGGTGCCACGCACCAACGGCACCGTGGACGACAGCCCGCGCAGATGTTTGTTCACGTGGCCACGGAAGTGCACCCGCGCCACCGTTTCCTGTCCCGTGTAGCACCCCTTCGTGAAGGAAATGGCCTCGAGGGCGTCGAGGTTGGCTTCCTGCGGGATGGTGTTTTCGTCCATGTCGATGAACATCGTCGGACGGCCACCCTCGATGCGGAGCAGTTCGGCGACTGACACATCCGCTTCCGGGCCACAGGCACCGACGATGCGCTCACGAATCGCCTCGAACCGATCGGCCGGCACCATCACCCACACGCCCTGGACACCAGACAGCGTCGGGGCCTGCACCACGCGCACGTCCGTGTCGCCAATGCGCGCGGCGCCGGAAGCATCGGGATCCGCTACACCGATCGATTGCAACGCCGTCTGCAGCTGCTGCCCGTAAATGGCGCAGGTCACCCAGAGCGCACTCTCGTCCGTCGTGCGGGCGAGACGGGGATTGATGTACTTTCGCGCGAGTCCGAGCCAGCCTTCCACCGCGGTGGCATCCACCGAGATGAAAAACGTGTCGGCATCGGCACGCACGATGGTCATGTCGGCCACCATCTTGCCCTTGGGTGTGAGCGCAGCGGCGTACTGGCTCGTTCCCTCGGCCAGCAGACTCACGTCATTCGTGACCAACCCATTGAGCGCATCCGTTGCCTTGGGGCCGTGGATGCGGCTCCATCTCCCCGGATGCGTGAACCACGTGACGCCGGCGCGCAGCGCGTCATAGTGACGCTGCTGCTCTGCGGTCAGTGGAGCGGGCGCGGCAAAGGACTCGGGCGCATCGGACGTCGCAGGCAGCGACGATGACTCAGGAAGCGTCGACATCCACGAATGCTGACGCGAGGACCGCTGTTTGTGAACTGCTCTCCCGGACGCGGCGCTGCGACCGCGGGATCTGCATGGCGGTCAGCCGTGCATCGATGGCGTGCCAGCTTCGTGACAGTGTGGTGTCGCGGCTCGATCCCGCCGTCGATCGGTCATCGGCGCATCGCAGCAAGGTGATGTGGTGCTCGAGATCAGAGAGCGCCAACAGCGGCTCTACATCCCGCCGAAGAGAATCGGCGCGCAACGCGACGCGATGGCCGGAGGCGCTCGCCTGTACGATCTCCCGCCGAATCGTGTCGTCCAGCGCGACACCCTGCGCCAGTTGTGCCGCGTAGTGCCGCTGAGCACGCAGTGCCACGAGATCGGCGGTGGTCTGGTCCACCTGCAGGCCGGCCTCGGCACGCAGCGCGATCACCGCCTGCACGGCTTCATCGAGCGAGCGACCTGCCATCAGCGGTCGCACGTCACTGATCTGCACGTCGATCTGCTCTTCGGCGCATGCCTTGACGATGGCGTTGGCGCGCGCATCCAGCGTGTCAGCCAGCACACCGTCAAACGCGACGATCAGTGCCGGCATGTATTCACGCATGTGTTCACGACGCGGAGGTGCGCGGGGGATACGATGCGGCAAGCAATTCGATCGGATGCACGACGGTGGTGTCACTGCCGCT
This sequence comes from Gemmatimonas sp., assembly GCF_036405635.1. Lineage (GTDB taxonomy): Bacteria > Gemmatimonadota > Gemmatimonadetes > Gemmatimonadales > Gemmatimonadaceae > Gemmatimonas. Next base: position 6,034 of record NZ_DASWXE010000204.1, on the reverse strand, counting down.
GAGCAGCAGCCCCGCCCCCAACTGCATCATGCACCCCGGGTTGCCCGTGGCCAGCACCGAGGCACGCGTTTCGGCAATGCGTGCCAGTTTCGGTGCGAGCACCGCATCGGATGTGCCGGGCTCCACGAGATTGTAGATGCCGGCCGATCCGCAGCACTGGTCGGCGTCTTCCAGCGGCACGACCTCGAGCCCTTGAATGACGCTGAGCACCTTGAGCGGCTGTGCCACCACGCGCTGTGCGTGCATCTGGTGGCAGGGTGGATCGTGCGTGACACGCAGTCCACCGGCGAGCACTCCAGGCACCGGCCCCGCCGCTGCGAGCACTTCGCTGATGTCGCGTGTGCGATCGCTGATCCGCTGGGCGCGCGCTGCCCACTCGGGTTCGTCCTGCAGCAGGTGCCCATACTGCTTGAGCATGGCGCCGCAGCCCGCCGCATTGACCGCGATGGTGTCGGCACCGGAGGCTTCGAACGCCGCCACATTGAGTCGCGCCAACGCCTTGGCGCCGTGCATGTCACCCGCGTGCGCGTGCAGCGCTCCGCAGCATCGCTGACCCGGTGCCTGGCAGAGGGCGTGCCCGTTGTGGGCCAGCACGTCGACGGTGGCGGCGTTCACGTGCGTGAACAGGCCAGACATCACACAGCCTTCGAGCATCGCCGTCTTTCCCGACGCAGGCGCCGTCCTGGCAGGCGTGTCCGGAGCTGTTCCACGCGAGGCGTCGTGTGATTGCGCGCGCGCCTCCTTCACTGCACGAGAAGGCGTCGTCGACGCCAGCATCGCCATGGGGAACGCCAGTCGTGCAGGCAGCAAGCGGGCCAACAATCGCGGTAACCCGGTGGCGCGGAACACTTTCGCGCCAATCAGCGCCGCGCGGAGCAGCACGTGATGCCGGAAGACGAACAGAATCGGGCGCGCGATGAGCGGGATGCCCCGCGTCGGCGCCATCGTCGCGCGCGTGGCCTCCAGCAGTTCACCGTACGGCACACCCGATGGACAGGCCGTCTCACAGGCGCGGCACCCCAGGCACCGATCGATGTGCTGCGCGGCGGGATCATCGAGTGCGATGTCGCCTTCGAGCATGCGACGCATCAGTACGATTCGTCCGCGCGGTGAATCGTTTTCGTCTTCGAGATTCACGTACGTCGGACACGCCTGCAGGCAAAATCCGCAGTGCACGCAGGCATCGAGGCCCGCGGCGGCGTGGGCGAGCGGCGTGTTCGGCAGAGCGCAGGGCGCCGCCGCCGCGTGTGCAAGATCGCGAGAGCTGGTCATGGCGCTCATCACGGGAAGTCCGATAGAGAAAACGACGGGCGCATCATACCGGCAGCGGAGCGGGCGCGGAATCCATGGCGCTCACGCGGTTGCAGAGATCATCGGGATCGAGGGCGCGCTTGATACCGGCTTCGAGCGGTGTGCGCGCGGGGTACTGGCGTCGGCCCTGATCTAGGGCGATCGCAATGGCATGCGAGGCGCCAAAAGTGGTGGCCAGCCTGGCGACAGTGCTCAGGGCGCGCGTGACGCCGTCCATGATGTCTTCCGCGTCGCCCGCACTCGTTGCGGTTGGCAGCACCACTCGCAGAGAACCCCGGTGTGGAGAATACGTGAGCGATGCCGTGGGAAACGCATCCCGTGTGGCACGTACAAACGGCACGGCATCCGAGAGTGCAGTGCGCAGTCGTAGCACGATGGCATCGTCTGGTGTGTGCCGTCGCGCGGCGATGTCGTCGGGCGACAGAGCTTCGGGGTTCTGCATGCCCAGCTGCACCAGGCGCGCACGGAGGGCGTCCACGCGCGCGAGGTTTCCACTCACCCGTGCCAGCAGTCGCGGCGCTTCACCGGGTTCGAGCACAACCTGCATGGGAATGGGCGCACGGTTTGCCACCAGCGGGGGAATGGCATCGCCCAGTTCGGCGGACAGGCGACCGCCGAGCACCACATCATGCACCGGGACGGCGTGCAGTCGCAGGCTGACCTCGGCGATCGCGCCCAGTGTGCCCCATGCCCCGGTGTGCAGTCGTACCAAGTCGAAGCCCGCGACATTCTTCACGACGCGTCCACCCACACGCGTGACAGCACCGGTACCGGTGATCACCGTGAGTCCGAGCACGAGGTCGCGTACCGAGAGATCATCGAGCGCGAGTGGCGCGGCGGACGCTGTGGCGATGGTCGCCCCAATGGTGGACTCCGTGTCGCCATACGGAGTCAGGGCGAGCATCTGCCCGTGTTCGGTCGTGATGGCAGACAACTCGCGCATGGTGGTGCCTGCCCCCACCGTGATCACGAGATCGCCGGGAGTGTACTCGACGATGCCGGCCAAGCCGCGCAAGGACACGGGAGTCGCATCGACGAACGGACCGCCGCCCTGCAGCCATGTCCCACTGCCGATGAACCGCATCGGCTGCACGGCCGCGTGATGTGCGCGCACCGTTGCCGCCAACGCGTCCACCGAAGCGGGGGAGGTTGCACGCAGAGTGGGATGGCTCATCGCCGCACCGCCGGAGTCGCATGCCATTCCCTGCAGGCATGCACCGGCACGACCTTGCCGGGATTGGCGCGCCGGTCCGGATCGAACACCGCGCGCACGCGACACATGGCATCGAGTGACTCGGCGTCGAACAACGTCTCCATATAGGGGAGCTTGTCCAGCCCGACACCGTGTTCGCCGGTGATGGTGCCGCCCACATCGATGCAGGTCTGCATGATCGCCGACATGGCGGCATGCACCCGCGCGCTTTCGTCGGCGTCTGAGGCGTTGTAGGGAATGTTGGGGTGCAGGTTGCCATCACCGGCATGGAAGACATTGCACACGCGCACATTGTGCAGCGTGCCGATGTCGTTGATGCGCGCCAGCACTTCCGGCAGCCGTGTGCGTGGCACCACCGCATCCTGCACCACGAGTGCCGGGGCAATGCGTCCCATTGCACCGAACGCCTTCTTGCGTCCCTGCCACAGACGCATGCGGTCGGCCGGTTCGGTGGCCACCAGCACACCCCGCGCGCCACAGTCATTGCACGCGTCGCGGATGAGGGCCACGTCGGCTTCGAGGCCGTCGGCCACACCATCCACCTCGCACAGCAAGATCGCCGCGGCGTCGATGGGATAGCCGGCCGCATAGATGCTGGCTTCCACCGCGCGGATGGTGGCGTTGTCCATCATCTCGAGTGCGGCTGGCACGATGCCGGTGGCAACAATCTTCGAGACTGCGCGGGCCGCGGCGTCCACCGAGGAAAAGTCGGCGAGCAGCGTGTGTACCGCGTCGGGCAGCGGCACGAGGCGCACCGTGATTTCGGTGGCGATCCCAAAACATCCTTCGCTGCCGATGAAGGTGCCCAGCAGGTCGTAGCCGTCGGGTTCACCGAAGGCGTTGCCGAGTCGGGTGACGGAGCCATCGGGGAGCACGACTTCGCACTCGACGATGTGATTGAGCGTCACGCCGTACTTGAGGCAGTGCGGGCCACCGGCATTCTCCGCCACGTTGCCACCGATGGTGCACACGGTCTGGCTGGACGGATCGGGGGCGTAGTGCAGGCCATAGCGGGCCGTGGCTCGGGAGAGCTTGGCATTCACGACGCCGGGCTCGACGCGGGCGATGCGATTGACCGGGTCGACCTCGATGATCCGGGTGAGGCGGTTGAGCCCAACCAGCACCACATCATCGGCGAGTGCGCCGCCGGAGAGCCCTGTGCCGGCGCCACGCGGCACAAGGGGGGTGCCGGTTCGGGCGAGCTCTCCGACGACGGCAATCAGCTCGTCGCGGGTGCCAGGCAACACGGCCAACGATGGCGTCGCCCGGTATCCGGGGAGGCCGTCCGCATCGAACACCGCCAGCTCCTGGCGGCGTTCCTTCACCCACTGGGCGCCGACGATCGCGGCGAGTGCATCGCGCAGCATCCCGACAATCTATCCAGCACGCTCGACCGAAAGGGATCGGGTGCTGCGATCACGACGCGGGTGGTGCCAGGTTCAGCCCACCGGATGAATCAGGTGGACCACATCACGCAGCGTGACAAGGTCGAACGGTTTCTGCAGCACGTGCTTGTGCTGGGCGAGCACGCTGCCTGGGGTGGCATCGTGCACCGCGTCGCCGGTGGTCAGAATGACGCGGGCAGCCAGCGCCGGTCGGTCTTCGGCAATCGTGCGAACAATCTCGTCACCAGAAACCAGCGGGAGGTGAAGATCACAGACCACGACATCGAAGCGGGCGTCGCCTTCTTCGCTGCTCGCGCGCAGGAGTTCGAGCGCCTGTGCACCGTCGCCAGCTTCCTCGACCGTCCACTGTTGGCGTTCAAACCATCGCTTCAAGGCGAACCGGATTCCTGGTTCGTCGTCAACGATCAACACGCGCGGCAATGTATACCTCCAAGGAACGTGAAAACGGCGGGCCCCCGTCAACGGAGACCCGCCGTTTTCAACATAACCTTCGTTGAACAGCGCAGACAACGCCATCAGCAACAGCGCGCCAGCTATTGAATGCTGAGCTCGCTTCTTAGCACACGCATCTCACATAAAGAGTGTGCGCTACCGCACCAAGGCGGCGGTGGGTGATCAGGCTGCTCCCCAGAAACCGGCAAGCGCGCGACCATCGGGCGATTCACGCAGCTTCTCGAATGCTCGTTCGCGGATCTGGCGAATGCGTTCGCGGGTGACGCCCATCAGGGCCCCGATGCGCTCGAGGGTCATCGCTTCTGCCCCTTCATCGAGCCCGTAGTACAGGTACAGGATCTTGCGCTCGCGCGGCGTGAGATACTTCCGGAATACGCGATCGATGAACTCGCGCATGAGACGGAAGTCGGTGCCGTCTTCGATGTCGGCGTGCGTCTCGCCGGCGAAACGCTCGCCCAGCGTGGATGCTTCGCGGTCCTGCCGATCGATGGGGGCGTCCAGCGAGACTTCGGTGCTCGTGATCTGGCGGGCGTTGCGGACCTGCTCGACGGGCTCTTCCAGCAGCTTCGACAGCTCAGCGTCGGTGGGCTCACGGTTGAGCACCTGCGAGAGGATCATCTCGCCACGGGCCATTCGAATCAGCTGCGAATTCTGGTTCAGCGGGATCCGGACACTGCGGGTCTGCTCAGCGAGGGCTTTCAGGACCGCCTGCCGGACCCACCACACGGCATAGGAGATGAACTTGACGCCCTGGTCCGGGTCGAATTTTCGGACCGCCTTGAGCAGGCCTTCATTGCCGATGGCGACAAGCTCCGAGAGATCGAGTCCGTGGCCCTGATACTTCTTCACATACGAGATCACGAAGCGGAGGTTCGCCGTCACTAGGCGTTCCGCGGCGGCTTCATCGCCTTTCTGGGCCAGTCGCGCCAGCCGACGCTCTTCTGCGGCGTCGGTGATCAGGGGCAGCTTCTGGATGTCGTGCAGGTATTGGTCGAAGGCGGTGGAAGGAGCGGAGCGGAAGAAGCCTTTGGAACGAGCTTCGGAAGTCCTGGTCGCGGCAGCTGCCTGCATACGCCCTCGCCGTACGTGAGCTCAATGTCAGGCCGGTAAAGGCCCGGGGGGTGGGAGCGCCACGATAATGTTCCGGGATGGACCGGTCAACAAAAATTTTCACAGCATGACATTTCTACGCACTCAAACAACACTTTCGTGACATCACCGGCGCAGAATCCGTGAAAATAGCCGAGTGATGAAGTTTACATTGGTGAGGGACAAGGCGGACTGGAGTGTACGGATCGTGCACGACGGCCAAAGCCGGGCCCGTCAGGACGTCATTTTTGACAGAACCGACGACACCAGCGCGTCATCTACCGGCAAGGCCCAACGGCCTGCAGCCGGCTCCATGACCCCCATCGCGCGGGGGAGTGCGTAGCGGGCCGCCCCACTCCGGGCCTTCTTGTCCCCGTGCGTTTCCGCCACAATGGCCGCCACACTGATACCGGCCGGCAGGTGCGCCGGAAGGCCGGCCCGGATGACACCGTCCTCCACGGTCGCCGCCAGGTCGGCTGGCGCGATCCCCAGCGCCACCGCCATCCTGGCCTCCGCCACCATACCCATAGCGACCGCGTCGCCATGCAGCATGTCGTAGTTC
>NZ_DASWXE010000203.1:0-2304 GCF_036405635.1 Gemmatimonas sp. | reverse complement strand
GCCCATGGCATGGACCGGTCCACCGGCACCATGCCTTTCCAGTTGGGCGGCAACATCCAGCGCGGCGGCTTGGTGGAGTTGCCGTTTGGCATCACACTGCGCGAGCTCGTGGAACGGTTTGGCGGCGGCAGCTACTCGGGACGGCCGTTGCGGGCCATTCAGGTGGGCGGTCCTCTGGGCGCCTACCTGCCCGCCTCACAATGGGACACGCCGCTCACTTACGAACACTTCGCGGCTATCGGAGCCATGCTGGGGCACGGTGGCATCGTGGCCTTCGATGATACGGTGGACATGGCCGCCCAGGCCGAATTTGCGATGGCCTTCTGCGCGCACGAGTCGTGCGGCAAGTGCACGCCATGCCGCGTGGGTTCCACGCGCGGCGTCGAGGTCATTCAGCGGCTCCGGCGAAGGGAGAAGGTCCGTGAACAGTGGGATCTGCTCGAAGAACTGTGCGAAACCATGGAGCTCGGTTCGTTGTGCGCACTCGGGGGGCTCACGCCAATGCCGGTGCGCAGCGTGATGAAGCACTTCACCGCGGACCTCCTGGCCTCGGCCGGCATGGGGTCCCCATCCTCGCAGGTGGCGTCATGATCAAGCCCGCCATTGATCTCACCGACAACGGAAGCGCCGCCGTCGCCGACGTTGCGCTGGTCGACCTGACCATCGACGGCATCGTCGTCTCGGTACCCGTCGGCACGACGGTCATGCAGGCCGCCAAGAGCGTAGGCATCGATATCGCAAAGCTCTGCGCCAACGATACGCTCAAGCCATTTGGCTCGTGCCGACTGTGTGTGGTGGACATCGCCGGTCGCAAAGGACTTCCGGCGTCGTGCACCACGCCCGTCGACAAGAACATGGTGGTACGCACGCAGACACCGCAGGTCGCCCGTGTGCGGCGCAACGTCATGGAGCTCTACATCTCCGACCACCCACTCGACTGCCTCACCTGCGCGGCGAATGGCGACTGCGAGCTGCAGGACATGGCCGGCGCGGTGGGACTGCGGGAAGTGCGGTACGGCTATGACGGCGCCAATCACCTGGAGGCCCTGAAAGACGAATCGAATCCGTATTTCACCTTCGATCCGTCCAAGTGCATCGTCTGCTCACGGTGCGTGCGCGCCTGTGATGAAATTCAGGGCACGTTCGCGCTCAGCATCACCGATCGCGGTTTCGCGTCCAAGGTGAGCGCCGGCATGGGGGAGGCGTTCCTCAACTCCGAATGCGTGTCGTGCGGCGCCTGTGTGCAGGCCTGCCCCACCGCCACCCTCACCGAGAAGAGCATCATCGACGCCGGCCAGCCCGATCGCATCGTGAAGACCACCTGCGCCTACTGCGGCGTGGGCTGCTCGTTCGACGCGGAACTCAAGGGAAACGACGTCGTACGCATGACACCCTCCGCCGAAGGTGGTGCCAACGAAGGCCACTCGTGCGTGAAGGGTCGGTTCGCCTGGGGCTACGCCACCCACAGCGACCGGGTGCTGCATCCGATGGTGCGTGACACCATCGATGAGCCCTGGCGGCAGGCGAGCTGGGAGGAGGCCATCCAGTTTGCAGCGACACGTTTTCGGGCCATTCAGCATCAACATGGCCGCGACGCCATCGGTGGCGTCTCCTCGTCGCGTTGCACCAACGAAGAAGTGTACGTGGTGCAGAAGATGGTCCGCGCCGCCTTCCGCAACAACAACATCGACACCTGCGCCCGCGTGTGCCATTCGCCAACGGGCTACGGGCTCAAACAGACCTTTGGCACGTCGGCAGGCACGCAGGACTTCAAGTCGGTGGCACATGCCGATGTGATCGTGGTGATCGGAGCCAACCCCACCGACGCACATCCGGTGTTCGCCGCACGCATGAAGCGTCGGCTCCGACAGGGCGCGAAGCTCGTCGTCATCGACCCGCGCCGCATCGACCTGGTGCGCTCACCGCACATCCAGGCCGCGCATCATCTGCAGCTCCTCCCGGGTACCAACGTGGCCGTGATCAATGCGCTGGCGCATGTGATCGTGACCGAGGGGCTGGTGAATGAGAACTTCGTCAGCGACCGGTGCGACGCCACGTCGTTTGCGCAGTGGCGCGATTTCATTGCGCAGCCCGAGCACTCCCCAGAGGCCACCGAGCAGTTTTCCGGCGTGCCCTCGGCAGAACTGCGAGCCGCCGCTCGCTTGTACGCTGGTGCGGGCAATGCCGCCATCTACTACGGCCTCGGTGTCACGGAGCACAGCCAGGGCAGCACCATGGTGCTCGGCATCGCCAACCTGGCCATGGCCGCCGGACAGATCGGCCGGGACGGCACGGGCGTGAACC
>NZ_DASWXE010000202.1:0-3020 GCF_036405635.1 Gemmatimonas sp. | reverse complement strand
CGTGACGCTGCGTCGGCCCGCGTTCAATCTGGTGGGTCAGGTCGCGGCGATCGTGCCGTTGGGTCTCCTGGCAGTGAGCTCGTATGGATACATCCGCCGTGTTCGCGCCGGTGAACGCGGAGCGTCGGCCATCCTCGTCGGCTTCGGACTCTTCCTGCTGTTCACGCTCGAAGAGGTGGCCGTTGCTGCAGGTTGGATCGAGTTCGTGTACCTGGCTGATCTCGGGTATGTGAGCGTCATCGCGCCGGTGGCGTGGCAGATGCTCAGCGGCTTCCGTGATGACGCCAATCAACTTGATCAGCTTTCCACACACCTCACCGACGAAGTCCGTCGTCGCACCGAAGAACGTGATGACGCGCGTCGTGTGATGCTCGAGCAACAGCGGCTTGCCTCATTGGGTCGGCTCGCGGCCGGTGTCGGGCACGAGATCAACAATCCGCTGCAATACCTGCGCTTCAATCTCGAAGAACTGCGAGATCATCCGGCGCTCGCCGCCGATGCGGATGGTCGCGTCGCCATCGACCAGGCCTTCGAAGGTGTGGATCGTATTCGTCAGGTGGTGGATGGGCTGCGCACCTACGTGCGTCCTGGTGCCGACGAAATGGCACCACTCGATGTGCGCGAAGTGGCGCGCGCCGCCATCCGGGTCGCGGCGCCGCAATGGCGACAGGGCATCACCGTCGTCACCGAACTTGCCGAAGTGCCGATGGTGAACGGGCACGAGGGTCGCCTTGTGCAGGTGGTGCTCAATCCGCTGGTGAATGGGGCACAAGCCATGCTCGCGCGTGGTGACTCGGCACGCATGACGCTCACCGTTGCTACGCGTGTTGGCAGTGATGGATGGGCAGAGATCTCCATCCGGGACCAAGGCTCCGGCTTTGCTCCAGAGGTGATCGCGCGTTTGGGTGAACCATACGTGACCACCAAAGCCGCGTCGGGTGGCACGGGACTCGGGCTGTTTGTGGCGCGTGGCATTGTCGAAGCGCACGGTGGCACGGTCACCTTCGCGAATCAGCCGGAGGGCGGTGCGGCGGTGCTGGTGCGCCTACCGCCTCTCAAGACCGCTCGACAGGGCACCGGAGAACGCCGCACGCCACAGCCGTTCCCTGTCCTCGCCAAGAAGAAGACCTCGTTGCGTGTCCTGCTGGTGGAAGACGAACCGTCGGCGCTGCATGCCATCGAACGCGGACTCGCCACCGAAGGTCTCGATGTGGTCGCGTACTCGAAGGCGCGCGAGGCACTGGCCTGGCTTGCGGCCGACGACGGAGCGCGACGTATCGACATCGTGGTCACGGATCTGATGATGCCGGACGTGTCCGGGTCGCAGTTCGCCGCCGCGCTCGCACAGAGTCATCCACGACTGCGCGAGCGTTTGGTCGTGCTCACCGGCGGGGCGGCAACACCGGAAGAGGATGCGTTTCTGCAGGAACCTGGCTTGCTGGTGTTGAACAAGCCCATCACAAGACAGGAGCTCGCCACGCAGTTGCGTCAGCGTGCGGCAGGGACGAACGACGGAGATCGGGGGCGGTAAACCCTCGCGAAGCACCTCGGTGTCGCATGGCCAACGACTTCCGAGGATTCCATGTCGCCCCTGCTTTCAACATCTCCGCGCGCCCTGCGTGTTTCGCGGCCCCTGCTATGGGCCTTGCCGTTCCTGCTCGCCTTGCCTGGTGCGATGCCGTTTGGTGTCGCCGAGGCCCAGGTGCCCGACGCGTCCATGCCGCGTCGCACGATCCTGGGTCCAATGCTCAGCACCATGTGGACTCGTTCAGCTGACCGTGCCGTGCTGGGCGTGACACTGGGTGCGGGCTCCTCTGCCGACACCGCAGGTGTCCGGCTCGAGGAAGTGGACGCCAATGGTCCCGCCGCCAAGGCCGGCTTGCAGGCGGGCGATGTGCTCACCGAGATCAACGGCATTTCGCTGAAGGTCGCGAAAGAGGATGCCGAGGACCTGGCCATGACCGGACTGGCGCAGCGTCGCCTGCAGCGCGCACTGGCCAAGGCCAAGCCAGGCGACGAGGTGCGTTTGCAGTATCGCCGTGGCGGCGCCTCCAAGGCACTCACCTTCAAAACGGTGTCCGCTGCGGATCTCGAGCGCTCGGAGGTGCGTCGAGTGTCTGGCGCCGTGAACTCGACCAACGACATGCGCGGCCGCATCGGGGTGACGATCGGCGGCGCAGGCACCAGTCGGGATACCCTGGGCCTTTTCGTCAGCGCCGTGACCGCCGGTGGACCGGCTGAGCTCGCTGGCGTGGTGGAAGGCGAGCGCGTGGCGGCGGTGAACGGCGTCGACGTGCGCATTCCCCGTGAGGATCTCGATGACCAGCAGACGCGCTCGGCCCGCATTGACCGCTTCGTGCGCGAAGTCCAAAAAGTCGCGCCCGGCAGCCCGGTTACGCTGCGGGTCTATGGTAACGGCAAGTATCGGGAGGTGGCCGTAAAGGCTGTGAAGGCCTCGGAGTTGCCGGCTTCCGGGTTCAATTTTGAGCTCGGGGATGGGAACGGCGATCGCCGGGTGCGCGTGATCACGCCGCCGGCGCAGGAATTCATGGATGGATTCCGCCAACAGCTCCGGGAAGGGATCCGGGATATGGATGTCCGGATTCCGGGCCCTCCTGGGACGATTCGTGTGATCACACGGCGCTCCTCAGCCGCCCTCTGAATAGCGCTGCTGGGACCATTTCCCCCGGTTTCCACACGGTTGGTCACACCGATGCAACGCTGGACGGCATCCTGACGTTATCTTGGCGGATTCCCCTGAACGGTGCTCCGGTTCGAAACCGGGGCATCGTGCCCACAGACCCGCCGTTCGCAACGCGAATGCCAGCCATTGCTCTGCCGACGCCTATGCGTCGGTTTTTCATACAGCCCGCTCTCCCTCCTCGCGCGGCGTTTCTTCTCTTGATTGCGCTTGGCGCGTGCAAGGAGCAGACGCGTCCGCAGCGCCCGACCCCCACCGTTTCGGTGGAGGCTGCCGGCAAGGGATCGCTGCCCTACATCGTCCATGCGAACGGGCAGGT
>NZ_DASWXE010000201.1:0-24361 GCF_036405635.1 Gemmatimonas sp. | reverse complement strand
CACCGATGGACACTTTCTTGGCGTCGTTCACGTACCGCCCGATCTGCAGATCACAACGGTGAACGGCGACACCATCCTCGGTATCACCACCGATGAGGATGAGGTCGAGACGGTGCGGGTCTATCGGTTGTCAACAACGCGATAGAAGCTGAGCCGAACCGCTCCGTCATCGTCAAAGTGCCGGACGATTGGACCGACCGAGGTGAACCCGGCAATCGAAGGTCTGTACTTCGCATCGATAGGGATCGTAAGGCGTGACAGCCGCCCACTCTCCACATCCAGGACGATCTGGCGTCGAGTGTCGAAATAGACGCCGAGCCAGATGCGGGATGCCGAATCGCGATGGAGCCTCCAGAAAGCGGGGTACGCGTCTGGTTTCCCTATGCGTGTCCAGACCGCGACCATCTGCTGGCGGTTGGCGGGCGTGTTGTTGCTTGGGATGCTCGACTGCACAAGAGAATCCCAGCTTTCCGTAGTCAGTGGACGAAGAGCATTCTTCACGCGCCACATGGCAGTCACGACTCGTCGATCGAGATCATACGATCGTACCTCGAATGTGCGAGGATCGCCGACGATCACAGACTGCGCCGTCAATGCAAACCCCGGATCATAGAACAGCTGACTGAAAACCTCCGACGCCGAGAGCGCTCCGAGATCGTGAACGACAGCACCGTCGCGCCCATAGACCTTTGTGTCGAGCAAACGACGCCTGCTGGAGGAGGGGGTCGGTGCGGAGAGATCAGCCCTCTGAGCCAGCATCGTTCCGTCCGGCGAACATCCATAGAAGGGAACCAGGCCCAGGCGCTCTGTTGTACGTCGATGGTTGCCTGCCCTATCCCATTGCGACCACCGACCATTGAAGTCGATGACAGAGAGTGTCGAATCGGACTGTGCGCAAAGCTGTCGTATCGGAGTGAACTCACCAGGGCCGTGTCCTGCCCGTCCGACGATGTGCAGCAGCTTGCCTGAGCGCTGGAAATACTTCAGGCGTTGATGGTCGCCAACAACGATCTCACCCGAAGCCAGTTCCGCCGCAGTCAGTTCGAAGCCGCGAGCATCGAACTCGAGACTGTCATTCTCATGCAGCCCACCAAGTTGAAGCCATGGCCGGCTTTCCAACCGTAACGGCCCGTCGGCGACGGGCAGGCTATCAAATGAGACAATCTTCACACCACTGCTGTCCATGGACGTCCCTTCCATGACCGCAGCGCGGGGCGTTTCCGCCGAACACCCGAGCGCCAACGTGACAAGAGCGAGCAGAACTCTTGTGAAGGGACGACGAGCAGTGTCGCTGCAACATTGATGCATCAGCATTGGTTCTCCAGATCCATCCGTAGCGGTCAGTAGCGATGCATTCCTCGATACCGAGCGATTGCAAAGTCCACGACGAGCGTACCCTCGGGGTCTCGCTGTGGATTGGCGACGACACGCCGCATCGCGACGCCAAACAAGCTTCCTACCAACCCAGCCTCCAGCATCTGCTCGGCGGGCCCCACGTCCACACGCCCCGGGCCGTGCACCAGCGCCACATCGTGCGCCACCGCATCGGCATGTTGTGGCTGGTGCGTACTGAACACGATCGTCAACCCATCGTCTCGCACCAGCGTTTGCATCCATCGCAACACGATTTCCTGATGCCGCAGATCCAGCGCCGACGTGGGCTCGTCCAGCACCAGGATCTCGGCATCCGCTGCGAGAGCACGCGCCAGCGCCACCAGCTGCCGCTCGCCACCTGAGAGCTCATCGAACGAGCGGTCGGCAAACGTCTTCATCCCGACTCGGCCCAGCGCTGTCATCGCGGCGTCGACGTCCCGCCGCGAGGGTGTGGCGAACAATCCGATCTTCCTGGCACGCCCCATCAACACCACATCCAGCACCGAGTACGCGAAACTGAGATGCAGCAGTTGTGGCACATAGCCTACCAGTCCAGCGCGCTCCACCACGCCCTGATCGGGCGCCAGTGCACCAGCAATCAGCTTGAGCAGCGTGGTCTTGCCGCTACCGTTGGGACCGAGCAATGCCAGAATGCGGCCGCGTGGCGCGCGCAACGAGCACCGTGCGACGACCGGCGTGCCCGCACGATAGGCGAACGAGACATCACGCAGCACCACTGCATCAGCATCCATGGCGTTGCTCACGTCGTCACTCACGCACCCACCCCCTGGCCTGCGATCGCCAGAACACCACCGCAAAGACCGGCGTACCCACCAACGCCGTCAACACACCAATCGGCAACTCCTGTTCGGCCATCGTGCGCGCGATGTCGTCCATGCCCAGCAGATAGAGAGCGCCCAACAAGGTGGACGCGGGCATCAGCGCCTGGTGATTGGGCCCCACGAGACGCCGCGCGATGTGCGGCACCACCAACCCCACCCAGCCTACCGCACCACTCACTGATACCTGCGCCGTCACCAGCATCGCCACCAGACACAACACCAGCCAACGCAACTGTGGTGCACGAAGGCCCAACGCAGTCGCCGTCTCGTCGCCGAGTGAGAGCACGTTCACGTGCCACCGCATGAAGAGCAGCGGAACGCCTGCCACTAGGACGGGCACCCCGATGACCCACAGTGAAGTGCTGGTGACCGTCGCAAAGCTGCCAAGCAACCAGTACACGATGCCCGGCAACTGACGCTCGGCGTCGGCCAGGAACTCAGCGAGCCCCACCAGGGCGGTGAAGAACGCACTAACGATGATGCCCGCCAGCACGACGGACAGAATGCTGGTGTTACCACTCAGGCGACTCAGGGCAAAAACAGCCACCAACGCGAGCATCGCAAAGCCGAACGTCCACGCAAGCGCGCCAACAAAATTCGCCCCCAGCAGAATCGCGACGACGCCGCCCCAGGCTGCACCATTGGAGATGCCAACCACCTGCGGCCCGACCAGTGGATTGCGAAACAATCCTTGCAGCGTGGCCCCGCTCAGCCCGAGCGCTCCACCGGCAATGGCCGCCACCAACACCCGCGGCAGCCGCACGGTGCTCACCACCAGGACATCGGTGTCCGTCCAAGCGGCGACACTGGGTACGAAGCCGGTCATGCCGCTCCACAGGATCTGCAGCGCTGTCAGCGGGGAGACCGGATATCGGCCCAGGCATAGCGACAAGAGCATCAACGCCCCGAGCAGCACACTCAGCGCCAGCAACACGAGTCGCACGCGGCGGCTCTGCTGCTCGTGCACAGTTCCGGTGTCCGTCATGGACGCGACGTCGCCTGGAAGCGTGCATAGCCGGCCGACGCACGATTGACGTTCATCTGCAGTACCTGATCGAGGTCGGCATCGGTGGCATTGAACCGATACAGCGTGCGGTAGGCTGCACGCATTTCGTCGCGCAACGCGATGCCGGGCTGCGCAGGGTGCAGCAAGGTGGTCAGCCAGGCGAGCAACATGGGTGACTCCGGTCCATAGCCACCCCACCGCGTCAGGCCAAACGGCAACTTGTAGACACGCCGAGCGCGCGCGGCCGGTGTGCGGGACCACAACGGGTCACGCATGAGATCCGCCGGCGTCTTGCTCTCGAAGGGGGTGAGCAGGATGACCTCGGGGTTCCACGCGAGTACCTGCTCGATGCTCACCGTACCATCGGCGGTCGCGGCATTGATGCCGCCCGCACGACGGATAATGAGGTTGCCATACGACGCCGGCCCGCTGGGTGTGATCTGCCGCGAGTACTCGGTCAGCATCAGCACGCGCGGCCGCTGGGTCGCGGGAATATTCGCGGTCATCGCGTCGAACCGGTTGTTGCCGCCGCGCATATACCGAATGATCGAGTCGGCGCGTGCGACCTTGCCAGCCGCCGCGCCGCTCATGCGGATCCAGGCATCGATATCCGACTCTGCATTGGTGTTTTTCACGCCCAGCGTGCGCAACCCGACGGCATCGAGCACGTCCACCAGCGCATTGCCGCGATCCGCCCACTGAAAGATCGCATCCGGCTGGAGGGCCAGCAGCGCTTCCACGTTGGGGGTGAACGTGCCCCCGCGGGTGACGGCCGTGGGCACCGCCGAGGCGCCGGGAAATACCCGGGACACGATGCCATCGCGCATCTGCTCCACTGCCACGGCATTGGCGCCCACCACGCGCTTCTCACTGCCATCAACGGTCAGGAAGTGCCAATACAGTGGAATGGCGATCGTGACCACCCGCTCAGCAGGGGTGCGGAACTCATGGGTCTTGCCCCGCTGATCGACGACGGTGCGTGCCTGCCAAGCGGCACCCGCCATCAGTGGCAGTGCACACAAACCAATGAGTATGTGGGCTGATCGTCTCACGTGGGCGGAAGAAAGCCGAAAAAACTCTGCCTGAGAGTCTTTAAGGTAGCATGCCCGGCGCCTCAGTCGCCGCCCCCTCCTGCAGATTTCAGAAAATCACATGACCAACGCCATTTGTCCGTGCCGGGTCGGTATCACATCCGACCGGGCAGTGTAAGCCAGACGGCCTCGTTTAGCGATTGTTTCGACTCGCCACCAATGAGTCGATCTCTGCCTTGGTAGGTACATCGACGAACCGCGTTCCGTTGACGATCACCGTCGGCGTCCCCGCGAGTCCGATCTCGTCGGCCATCCGTATCGCTTGCGCCAAGCGTGAGGACTGTTGGGTGCGCTCCTGAACACAAACCTGCAGAGCATTCTGATCACTCACAGGAAGGCGCTTGGCCAGCTCACTGGCAATCACGTCCAGTGAATCCTGCTTTTCGAACAGCATGTCATGTGCTGTTTCGAACGCCCCTTGCTGGAGAGCGCATTCGGCGAAAGATGAAGCCCATCGCGACTGTTCGTGTTGCTGCAAAGCCAACAGAACGTAGACAAAAGCGACCGAGTCCGCGTACTGCTTTCGCATGGCCGCTTCTACATTACGGAAGCGCTTGCAAGCAGGGCATTGATAGTCTGAAAAAATTGCGACCTGAATCGGGGCTCGAGGCAAACCCACCAGAACCCCTGCATCAATGACTCCTTGCCACTGCTGAGGAGTGAGCAATCTCATTTCCTGCGCGCGAGGCGAGCTTGCCGGCACGGGGCGAACAAGCAATGCGATGAGGCTGAAGGCACAGGTCAACACAACCAGCACCCCGGCAACAATGCGCTCGCTTTTGGACATAGGACACTCCCTTCAGTGTGGGTCGGGCGCCGCGAACGGCGCCCGACAAGATGCAGACTCAGGTGTCGTTGTACTTTCCCTTGCACATCCCCGACCCACCGCCGGAGCATGTGATGTAGACACAATCCTGGTCACCGGGGGAACAGCTGCTGCACCTGCAATCCTCCTTCGGAGCGGCAACATTTCGCGCAGCGGTGACTTGCGCGAACGCGACACTCGCGGACGCCATGCATGCAGCTCCCAGAAGTGCCAATACAGTTCGTTTCATCGTCGTCTTCCTCTGCCAACGGGTGGACCATCCCTGCGATGGCACTTACCAACGCAGTTCGTGCAGCGCATACCCGTCTTCTGTTTCACCGATTCCATACACGGCTCGGGCGGTCGCAGTGATCATCTGGATTCCGACGGGGATCTCCAGTTCATCCAGCACACGACCACTCGTTGCCAGAATGCGGACAATGCGAGAACGAGTCTGCAGTTCACCTTTCTTCATCGCGGGCTGTCCACGAATCACCATTAGCGTATCGCCGCGCATCCCGATGTTGCTGGCAAACTCTATGGAGGCGGGATCTATCCGATACGCACGACTGCTTCCGCCGAGAGACATCTCGATGACCTTTGGCACCGGGCCTGCCCCTTTGGTGTCCGCGACGACCATGCCACCCGCATTGACCAGCACGCGCCGATCGAACCAACGAAACTGCACAATGGCCAGACTATCATTGACGCGCGCCAGGTACCGACTACGAGCTATCGGATTGAGTGTCTGAAGATCTTCTGGGAACGGAATTTTTTTCAGCAAATTTCCATTGGCGTCGAGCAGATGCAGCATTTCCAGAACAGAATTCGGCACCGCGAGGACCGACGTTCCTTTCGCGAGAGGAGCCAGCCGTTCGACTGGACTTTGCACGGAGAACTCTGCGACCGAACCCCACCGGTCATCGAATACCATCACCTTCGAATTGCCGGCATCCGCAATCCAGATGCGACAGCTACCATCGAACTGCATTCCGCCGAAACTGCGGAGCTCTCCCGGCCCTCCTCCGGCCTTGGCATAGCGTCCCGTCGCTTTGCCAGCAGCATCGAGACGACGAATGACCGCTCCGGAAAAGTCAAAGAAGGCCATGGATCGCGAACACCCCACCAAGGCTGCCGGATTGCCAACTTGTTCTTCGAGCGGGGTGCTTCGCACCTGAACCGTTCGTACCGGCACCTGAGCTTCAGCCTGCCGGAACACCCCGACGCACCACAACACCATATAGAAGCAATAGCGGCTTCTCATCTTCATTGTGCCCGGCCTGAGGATGACACATCAATCGATTTTTTCTGAACTTCGTCGCGGCTGACCGTTTTCAGTCGCGACAGGTCTGCTATCGCCTCTGACAGAACATCTTCGCCGTCCTGACCAGAGATCACAGCTATCCGCCGGCCTGCCACGCGAAGAATGACTGACGCCGCCCCCTGTTCGTAGCCACGCAGAACTTCTGCGTCATGCCTGCTCAACACCTCTGTGTCCGCCGGCAATGCAAAAAGTGCTGCGATGCTGCGCGTTTCCTCTCGCGACGAGGGGGCTATTCCCACCAAATAGGCGCGCGCACGAAAGCCCGCCATCTCCCGTAACTCGCGGAATTTGCTTCCCACGGCTGCGGTGATGCGACAAGACACCGGATCCACCAGGACGACCACCTCAAGCGCCTCCGCAGTGCTCGCGTTGCCATCAACGCCTTTGCAGCTCGACAGCAAGAGCATGGAGAGAACGACCCTCG
Source organism: Gemmatimonas sp. (assembly GCF_036405635.1). GTDB lineage: Bacteria > Gemmatimonadota > Gemmatimonadetes > Gemmatimonadales > Gemmatimonadaceae > Gemmatimonas. Next base: position 17,495 of record NZ_DASWXE010000201.1, on the reverse strand, counting down.
GCAGTGCTGCCATCAACCGTCGCTTCTCAGTTGAGATTGACACACAAGCCATTCCGAAAACCCTTCCAAGTGGCGACAGACTCTTCGATCTCGTGTGACGAGATCAACCTCTGGCACCTTCCACCACTTATCAATTCTCCAATCGGCCGTTGCCGTTCTCAATCGGCCACTGCGCGGGTGAAAAAGTCATTGAAGCATCGGCAGCGACTGGCTGATCGAAGTACTCCTGAATCGCACTCACCACAAAGGCCATCCTTGTACCGCTCTCCATTGGCCGAGAGAACGAGCAACCGTGTCGCCACATCATGGTGCGCAGATTGTCCACCGTCAGAAATCCCAGTTGCCGCGCGACCTCGCGAGGCTTTCCGCCCGACCGATCCAAGAGATAGGTCGCGAGTAGTACCCGGGCCCATACAATGATTCGTTGCGGGTTCGGTATCCCCCAGCGTTCACAGTACTTTCGCATTCCGCGCTCGGACATGCCGCTGGCCATCGCCAATTGAGGCACGGAGCAAGGTTCATGCGCCAGGCGCAATGCGACCCGGAACAGCGTTTCGGCTGCGCCAGAGAGTCGTAGGTTCGCATGACTCCAAACCATCGCGCTCAGCGTTTCGCGGTGAGCGGCGAAGGCGACCTGTTGCAGCCGCTCATGCCAACCGGATCTCCCGATATCCACCAGTAGCGCGCCCAGACGACCAACACTTGCCGCCATCTCCAGAGACTCAAATGCCGCTGGCGCTGCGACCACCATCAAGGGAACCCAGGAATACGCACGCCGAAACGCTTCTAGCTGACCCAGCAATCCAGAGTCGCCCATCGCAGGAAGAGGAGCCAGCATCAGTGCGCCACATGGAGGACTGAGCACCCCGATCAGCTCATCGACATAAGATACATGGAATGGTTGGCTACCCCGGGGGAAAGCGCACTCCACCTTTCTCATCAGCTCATAGGGCATGCGCAACGCAATGATCATGAAATCCCTTCCGTTCGAATTCACTCTACGACAGAAAGCACTGAATAGGTGACAAGTCGTACAATGCGACCACCAAATGCCATAAAAGCGCCTTGTCCCACATTGCACAATACCGGGAGGATGTGCGGCACCAACGAAAAGCACCCCATCCATCTGCGGCAACTCCAGCCGCCACACCCCCAATCCGGCACGAATTGCCGCCCACCTGGCCGCTGAACTCGGCGGCACGATTTGCCGCCCTCAAACACAAGACGTTGCAGTGAAATGACTTAACACAAAACACGACACCCGCCGCGCTGTGGCCCGCCCATTGCTTTCTCACCTGGTGAGTTCGTGCACCCTATCCCGATCACGACATGCCAGGTCCCGTTCAGAACAATGGGTTGTCCAGTGCCGCTTCGGCGCTCCAGATGCTGGAGCGCAAGCAGCAGGTGCTCGCCAACAACCTCGCCAACGCGTCCACCCGCGGCTTCAAGGCGGAGACGACGTTTGCACGCATGATGGGCAACCAGCTGGCCAAGGCCGACACCGCGGTCGACCTCACCCCCGGCACCCTCACCGAAACCCACAACTCCCTCGACCTCGCGCTCGAAGGGGACGGGTTCTTCGTGGTGGACACCCCCGCCGGGGAACGGTTCGTCCGCAACGGCAACTTCCGACTCGACGCCAACCGCCGCCTCACCGATGACCAGGGCAACCCGGTCCTCGGCGAAAACGGCGCCATCTCCCTCCCCCAGGGAACCGTCGAAGTCGACGCCACCGGCCTGATCACCGTGAACGGGAAGCCCCAGCAGCGGCTTCGCGTGGAACGCGTCGCGTCCGGCACCGATCTCGAGCACGAAGGTGGCACCCGCTTCATCCCCGACGCTTCACGCCAGGTCATCCCGCCCACCGAACGCACGGTAAAGCAGGGTTTCCTCGAGGAATCGAACGTGAATCCGATGTCGGCGATGACCGAGATGCTGACCGTGCTGCATCGCTACGGCGCCGCGCAGCAGACCCTGTCCACCATCGATGCGGTACGCGGGATCGCCGTGACCGACCTCGCCAAGCCAGCCTAAGGAGCACATATGGATCCGGCACTTCGCGCCGCCGCTACCGGCATGATGGCGCAGCAGACACGTACTGAAGTCATCGCCCACAACCTCGCCAACGTGAACACGCCCGGCTTCAAGCGGAGTCGTGCGCACTTCGAAGACCTGCTCTATCAGACCGTGCAGGGTCAGCAGGTCCTCGGCGAGAACGACACGCAGATCACCCCCGCCATCCAGGTCGGTCGCGGTACGCGCTTGGCCGGTGTGCAGCGCCTGCATGAGCAGGGGCCCATCGAAGAGACGGGGCGCAATCTCGATATCGCCATCGAAGGCGAAGGCTTCTTCCAGATCCAGTTGCCCTCGGGCGAGACGGCCTACACGCGCGACGGCAGCCTGCAGATCTCCGATCAGGGTGTGCTCGTGACGAGCTCCGGCTACGCGCTGCAGCCGCCCGTGCGCATTCCCGATGACGCGTCGGAATTCACCGTGTCCGCCACGGGCGTGGTGAGTGTGCGTCGTGGCAACGACATCCAGCCGACCGAAATCGGCCGCCTCGAACTGGCGCGCTTCGCCAATCCGTCGGGCCTGCTCTCGCTCGGTCAGAACCTGCTCGCGCCGACGGCGGCGTCCGGTCAGCCGGTGATCGGCTTCCCGAATGACTCCGGCATGGGCCGCCTGCAGCAGAACAGCCTCGAAGGGTCGAACGTCGAGATCGTGCAGGAAATGGTGGAGATGATCGCCGCGATGCGCGCGTACGAAATCAACTCGAAGGCGATCAAGACTGCCGACGAGATGGGTCAGATCGCCAACAACATCGCCCGGTAAGACCGCACCATGCCGCTCTGGGCTTCCCGCATCCTCGTGGTCGTCGCCATGTCGCTGGGCGCCGCGTGTGCACTGCACGCGCAGGTGTCCAACACACCGGCGCCGGTCGCGCAGGTTTCCGCCGCGTCCTCCACGTCGCCGCAGCTGTCATCGCTGCGACGGGACCAGCGTCAGGTCACGCTCGCCGTGGCCGCCCGTGCGATTGCACGCGGCGAGACGCTGCAGGCGGACGACATCACGCTCGTGGACACCACGATCGTGTGGCGCTGGAGCTCGATCGCCCCGGACACCACGCGTCCCGCCGCGGGCTGGGTCACGCGTCGCAACATCGCGGCTGGTGAAGTGCTGCGCGCGCCGGCCGTCATGGCGCCGCCCGTGGTCACCAGCGGCGCCGCCGTGACGGCCATCTGGCAGGATGGTCCGCTTCGCCTCGTCCTCGCGGGCGTGGCCACCAATACCGCCGCCGTGGGCGCACCGGTCAGTGTGCGCATCGGCAGCAATCGTCGACTCGATGGCATCGCCATCGCGCCGAATACTGTTCGCCTTCGCTGAGACTTTGCCATGACCGAACTTCTGCGTTCACGGCTGCTGCAGACCGTCGCCATTCTCGGTGCTGCCGGCGCCATCGTGCTCGGCACCCCGAAGCAGCTCATCGCCCAGGCCCAGCCCACCGGCCAGCCTGCAGGTGCGGGTGCGGGTGCGGCGGCGACGGGCGCTGCACCGACTGGTGCGGCCACGGCGAATGCTGCGCCTGGTGTGCCGCCGGCTCCGACCATCACGCCGCGCGCGTCGTGGACAGCCGATCGCCGCGCCTTCGCGGTGGGTGACATCATCACGGTGCTGGTGGACGACTACACGATCACCACCGCGGTGAAGGAGAACGTCTCGACGGATACGCGTACGCGTGGTCTGTCGGTGAATGCGCGTCTGCCCGAAAGCTCCAAGAGCGTCGGCATCGACTCGCGCAACGCCGCCGACCAGACGCAGCGTGGCCAGGCGCGCCGCGAGAACCGCTTCCAGAACGAACTCAGCGTGCGCGTCGTCTCGGTGGGCCACAACGGCCTGCTGCAGGTGAAGGGCACGAAGATCATCGACGTCGACAAGTCGAAGCAGGACATCGTGTTCACCGGCTGGGTGCGGGCGCAGGACATCTCGGTGTCCAACCTCGTCGAATCGAGCCGCGTGGCGGACCTGCAGATCGGCTACGCCTCTCCCGGCCCGCTTGGCAAGCCCAAGCAGGGCATCCTCACCAAGGTGCTTGGAGCACTCTGGCCGTGATCATTTCTTCCATGCGCATCGTTCGCGCGGTGGCGCTCTCGCTGGCGGTGTTTGCACCGTCCGCCCTGCAGGCCCAGAACGACGTCAAGATTCGCGACCTCACCGCGCAGGAAGGGGCGATGCCGGTTCGCCTGGTGGGTTACGGTCTCGCGGTGGGTCTCGACGGCACGGGTGACCGCGCCATCGGTGGCCAGACGGCCGGACCCACGGTGCAGGGCGTCATCAACACGCTCCGCCGCTTCAACATCGAAGTCCCTGCAGATCTCATCCGCATGCGCAACGTTGCCGCGGTGCTGGTGACGGCCGAAGTCTCACCGTTCCTGCGCGCCGGTGGCCGCTTCGAGATTCACGTCTCGAGCATGGGCGATGCCCGTTCACTGCGCGGCGGTGTGCTGTACATGACGCCGTTGGTGGCCGACGCCAACGGTCCCGCACTCGCTTCGGCGCAGGGCGCCCTGCTGGTGAGCGACGGCGGTGCGGTGCAGCGCTACACGCCGACGCACGAAACGACAGCACGCATTCCGACCGGTGGTGTGCTCGAAGCCGATCTGCCGCGTCCGGCCATGGCCGCCGTGTCGCGGCTGCTGCTCCGTGAACCCGACCTCGCCATGGCTACCAAGATCGCCACCGCCATCAACGGCGCGATGGGCGAGAAGACGGCTCTGGTGGAAGACGAAGGCGCAGTGATCATCACGCTGGCCGATTCGGGCTCCAAGCCGCTCGCCATGGCGAAGATCCGCGAACTGGCCATCGCGCCGGAAGCGCGTCCACGCCTGGTGATCGACGGCCGCGATGGCACCGTGGTCGCCGGCGGCGACATGGTGGTCGGTTCGGCCACCGTCAGCCATGGCGCCATCACGCTGGCCATCGGCAAGCTGGCCGACAATGACACCGCCGCCATCCCCGGCAGCGTGCGTCTCCCGGCCGGTATCCCGGTGCAGCGCGTCGCCACGGCCCTCCATGCCGTACAAACCCCGGTGAACGAAATCGCCGCCATCTTCGCCGCCCTGCGGGAAGTCGGTGCCATTACCGCTGAGGTGATCGTCAGATGATCGACGCCGTTTCATCCCGCGCAAAGGTTGTCACGAGCGCGACCAGTAGCACTCCCCGTTCCGCTGATGCTGACACCAAGCTGCGTGAGTCGGCGAAGCAGCTCGAAGGCCTCTTCGTCCAACAGCTTTTCAAGGTCATGCGGGAGACCGTTCCACAGCAGGAAGGGTTCGTTTCAGGCGGTGCCGGTGAAGACATGTTCACGGCACTGATGGATGAGCACCTTGCTGCCGAAACTCCCAATCAGATGGGGAGTGGTCTTTCCGAGGCGTTGTACCGTCAGCTGCGCGGTTTTCTGCCCGCCAGCCCTGCAGACCAGTCTTCCGATGTGGCGTCCATGAACACCGTTTCACCCACGAACTGATGTCGCCGACGACTCTGCTCGCACCTGACACCGCAACGCGCACCGTGAGCGTTTCGCCCGCGATGCTCGAGGCGCTCTACGACGCGCTGTTCAGCGAACGGCGCCTGCTCGATGATCTCATCGTGCAGATGCGTCGCCAGCGCTCGGCCGTTGGATCCGACGACATCGACAGCGTCGACGAAAGCACCTTTGCCACGCACCGCATCCTGGCCACGCTCGGTCAGGCACGTCAGCGCCGGCGCCAGCTCAACGTGCTGCTCGGTGGTTCCGAGGAGTGCACGCTGCGCGAACTCGAAGAACTGCTCGGCGATCTGGTCGACGAGCGGCTGCGCGATGCCCGTCTTCGCCTCCAACTGGCGGCCGACGTGCTCACGCGGGAAGTGGGTATGAACCGCAAGCTCCTGCGCGAAGCGCTCAGTAACACCAACCAGCATGTTCGCACGCTCACCGGAGGCGCGGCCATGTCGGCCACGTACGCGTCCGAAGGCGTCCTTCCCACGACGCCCGCCGGTTCCCGCGGCGTGCTCGTGAACCGGACGGTGTAAGATGGGAGCAGGCCTGTTCAGCATCGCGCGCAGCGCACTACTGTCGCACCAGACCGCGCTCCAGACGATTTCGCACAATGTGGCGAACGCGGAGACGCCGGGCTATTCGCGGCAGGAGGTCGTGCTGGCGGCCAATACTCCCGTTCGCCTTTCCGCCGGCAACGTCGGTACTGGCGTGCATGTGGCAACGATCCAGCGCAAGCGCGATCTGTTGCTCGACGACAACTATCGCTCGGCCAATGTCCTGGCTGGCAACTCCACCATGCGCCGCGACCTGATGCAGAAGGTCGAGGGCGTATTCGGCGAGCCGAGCGAAACGGGCATGGCCAATGCCCTCGATCAGTTCTGGAATTCCTGGAGCGACCTCTCCGCGCAGCCCAACAGCCTCGCGGCCAAGGCCGTGGTGCAGCAGCGGGGTCGTCAGCTCGGACAGCTGTTCAACGAGTACGACACGCAGCTCACGCAGGAGCGCACGTCGAACCTCGAGCTCCTCGACAGCACCGCCGGCCGCATCAATGCGCTGGCCTCTCAGGTCGCCGAGCTGAACACGCGCATTCTCGCCAGCGAAGGCAACGGCAACACGGCAAACGACCTGCGTGACATGCGCGACCTGCGGCTCGACGAGCTCGCGAAGGTAGCCGGCACGCGTGTGGTGAACCAGCCGAATGGCACGGTGACGGTGGTCATCGGCAATTCGACGCTGGTGGAAGCCGACACCTGGAACAAGGTGTCGGTGCAGCTGGATCCGCCGGTCCCCACGCCAGCGGTACCGCTCACCGATGTGCCGGTGAAGATCCGCCTGGGCAACTCGCCCGACCGCCTCGCGCCGTTGGGTGGTGAACTCGCGGCCATCGTGCAGGTGGTCAACGAGGATATCCCGGCCACGCGCGGTCGTCTGGATGCGATGGCGAGCCAGCTCGTCACGGCGGTGAACAACGCCCACACCAGCGGCTACGTCTTCTCGGGCACCACGGTACCGGGCACTGCGGCCGGCAACTTCTTCCAGCCGGGCACGGTCGGCAATCCCGTGCGCGCGTCGAACCTCCAGCTCGATTCGGTGATTGCGCTGGACGCGGGCAAGATCGCCGCGAGCAATGACGCCAACGCGCCCACCAGCAATGGCGCGGCCCAGGCGCTCGCAGCATTGCGCATCGCTGACGGCACTGTCACATGGAACGCTCCCAACGGCACCACCGAGACAGGGTCGTTCCTTGGTTTCTTCCGTGGCCTCGTCACCCGCCTTGGTGTGGACACGGCCGCGGCCACCGACTCCGCCGCGGTGGCGGAGAATCTCGTCCAGCAAGCCGACCTCCGTCGGCAGTCGGTCAGTGGAGTCAACACCGACGAAGAGCTGGTGAACATGCTACGCGTGCAACAATCGTATCAGGCTGCCGCGAAGATGATCACCGCAGCGGACGAGATGCTCAAGACACTGCTCAACCTCGTCTGACGGCGATGCTTATTCTTGGACGTCGCGAAGGCGACTCAATCATCATCGACGGCGGTATCCGCATCGTCGTGGTTTCCTGCGACCGGGGCGGCGTGCGTATCGGCATTGAAGCGCCGAGCAACGTCAAGATCCTGCGTGGCGAGATCGCGCAGCAGGTCGCCCAGGAAAACCAGCGTGCAGCGGCGCCCGCCGATGCCTCATGGCTCGCAGCCCTTGGCGCCCCCGTGGCACCGGCACCCGCATCCTCTCCGACCGACGCGGCGGTACAGGTGCCGGCCACTACCGAGAACGCCTGATGTCAGGCGCGTCGACGCGATGCCTGGAGGGTGGTCACGCCGATGCCGCACCCCGGTGCACTGTCGGCGCGGCCATGACTCGCGGACAGCAGCCAGTCGATGGCTGCCCGGTCGATGGCATCCAGGGCGTCGTCGCCGGCAGCGGCATCGGTAGCCACAGCACGGAGCTGCACCTCGTCACCAGCGGTAGCCAGAGTCAGCGTGATGGTGCGTGCACTGCCGAGCCCGCGAGCGGCGGCCACAAGACACACCGCCGTGGCATGGGTCAGCGCCGTGGCGTCGGCCAGCACCGGCATGACGTCGTTCAGAGCCTCCACCTGGACGGTCACGTCGCGCAGGGCGGGATGATGCTCCACCAGGCGACGCGCCGCATCGGCCGCATCGCTCACCAGCATCGGCTCGACACTCGATTCTTCACGCCGCGGCAGCATGCGCAGCGTCTGCAGCAACCCCTCGAGCTGCTCGGCGTCGCCCTGCAGCCCGCGCACGAAACGTGGGTCCGGGGCGCTGTCGCCCTCCAGCATGCCGGCCAGCGCGGACACCGTCGCCAGACGGTTGCTCACCGCATGTGCCAGCCCGCGCAGCAAATCGTCATGTACCGTGAGCCAGCGCGCGACGCCGACCCCCGGGTCCTGGTGTCCACGCGCGGTCATCGCTGACTTCTCCACTCGCACCCGGGAATCTCTCGCGTGTTTGTCATTATTGGCCTGGTCGTTGTCTTCGGTTCCGTCATCGGTGGCTATGTCATGCACCATGGCCAACTCGCGGTGCTGGTTCAGATCAACGAATTCATCATCATCGGCGGCGCCGGTCTTGGTACACTGATCATCGCCAACCCACCGGCGGTACTCAAGGCGTGCATTGGCCAGACGCTTGGCCTGCTGAAGCCGAACCCGTACGGCGCGTCGGCATATGCAGAGCTGCTGCAGGTACTCTACGAAGTCTTCCAGAAGGCCCGCAAGGACGGTCTGGTCGGCCTCGAAGCGCACATCGAATCGCCGGAAACCAGCGACATCTTCCAGAAGTACCCGTCGTTCACCAACAACCACCACGCGGTGTCCCTGCTCTGTGACACGCTCAAGGTGCTGCTGACGGGCACGGTGGAAGATCACAACCTCGCCGACATCCTCGACGTCGACCTCGAAAAGCACCATCACGAGGGCATGCTCGTTCCGCACGCCATCACCGCCGTCGGCGACGCCATGCCGGGCTTCGGCATCGTGGCCGCCGTACTCGGCGTTATCATCACGATGGGCTCGATCGGTGGCGCCGCCTCCGAAATCGGTGAAAAGGTGGCCGCCGCGCTCGTCGGAACGTTCGTCGGCATTCTGCTCGCGTACGGCGTGTTCGGTCCGGTCGCCAAGGCCATGGAAAACCGCCTGCACGCCGAGCATGACTACATGCTCTGCATCCGCACCGCGCTGCTGTCGTTCGCCCGTGGTGATGCCCCGATGACGGCCGTGGAATTCTCGCGCCGCAACATCGAACCGCACGAACGCCCGAGCTTCACCGAGCTGGAAGAGCTCACGCGCAAGAAGGCGGCGTAAGTCATGGCCGCTCGTGGTGGCAAGAAGATCGTCATCGTCAAGAAGAAGGTCATGGGTGGTGGTGGACACCACGGTGGTTCATGGAAGGTGGCCTACGCCGACTTCGTGACCGCCATGATGGCCTTTTTCATGGTGATGTGGATCCTCGGCATGGACGACAAGACCAAGCAGGCCATCGAGGGCTACTTCGCCAATCCGGTGGGCTACAAGAAGGGCTATGGTGCCGGCTCGAGCCCGCTGGGCACAGGCTCCGCGGTCAACGCGCTGCAACGCTCGCCGATGCGCATGATCGTGCGCTCCACGGAGCAGCGCACATTCGAGCAGATGCGCCAGGCCATTCTCGACAAGCTCGCCACCAGCGATTCGCTCAAGCGCCTCAACGCGCAGGTGGATGTGCAGGTGACGCAGGAAGGTCTGCGTATCGAGCTGGTGGAGTCGGATCGCGGCGACGTGTATTTCCCGATTGGTTCGTCGCGCATGAACACCGCCACGGTGCTCACGCTCCAGCTCATCGGTCAGGAACTCGCACCCATCGCGCAGTCGCTGATCATCGAGGGCCACACCGACTCGGCGCCATTCGGTCGCGACGCGTCGTACACCAACTGGGAACTCTCCGCCGATCGCGCCAATGCGGCACGTCGCGTACTGCAGGCGGCCGGTATCGAGCCCAAGCGCATCAGCGAAGTGCGTGGCTATGCCGACACGAAGCCCCGGGTCCTCAACGACCCGAAGGCGCCGGCCAATCGGCGTATCTCGGTGCTGATTCCGTTCACCGTCGTGCCCGAAAGCGCCGCCAACGCGGCCGAACTGGCGAGTGGAAAGCGGGACTCGATCGTGAACAGCATCACGGAACCGCTCAAGAAGACGTACTGATCTTCACGTGCTGCAATGCAGAATCGCCGTCGCGCTCGAAAGCACGACGGCGATTTTTGCTTGGCCGATCTCCGATCGGAACCGTTCCGCGGTTACTGCGGCGCCGCGCTCGCCAGTCGGTCGCCCGACCAGATCACGGACTCGGTGTACAACTCCGTGAACACCGCGCGCATGCCCGGCACTTCCTGCTCCACCAGGTCCCAGTCGGCCCGCTCGTACGCATCGGCCAGTCGCAACACATCGGCATGCGGCCCCGTCGACAACAGCAGCGCATCGCGCACGTCCTGGCTCACCGGCAACCGCTCCAGCACCTGCTCCATCGGCAGGCCAAGCAGCACGTCCATGCGCGAGAGCAGCCCCACCAGAAAACGTGCCGACGGATCGGCGTGCCCCGCATGCGCGCTCACCTCTTCGCAGAAACGGCCGCGCACCAGCGCCGTCATCACCGCTTCGTGCGCCACCGCGCTGCGCGATCCCACCGAGGCGACCAGCATGATGATCATCCAACGCGACAACGCTTCGCGCCCCACCAGGCGAATTGCGTGCGAAATGGAATCCACACTCCGGCCGCCAAACGACGCGGAGTTCACGATGCGGAGCAGGGTGAACGACAACGACGGGTGCACACGGAACGCGTTCTCCAAGTCCCGTTCGGTGACACGCGGTTCGTTGAGCATCGAGACGATCTGGAATACCGCCGCCTGATGCACATTGGCTGCCCGACCGTCCAGCGTTTCGGGCCTGCTGAACACATAGCCCTGAAACAGGTCGAAACCCATCGCCTTGCATTCGGCCAGTTCCTCCGCCGTCTCCACCCGCTCGGCCAGCACCGTGAGCCCAAACCCCTTGAGGCGGGCCACAAGGGGAGCAAGCGCCTGAAGTGTTCCCGTTCGTGTATGCGGCAACACGTCCACCTTCACGATCGACGCCAGCGGCAGCAGCGGATCGAGCGATGCCCGGCCGTCGTAGTCGTCGAGCGCCAGAACATACCCCTCGGCGATGGCACGCTCGCAGGCGTCCACGACCGCCGGGGTGCCATCGATACTTTCCAGCAGTTCGAGAACGACCGCCTGGCTATCGAAGATCTTGTACAGATCGCCCAGCAGGTGATCTTCGGTGATGTTTACAAAGGCCTTGGTTCCGGCCGTCAGGCGCTCGAGCCCGATCGACAGCAGGGCATGCAGCGCCGTATCACCACACATGAACGTGGCCGACAACTCCGTCGCCGCGGCTGTCGCCTCGCGGGAGGCGCGATACAGCAGCTCGTACGCCACGCGATGGGGCGTACGATCGAAGATGGGTTGGCGGGCGATGAAGACGTGCTGCGCCGTGGGCGGCGGAGTCACTTCGACGTCGTGGACGGGCATGCGGGCGGACATTCTGACGGGATCAGGACGGGGAACGCAGTGCTGCTCCCGGCGTACTCATCGGAAGGCCCTCGGCTCGAAGTCCGATGGTGGCAGCGTCGTTCGACTTCAGATTATCGTCCATCATATGTGGCAACTTGATCAGGGTTTTGCCTACAGAGGCCTGGCCGTGCGCCGCATGACGGGACGCACGATGGCCGTTGCGACCGTGTGCCTGTCCGTCACGCTGAGCGCGTGCGGCGGGGATAAGAAAACGGCCGCCACGGTCGATTCTGCCCTGGCACGAGACCTGACGCTCGCCGCATCGGCTTCGTCGGCCGTTTCCATCGGCGACACCGCCATCGCGCCCAACGCGCCTGCGGCCCCGCGTCCGACGAGCCCCACGCCTCCGACCACCGTCGCGAGCGCGGAACGTCCTCGTCCCACGCCTCGCCGGACCGATCGACCTGCGCCCGTTCCTTCGACGACGCCGGCGCCACCGGTTACGCAACCGAGCCCGACGCAGAGCACGTCACCATCGCCTGCCCCCGCCCCCACGACGTCCGCATCGGTGCCAGCGGCGGAACCCTCGGCCCCGGCCGAAGCACCGGGTCGCCGACGCGGTCTGGGGGCCGGCCTCGTGCTGGCCGGCGCGACCAACGCCGAGATCTGCACGCTGGCCAATCGCCCCGGTGACCGGTTCGTGGTGTCGCTGGCGCAATCGGTGTCGGGCCCTGATGGCGCCTCGCTCCCCTCCGGCACACCGGTACTGGTGGAGCTGGGACAGCCGGGCCCCAATGGAGAATTCGTGTTCCGTCTCAAGGGCGTACAGCTCAACGGGGAGTTCATCGCCGCCGAGGGGGGCGTGCAGGTGGCTGACGCGACCGTGACTGAGCGCAGTGTCTCCAAGGGCGGTGACAAGGGCAAAGTGATCACCGGCGCTATTGCGGGTGCGATCATTGGACGTGTGCTTGGTGGCAGCACCAAGGGCGCGGTGATCGGCGCGGCCGGTGGTGCGGCGGCCGGCACCGTCGCCGCCGCGCGCAACACCACCAAGGAACGCTGCCTCCCCGCGGGTACCACGTTGTCCGCTACGTTGTCGTCGACCCTGCTGCTCCCCAACTGATGTCCCCTACGTGATCGACGTCGTCGGCTACTCGAAGCTTTACGGCGACACCGTCGCGGTGCAGTCCCTCTCGTTTCATGTCGCACCGGGCGATGTGCTCGGTCTGGTTGGACCCAACGGCGCCGGCAAGACCACCACGCTGCGCGCATTGGCGGGCATTCTGCAGCCGTCGGCGGGCGCCATTCGCATCGCTGGCATCGACCTGCAGGCCGAACCGGTGGCGGCCAAGGCCCAGTTGGCCTTCATCCCCGATGAGCCGCAGCTTTTCGACTACCTGACCGTCACCGAGCATCTGCAGTTCGTGGCGCGCCTGTACGGGGTGCAGGACGCGGCGCCGCGCATTCCGGTGCTGCTCGAAGAACTGGAGCTCACCGCCAAGCGCGATGCCCTGCCCAGCGAACTGTCTCGGGGCATGAAGCAAAAGCTCGCCATCGCCTGCGGCCTGTTGCACGAACCCAAGGCCCTGCTGCTCGACGAACCGCTCACCGGCCTCGATCCAGTGGGCATCCGTCGCATGAAGGAGACCATCAGCGCACGGGCCCGTGATGGCTCGGCAGTGATTCTCAGCTCCCACCTGCTGCACCTGGTGGAAGAACTGTGCACACGGCTGCTCGTCATTCGGCAAGGTCAGGCCGTCGCCTTCGGCACCATCGACGAGATCGTGACCGCACGACCGGAACTCGCAGGGCAATCGCTCGAAGCCATCTTCATTGCCCTCACCGGGGGCTGAGTGATGACCGAGCAAACGGCGGGCGCGCACCCCGCCCTGCGGGCCGCCGCGGCGCTGCAGTTCCTGTACGCGCGTACGTTCATCAATCGGCTGCGCCGCCAGATCGCGCGTGTACGCAGCCCACGCTATCTGGCGGCCGTGTGCATTGGCGCCTTCTACCTGTGGTGGGCGCTGTTCCGAAACACCGGTGCCAACGAGCTGTCGGTGAACCGGCTGCTCACCAGTGATATCACCGTCGTGCTGGGCAGCGCCTTCCTGCTGTTCTCCAGCGCGCGTTGGTGGCTGTTCGGCAGCGATCGTGGGGCGCTCGCGTTCACCGCCGCAGAAGTGCAGTTCCTCTTTCCCGCGCCCATCACGCGACGCGGACTGGTGCACGCCAAACTGGTGCGCATGCAGCTCGCCATCCTGCTCAACACGGTCATCTTCACGATCATCCTGCGCGGGAATGCCGGCTCGCTGGCCGCATGGCAACGCGGGCTCGCGCTGTGGATGCTGTTCACCACACTCGCCTTTCATCGCCTCGCGGCCGGCATCGTGCGCGCCAGTGCCATCGAACACGGCGGCGCGGGGCGGCGGCGAGGGATCATTCCCGTCGTCGTGTTTTCGCTGCTGCTCGGCGCAGTGCTCTACGGCATCGTCAACAGTTGGCCGATGCTGCACGCTGCCAGCGTGAATGGCATGCGGGCCACCTTCGAGGTGTTCGTCAGCGCACTCAACGCGCCCGTGCCATCGGTGGCGCTGTGGCCGGTACGCACCCTCATCGCGCCGATCAGTCGTGTCAGCAGCACCGAGTGGCCGGTGGCCGTTTTGTGGTCCACCGGTATCCTGCTGCTGCACTACGTGTGGCTACTGCGCCTCGACGGGGCGTTCGAAGAGGCCGCCCTCGAGGCCACACAACACCGCGCCGAACGTCTGCAGCGATTCCGCTCCTCGCAGATGGGCCAGGCCCGTTCGCGCGCGGGTAAGCTGGCGCGCATTCCAAAGCTGGCACTGACCGGTGCGCCCGAAGTCGCGATCGCGTGGAAAAACATCGCCGCGGCCCTGCGCGGTGGAGCATGGCGCACACAGCTCATCATGTTCACCATCGGCCTGGCCGCACTGGCCGTGGCCACGCGCACGGCGTCAGAGCGCATCGGCGACGCCTTCGTGGGCATCACCATTGGCTGGGGCGCCATGCTGCTCTTCATCGGGCCGCTCTGGATGCGTTTCGACCTGCGGCTCGACCTGCCGCGGCTGGCGATGTTCAAGACCATGCCGCTGCCGGGATGGCGCATCGTGATGGCGGAAATCGCGGCCGTCACGCTGTTGCATTCCATCACCGTGTGGTCGTTGATGGTCGTGCCACTGGTGATGTTCCTGCAGAATCCCGGCATGTTGCTCGAAAGCGGCGCCACGGTCCCACTGCTCGTGTCCGTTGTGGTGGCCGTGCCATTCTTCAACGCGCTGATGTTCACCATCCAGAACGGCACCGCGTTGCTCTTTCCTGCCTGGGTTCGCCTTGGTACCGAATCGCGTGGCTTCGAGACCATGGGACAGAATCTGCTCACCACCGGACTCACCACCATCATGGCCGCCGTGGCGTTGGTCTTTCCGGTGGGTCTCGGGGTATTGGTGGTGTGGCTCGCCGATGACTGGAATGGCTGGACAGTGCTTGGCGCGACGGTGCTCGGTAGTCTGGTGATCGCCGCCGAGTTGTTCCCCGTGCTGCACTGGCTCGGCGCGGTCTTCGAGCGAACCGATGTGAACGAAGTCACCGGGTCGACGTAAGGCCCTTTCCGCATTGCGCGCGGTTGCCTAACCTGCCGAAGCACCCTTTCGTTCAGATATCCGATGTCCGCCGAAGAATTCGAAATCCCAGACGACGACGCCACGCCCGAAGGCGATGAGCACCGTCCCGCGGTGTTCGTGACCACACGGGAACCGGTGACGGTCACCATCGACCGCCTCGATGATCCGCGCGCGCCTGATTCTTCGGCGCTCGCGGCCTACATCGACGGACGCCTCGTTGCGCGGTCGGCCATGCCCGTGGAAGCCATCCAGCGCTTGATCGACCTGCGCCTCTTCGACGAAGCGGTGCCGCTCGGTCTGTTCGCGTACGAAGAAGCGCCGGGGCTGCAGTGTCGCCTGTTTGCACTCGTTCCGCGCACACTCCTCGAGGCGGGCGCACACGCCGCCGAGCCATGGAAGGCCAGCGTGCCCAGCTACGAGTCCACGCTCAACAGCGACGACAGGGACGATGAGGATGACGACGAGGACGATGACGACGAAGAGTCACCGTTCGAGACGATTCTGCTCGGCCATATCGTGCGTTTCGACAAGGACCGCAAGCACCCCGACGATCTGGCAGAAGAGGCCGTCGACATCCTGCAGCGCATCATTCATGGCGCGCAGTCGCTCGAAGACGCCGACAAGAAGGCCATCGACGACCTGCTCGGCTCGCTCTGAGCGTCAGGCGTAGCCGCCGTTGACGCGCAGTACCTGCGCGTTGACCCAACCACCGTCGGGACCGGCCAGGAACGACACGGCACGCGCGATTTCCTCGGGCGTGCCAAGTCGCTCGAGCGGAGCAAGCTTCGTGAGGTGCGCCACCTGCGCCTCGGTCTTGCCATGGAAGAACAGCTCCGTGCCAACCGGTCCCGGTGCGATGGCGTTCACTGTGATCTCCCGCCCGCGCAGTTCATTGGCGAGCACACGCACCAGCCCTTCCACACCAGCCTTCGACGCGATGTAAGGGCCGTAGGCGGGCAGTGACAGCGCGATCACGCTAGTCGACAGCGCAATGATGCGTCCACCGGCCGCGACATGCTGCGCCGCTTCCGCCAGCACGAGAAAGGCGCCGCGCAGGTTGGTGGCGATGATACGGTCAAAGGCCTCGATGCTGTCACTGGCCACACGCGCCATGGCCATGACGCCAGCGCTGTTCACCACCACATCGAGCCGACCAAAGACCTGCAGCGTCTCCGCAAACAGCCGCGATACGCTGGCCGCCTCGGCAATGTCGGCCTGTAGCGCTACGGCACGCCCACCGGCGGCTTCGATGGCCGCGACGGTCTCCGCGGCACTGGCCGCATTGCCGGTGTAGTTGACCACCACGGCAAAACCGTCGGCGGCCAGCTGCAGGGCGATTGCGCGGCCAATCCCGCGGGAGCCGCCGGTCACGAGGGCGACGCGGGACGGGGTGGATTCAGGTGATGTTGTCATGCTTTCAGTCTGCCAATCACAGTATCCTTTGGCAACAAGGCACCTAAAAGTGCTATACTATCCAAATGGATACTATATTTGATCCGAACAGTGCACGGGATCGATTGGCCCGGGAGCTGCTCGAGCGCATTGCCGACAAGTGGACACTGCTGCTCATCGAAGCGCTGGAAGATGGTGCACCCAAACGTTTTACGCGCATCCAGCAGCAGGTCGGCGGGGTCAGTCAGAAGATGCTCACCAAGACCCTGCGGCAACTCGAGCGCGATGGGCTGGTCACCCGCCATGTTCATCCGGTGGTGCCGCCGCATGTCGACTACCAGCTCACCGCCAGCGGCGCCTCGCTGGGAGAGGCGGCCTGCGCGATCTGGAACTGGGTGGACGCACACGCCGAATCGGTGGCGCGGGCTCGCGCTTCCTCAGGGGGCACGTCGGCAGGCGCAGACAGCGCCGTGGATGCCGTTGCCGATGCAGCCGCGGACGGGCAGCCCTAGGTCGCCAGCGAGGCCGTGGGCGAGGCCGTGGCCGCGAACAGCATCGGCATCGCCGCCAGCCGCTTCCAGAGATACGCCGCCACACCTTCGCGCCGCCGATGCGCATCGCCGCCAATCCACCCATCGGGCACGGGCTGCGCGGCGGCACGCAGCACCTCGCGGGTGAGCAGCGGCGCGCACTGCGCATGCACATCGGCGAGCACTGGGGCGGCCCAGCCGAAGACATGACCGGCCACATCATACGGCCGCGCGGGATGCGATTCGGTGACTGCCGACCAATCGTGCTGGAACGGCAGACACGCGCCATGGTCGATGAGCCAGATCGTGCCACGACGCATCATCAGGTTTGCGTTGCGCGGCGTGCGA
>NZ_DASWXE010000200.1:0-13392 GCF_036405635.1 Gemmatimonas sp. | reverse complement strand
TCGCCACAATCGCCCACGCGGGCAAGGTGAAATTCGTGGCGATCATGCCGGCCCACTGCCACACCAGTGCACCACGCATGGCCGTGGCGCCAAGCAGCAGTGCGGCCGCCACGATGGCCGCGAAGAAGCCCACCCGGAATGCGCCTTTGCCGCGCACCGCGAGACCGATCAACACACCACCAAGCGCGGCGCCCCACACACCACCAAACGCCTGCGCCGCCACCTGCACCAGCAACGCGACGATAAAGACTGCTCCACTTGGCATCGTTCGTCCTCAGCGGGTGAGTGTGAGCGCCGCCCGCACATCACGCGCGGGCAGGTCGGTGAGGGTGCGCGGCGTGCGCACGCTGTCGAGGGTCCCACCGCCCCAGAGCGGCAAACGATCGAGATACCGCGCGCTGGCCGGGTTGCCGCTCTGCCCGCCAGGATACGTCGCCTGAATGACGGGTTCCTTGCCGAACTCCACCACCATACGCCAGCTCGCGCCGAAGTTTGCGCGGCGTGATGCGACCGAGGGATTGAGCGTGCCTCGTCCACCGTCGATAGGTGTGGGCGGTGCGGCAAACCCTTCGAGCTTGAGCAGGTGCGTGGGTCGTGCTGGCGACACGGTGCCCCACACCCACGGCGTGTTGGCCGGATCGCCGTATTGTGTCACCAGCGAGTCGTACGCGCTGGCCAGTGCTGTGGACAGCACACGGTCCCGATCTTCCCGCACGTTGGCCGTCCGCTTGTCATCCCACCAGCCATTGCTGGAATCAGCGATCAGTTGCAGCAACCGACTCTCCGACGGCGTGGCCACACGTTGCGACGAACCTGCCGGCAACAGTTCGTCGTACAGCTGCATGGTCGTGAACGACAGCGCCATCTCGAACAAGCGCGACCCGGTGTTCTCTCGCGTGTAGCGGTGATCCCACTTTCCGAGCAAGGTTTCCGCCGCCTCGAGTGAGGGCGTGCCCTCACCACGTTCACGACGTACTGCAGCAGCATGCAGGAAAGCCGGCACCAGCAGGTCGGCACGCACACTGCCCGGATTGGTATGGAACTGTCGCATCTTGTCGGCGGTCATGCTGCTGTCGGCCCGCAGCAGCCGATTGATCTGCAACGCGCGCCAGATCTCGTAGTGTCCATCCACACCGAGGTACAGCGGATCATACAGGGGATCGATCGGCTCCTGATTGGCCGACGCCAGATAGCCCTGCGTGGGATTCACGCTCTGCGGATAGCGATCCACGCTGCGAAAGCCGATCCAGTCAGTCTTGCGAGTGTTGCCTTCGCGGATCTCGGTGCCGCGCCCACTGTCAGCACGAATGGGATATCGACCCGTGGAGCGAATGGCGATGGTGCCGCTGGTATCGCCCACGATCATGTTCTGCGCCGGCGCCTGGTAGTGCGCCGCCATGGTATCGAGAAACGCCGTGGCCGTCTGCGCATGGAGTGCAGCACGAAAGCCCATCAACTCATCGCCCGCCTCCAGTACCGTCCAGCGCATCGACAGCCATTCGTTGCCCACGCGCTGCATGGGCCCGCGATGTGTGTAGTGGACAGTGTCCACCGCGATCACATCGCCCTTGGGACCGCGGTACGTCTCCACACGCGTGTCGGCGAACACCACGTTCTCGCCATCGAGCTGGTAGTGCGTGGGGCGCTTGACGTCGTCCACCGTTTCACGCCAGAAGTCCATGACATCGGCGCCGGTGTTGGTGAAGCTCCACGCAAACGCCCGCGTGTAGCCAATCACCACGCCCGGCAACCCGGGAATCGTCACCCCGCCCACATCGAACACCCCCGGCACCACCATGTGCACCTCATACCAAATACTCGGCAGCGTGAGCTCGAGGTGCGGATCGCCGGCCAGCAGTGCCTTGCCGCTGGCACTGCGCGACGGTGACACCGCCCAGTTGTTGCTCGCAAAGGCCCGTTCCTGCGCGAGCAGCGCACGTTCCTCCGGTGACGCATCCAGGTCGCGCGACCACCCGAACAGTGAGCGCGTGCCACTGCCCAATGCGGTGACGAGCTTGGCGGCCGCAGCGTCAGGTGCACCGGGTGCGGGCAACGGCGTGAGCGCATCACGCGGCGCGTTGCGCGGAGCCGGCTGAATGGGTTCCTGCACCGGCGAGTCGGTATCGAAGATGGCGCGTGCAGCGGAGTCACCGATCAATGCTTTCGCGCGCAACAGGTCGAGTTCCACCGGCGCGTGCGCCAACGTGTAGCCCATGCGATTGAACAGGTGCAGCGAATGCACCGGCAGCCATTCACGTGGCATCTTGTTGAGTAGCTTGTACTCCACCGGGTAGCTTGCTGCCGACAACGAGGTGCGGTAGGCATTGATGCCGTCGGCATAGGCGCGCAGGAACTGCATCATCTCACCCGTACTGTCGAGTGACGCCAGTTTGCGTTCTGCGGCCCGTGGCATGCCCAGGTGTCGCGTCTCCTGATCTGCCGGCAATGCGATATTGCCCACCAGTTCGGTGAGTGTGCCCTCGCCGGCGCGCGACTGCAGCTCCAGCTGGAACAGTCGGTCCCGCGCCACCACGTAGCCCAGTGCGCGAATGGCATCGAGCTCGTTGGTGGCGAAGATGTGCGGCACGCTGCGCTGGTCGTAACGCACATCCACCTGACCTCCCAACACCGGGATGCGCCCCGTTGCCTCGGCGGGCAGGTCGTCCATGGCATTGGCCCACAGACCGATCGACGGGGAGAGAACGGCGCCAAGGGGCGGAAGGGGCCCCGCGCCACGAACTCCGACCCAGGTGGCGCCAAGTCCGACGGCGAGCGAAACAACTGCGAGAGCTATCCGGGCCATACGATCAGGGATCCGTGGCAGGAGGTTTTCACGGGAAGGACGTGACGGCAGCGTCACAAACGTCCCGAAGCAGACTCAAGGATCCCCCGGAAGTCCCCGGTGTGCAAGTTCTGAGCACGGTGGCGTCTCCGTTCAGCGACCCGAGGCAGCATTGGTGAAGTACCGGTGCCAGGTCCTCGCCGGGTCGTGGAACGCCTCATCCCATCTTGGCAATGGACGATCTCGAACGGTTGTTCCGGGAGTATCACCCTCCAGTGGTGCGGTATCTGACGCGCCGGCTGGGGGATCGTGATCTCGCCGAGGAGCTGGCCCAGGAGACCTTCTTGCGCGCTTCCCGCCACGGGCCCGTGGCGAACGAGCGGGCATGGCTCTTCGCGGTGGCCACCAACCTCGTACGCGACGAAGCCCGTCGCACGGTGCGCGAGCGGCGTCGGTTGACGTTGTTGCGCGATGAAATGCAGCAGGACGCCGAGACCGAACCCGATGTGTTCCGTCTCGAACAGCAGGTCGATGCAGAAGCAGCCGCCCTGCGTGAGCAGGCACTGGCCCGGGCCGCGGTGGACGCACTCGCGGAGCGAGACCGGATGGCGCTGCTGATGCGGGAGGAAGGACTCGACTATCACGAAATCGCCGCCGCACTCGGGCTGAGCGTGGGCAGCGTGGGGACCACGCTCTCGCGCGCCCGCCGTCGCCTGGTGGACGTCTACGAATCGCAGCAGCGTGAACTCGCTGCGCGGGAGGGATCCGATGTCGCGTGAAGAATTCATCATGCCCGACGAACGGTTGCTGCCGGAGTACACGGCGGACGGGCATCTCGAGGAAGGCACGGTGCACACCTGGCTGGATGGTGTGTTCGATGCGGACGCGGCCGCCGCGGTGTCGGCGCATGTGAACGGCTGCGCGGCGTGCATGGCGTTGGTGGCCGAAGCGCGTGGCTTACTGGCGGGGAGCTCGCGCATTCTGGCGGCGCTGGATGTGACGCCGGCCGGTGTGGTGCCCGCTGAGGATGCCAGCCGCACTGCGGCGCGCATTGCGGCGTCGGTGCCGATGTCACAGCCCAAGCGGACCACGGCCAAGACCCGTCGTATTCAGCCGTGGTGGTATTCCGCTGCGGCGGCGGCGGTGCTGGTGGTCGGTGTGGGTGGCACCATGTGGATGCGCGGCGGCAAGGAACTCGCCGAGCGTCCCGTGGCAGACACTGCGCGCGAAGTGCGCGAGCCGGCATTTGATGCAGCCACGCAGGCGGCCGGTGCGGCTGGCGCTGCTGTGGCAATCAATGCACCAGCGTCCGACGCCGCGACGGTGGATGCGCCGAAGGCCAATGCGAAGGTGAGCAGCATCGATCCGAACGCGCCGGTGTCGTCGACGCCTGCGAATCCGGGTGTAGTCGCGCCTGTGCCCATGGCGACTCCGATGGCCGCGCCGTCGGCGGCGCGTCGTGCGCTGGGCGCGTCGCAGAATGTTGCGCAGGGCATGTCACAGCCTGGATCGCCGGGTAGCGGCGTGGCCGCGAGCACGACGGCCGTACCGCCGTCTGTTTCGCCGGCACCTGCGCCGGCATCTGTTCAAGCAGCGGAGCTTCGTGCTCCGGCGTTGGCACGAACGGTCGCTGCGGAACCTGAAGTCGCATCGGCGAGCAGTGCGACGCGACGTGTGACGGTGACTGGTACGGTCACGGACGCCGCTGCCCGGCAACCCGTCGCAGATGCAGTTGTCGAGATCTTCCGCGGCAACGGAGCAGCGCTGCGTTCCGCGGCGTCGACGAAGACCGATGCAACTGGATACTTCTCGGTGACGGCGGACTCCATCACCGCGAACAGCATCGTCACGGTCCGCGTCAGGCGCATCGGCTACGAAGTCTCGGCGCTCTCCCGCTTGGTGCAATCGGACACGCTGCGAGTGGCTTTCGCGCTCAAGCAGGCGGGCTTCGCGCTCAGCGAGGTGGTCACTACCGGCGCCCCCGAGCGTCGGGCGGCCAACACCCGCACCCGCGAATCAGCCAAGGCGGGTCAGGGCGCGGCCGTTGCGCAGAACGCGTCCACCCCCACCCCACCAATGGTCACCACCGCGCAGGCCGAGCCAGCACGCAGGGCGATGGCCGCAGCTTCGATCGCGGTCGCCGCCGACGCCGTCTCGCGCCCCCCGCGCCCCTATCCCGGCCAGCCCGGCAATCGCGAGCAATACGATCGCATCGAGGACAACCCATTCCTCGGCGTCACCAACAACCCGCTCTCCACCTTCTCCATCGACGTGGACCGCGCGTCCTACGGCAACGTGCGCCGCTTCCTGCAGAGCGGGCAGCGTCCACCGGCCGACGCCGTGCGCATCGAGGAGCTGATCAACTACTTCCCGTACGAACTCCGCGAGCCGCGCGGCAATGATCCGGTGGCCATCACCACCGAAGTCACCACCGCACCGTGGCAGCCGCGGCATCAGCTCGTGCGCATCGCGCTGCAGTCCAAGCGCATCGAGATGGGATCGCTGCCGCCCAACAACCTCGTGTTCCTCATCGATGTGTCGGGCTCGATGCAGTCGCCTGACAAACTGCCGCTGGTGAAGCAGTCGCTGCGCCTGCTGGTGGATCAGATGCGCCCGCAGGACCGCGTGGCCATCGTCACGTACGCTGGCGCCGCAGGCCTCGTGTTGCCAAGCACGAGCGGTGATGAAAAGGAGTCCATCATCCAGGCCATCGAACGGCTCGAGGCGGGTGGTTCCACGGCCGGTGGTGCAGGCATCGAGCTCGCCTATCGCACGGCCCGCGAGCACTTCATGGACCACGGCAACAACCGCGTGATTCTTGCCAGCGATGGCGACTTCAACGTGGGCGTGAGCAGCGACGGCGAACTCGAACGCCTCATCGAACGCAAGCGCACCGAAGGCACGTACCTGACCATCCTGGGCTTCGGCACGGGCAACTATCAGGACGCGAAGATGGAGAAGCTCGCCAAGCGCGGCAACGGCAACTACGCCTACATCGACGAGCTGGCAGAAGCGCGCAAGATGCTGGTGCGCGAGATGGGGGCGACGCTGCTCACGGTGGCCAACGACGTGAAGCTGCAGGTGGAATTCAATCCGCGCCGGGTGCAGGCCTATCGGCTCATCGGCTACGAAGACCGCCTGCTGCGCAACGAAGACTTCACCGACGATCGCAAGGATGCAGGCGACCTGGGCGCGGGACACCAGGTGACGGCCTTGTACGAAATCGTGCCGGTGGGTGTGCAGGGCACGGTCACGCTGCAGGATACCGAAGCGCGTCGCTATGAGCCGGTCACCGGTGAAGCGCGCAGCAGCACGTCCAGCAGCGACGAACTGCTGTTCGTGAAGCTGCGCTACAAGCGGCCCGGCGAATCGACCAGCCGCCTGATGACCCATCCGGTGCCGGCGCGCGTGGTGCGGGGCAGCGACGACATGCGATTTGCGAGCAGCGTGGCGGCGTTCGGCATGCTGCTGCGCGAGTCACCCTACGCTGGAAACACCAGCGCCGCGCAGGTCCTGGAGCAGGCCCGCGCGGCGCTGGGAGAGGATGACGGCGGCTATCGCGCCGAGTTCATCCGGTTGGTGGAGCGGTACCGCCGAATCAGCGCTGGCGGGCAGCGTTGAACGGGAACGCGCCGAGGCCGGACACATCGAGCAGGCCTTCCATGTTGTGTTCGCCCTTCATGACACCCGTGCCGTTGATGACGATCTGCTGACCGCCCATATCGACGGCAAAGCCGAAGAACACGGAGTCGCCCTTCACAACACCCTTGAGGGGGGCGACGCCGAGTTCGGACTCGGTCTGACCGCTGAGGGAATCGCCCTTGTGGACGATGGTCATGAGCGAGGTGCGAGCCTGATCGGGGGTGGTGATGTTCACGTTCCACTTACCGGACAGGTCGGCAAACAGGCGGGGAGCTGCCACGGCCGCACTGATGGCGATCGTGGTGGCAGCGCAAATGATCGCTGCGGAAGTCGTCAGTCGGCGGAGCATGGTGGGGACGGTAGGGGGTGCCGTTTCAGGCGTCGGCCGGTACCGACGTCGGTCACCGGGATGGACGTCAGGCGCGTGCGCCGGACACATGTACTGTGATATGCACGTTTCGGCCCCGAAGTGCCAGCACCCTGGCCGCTAATTTCGGAGCAGCACATCACCGTCGGCCGCCCCGCCCCCCAACCTCCTACGCCTCCGGCCGCCGCCGCGAGAGCTGACGCCGCACCACCGAGAGCAGTTCTTCACTCGTGGCGGGCTTGGGGACGAAGTTCTCGCCCGGGATCATGGTCACGTCGGAGGGATCGAACTCCGGATCGTAGCCGCTCGTAAATACCACCGGCAGCTGCGGATTGATGCGGTGCAGCTCGCTGGCCAACTGAGTGCCGCTGATACCGCCAGGCATCACGAGATCAGTGATCACGAGATCCACCGACCTCTCCACGGACGGCCAGAGCGCCAGTGCATCCCGTCCGCTGGGTGCGACATACACCTTGTACCCGTCCCGTTCCAGCACCCGCTGAATCAGGCGGCGTACGGTGGGTTCGTCTTCCACGACGAGCAGTGTACCCGGTGCCTGATGTTCACCCGAATCGGTGGCGACCTCCTCCGACGCCGTCGATGCCCCTTCAGGCACGATCGCCTCGCTCACCGGGATCCACACTTCCATCGTGGTCCCCACTCCCAACGCCGTCTCCACGCGCACCGTGCCACCATGCTGCTGCACGATGCCATACACCGTGGCCAGCCCCAGCCCGGTGCCCTGCCCCGTGGGCTTGGTGGTGAAGAACGGCTCGAACAGGCGCGGCAGATTGTCTTCGGCGATGCCACTGCCTGTGTCGCGCACACTGATCACCGCGTAGCCACCCGCCGGCAGTCCACTGGGCGATGATGGCGGCAAGGTGCGCTGCACCGTGGTGATCACGATCGCCCCGCCGCCCTGCTGCGCGTCGCGGGCATTCAGCACCAGGTTCATCAGCACCTGCTCGATCATACCGCCGTCCACCTCGACCACCAGCGGAGCCGGCGCCGACGACACAACCAGCGAATAGGAGCTCGGGACGACGCGTCGCAACAGGCGCACGTGGCTGCGCACCAGCGCATTGAGGTCGAGCACGCGCGGTTGCATGGCCTGCTGACGGCTGAACACGAGCAGCTGGCGCGTGAGCCGCGCCGCACGCTGCACCGCCGTCTCGACGTCGATGAGCAGTTCCCGCCCGATGCGTGGCAGGTCGCGCACCAGGCGCAGCTCCTCGAGCTGCATCATGATGGCCGCAAGCACGTTGTTGAAATCGTGCGCGATGCCGCCGGCCAACTGGCCGATGGCTTCCATCTTCTGGCTTTGCCGCAGGCGATGTTCGCTGGCGGTGAGAGCTTCCACCATCTGCGCGTGTTCCACGGCCGTCTCGTGCTGCTCGCGCAGCGCCGTGGAGAGCACCAGCGCCACCAGTGCCTGGATGCCGAGAAACGCCTGCAGGATGGTGAGCGAATCACCTCCGGTGGCCACCGCCAGGGCAGATGGCTGACGGTCGAGCATGAGCAACACGCCGGTGACACCCACACTGAGCAGCGTCCAGAGCGTTCCCACCTGCCCGAAACGCAGCGTCACCAGCAGCAGCGGCAGGGAGAGCATGTACGGCTGTGCATTCAGCGGCCCCACGATGGGCGTGCCCCGCAACACGAACACGGCCGCCGCCACCGTCACGCCGGCCAGCACCGAGGCTTCCAGTACGCGAATCGGGGACCACGGTCGCGTTGGCGAACGTGGTGGGTCGAAGCACAACACCGTGAGCGGCGTGACGATCGCGTACGCCAGCATGTCGCCGACCCACCAGATCACGCCGCCCTTGAGCACCGTACTGCCATCCGCCCACTGCGCCACGAAGCCCGCCGGCACACAGGCGATGGCGGCGGCCACGCTGGTGATGAGTAGAAAGACCGCCACCTCTCGCAGTCGCGCAAATCGGATGGGCTGCTCCGTGAAGCGCTGCAGCAGCCGATCGATGAGGTACAGCTCGCCCATGCTGGCCACGAGAAACATCAGCCCGACCTGCGTCGCATACCCCTGAATCAGGTTCGACAGCGTATCGAGCAACACATACCCGATGAACACGAGCGGACGGTGCGAACGCGGCAGCACCAGCAAGGCGGCGACAGCAACGCCGGCCGGAGGCCAGGCGGGCGCCAGCGGTCCCCCGTAGCGAATCAGCGCCAGGGACGCAGCGTGTGAAACGAAGAAGACCAACGCGAGCCGCACCAGCTTCCCCGTTTCCAACGGCACGGGGATCAACCTACCTGGACGCATGCAGTGAGCCGGTCAGAGGCGTTCACACAGTGGCACACGGATGAGAAGTCGCGCGACCAAGTATATGACCCGTGCCCCCCGACGGAAGAGGTGAAGCCCGCGGTGTGACGGGCCACTCCGCTTCGGCGATCAGCAATTGCCCGTTCGGCGCCTACATTTCCAACAGGACACATCGGGCGCCAACCGGTCGATCGGTACGCCCCTGCATTCTTCCGTCCAAAGAAAAGCCCATCGCATGTCTTCATTGGCCATCTCGATATCCGGCGTCTCGAAACGCTATGAGCACCACGTGGCGGTGCGCACGCTTTCGCTGAACGTTCCGCGTGGCACGGTCTACGGACTGCTCGGTCCCAATGGTGCCGGCAAGACGACCACCATCCGGATGATCCTCAACATCATCGCCCCCGACACGGGCAGCATTTCCGTGCTCGGCGTCCCCGGTCATGACCCGTCCATCGTGGATCGCATCGGCTACTTGCCCGAAGAACGCGGGCTGTATCGCAAGATGCAGGTGCGTCGTGTGCTACGGTTCCTCGGCGAGCTCAAGGGACTCGGTGGACGCGACCTCGATATGCGCATCGACGCCTGGCTCGAGCGCCTCGCGCTCAAGGGCGGCGGTGCCGACTGGGGCACGAGCAAGGTGGATGAGCTCTCCCGGGGCATGCAGCAGAAGGTACAGTTCATCGGCGCCCTGCTGCACGATCCCGAACTGGTCATCCTCGACGAGCCGTTCAGCGGCCTCGACCCCATCAACGCACAGGCGCTCAAGGACACCGTGGTCGATCTGCGCAAACAGGGTCGCACGGTGATCTTCAGCACACACCTGATGGACAACGCCGAACGGTTGTGCGATGCGGTGTGCATCATCGCCGGCGGCGAGAAGGTGCTGGACGGTACCATCAGCGATGTGCGCAATGCTCATGGCGGGCGATTCGTGGCGCTCGCTCTCGAAGGCGATCCCGTGCCTGCCGTGGAGTCCATCCTGACGAACCCAGCCTGGGTCACGCGCCGCGACGACTCCAACCGCTACATGGAACTCGAACTGCCTGAGCAGGTTGCCCCCGGTGCACTGCTGGCGGCTCTGGTGCACGCCGGTGCCAACATCGAGCGCTTCGAGCGAGTGCGCCCTTCGTTGCATCGCATCTTCCTGGAGAAGGTCGGCGCAACCCACGTCGAAGCGGGGATGACTGGCCATGGTTGATCGCAAGTTTCTCGCGGTGGTGCGGCGCGAGTATCTCGAGCGCGTGCGCACACGCTGGTTCCTGATTGCCACAGTCTTTGGTCCGGTGCTGTTCGGATCATTGATGGTCCTGCCCGCGCTGCTCGCCTCGCGCAACAAGGGGGCGGCCGACGCGTCCAACATCGTCATCATCGACGCCACGAGCACCTCGCTCGGCGCTCGCTTGTCGTCTCAGCTTGCGGGTGGCGTGACGGCAGGCGACAACGCGCCTCGTGTGGTGCCCGTCGCTCCGGGCGCCATAGCTCCCGCCGAGTCGTTGGCGACTGCCGATGTGATGCAGGAACGCGCCAAGGGCTATCTGATCGTGGACAGCACCCTGATCACCACCGGCAAGGCGCGCTACGCCGGCAGCAACACCACGGCGATCTTCGACATGCAGCGCCTGGAACGAGCGGTGCAGCGTGAGCTGGTCGCGTTGCGGCTCGAGGGTGCGGGTGTCGATCCCGATGTCGGCCGCGCGATCACCGGTATCTCGACCAACATCAGCACCGAGCGCCTCACCAAGCAGGGACGCGGCGGGTCGGGGCAAGTCAACTTCATCGTCGGCCTCGCGGTCGCGATGACGTTGTACATGACCATCTTCATTTACGGCCTCAACGTGCTGCGCGGTGTGCTGGAAGAGAAGCAGACGCGGGTGGCCGAGGTGGTGGTGGCGAGCATTCCCGCCACACGACTGCTGGCTGGCAAAGTGGTGGGTGTTGGTGCGGTGGGTTTCACGCAGATCGTGTTGTGGATGGTGATCGGCGTGGTGATGTACTACGTGCGGGCCCCTATCCTGGCCTCATTCGGCGTGGCGAGCACCCCGCTCAACATCCCCGACGTGGGCTTCTCCACGGCCGCCACACTGCTCGGCTTCTTCGTGCTGGGCTTCATGTTCTACGCCGGATTGTTTGCGGCGGTGGGCGCGACGATCAACAGCGAGCAGGAAGCGCAGCAGGCGCAGATGCCGGTGGTGCTGCTGCTCGTGGCCAGCGTGATGTTCGTGCAGAACATCCTGATGCAGCCCGATGGTACGCTGTCGCGTGTGATGTCCACGCTGCCATTCAGTGCGCCGATCATCATGCCACTGCGCATGACGGTGGCTCCCGTGCCCACGTCGCAGGTGCTGTTGTCGCTGGCATCAGTGGCCTTGGGCGCCGTGTTCACCACATGGATCGCCGGGCGGATCTACCGTGTGGGGCTGCTCATGTACGGTAAGCGGCCGACGTTCCGCGAGATGATGACCTGGGTGAATCGCCGGTAAGCGTCCGGTCCATCGGCAGTGGTTCCTGCGCCCCTGATGCTTCGTGTATCAGGGGCGCAGTTTTTTCTGCCCTGACAGCTCGGTGCGGGCGAGTCGCGCGAGGCGTTCTACAAGGTCCCGCAGCGCCTTTTCGCGCGTGCGCGACGTCTTGCCGAACAGCAAGCGGGCCAGACCCTGCGCCGACAGGAATGCCGCTGCGGCTCCGGCAGCGGCCAGGACGGGGTCGTGGGCGAACTTGAGGGTGAGTCCGAACGTGAGTGGTGCCAGTCCCATGCCGGCGCCAAACCCCACGCCACCAAACAGGCCACCGGACATCGACGTGAGGTCTTCGAAGGCGCGAATCATGGTGCGGCCGTTACGCACGGACACCTGCACCTGCACCACGCGCGGCATGCCGGACTGGCGCTGGCCTCCGCCGGTGGTGACCGTCAGCGTGCGGCCCACCACGTTGATGTTGGCCAGCTCCCCAAGGGCACGCCGTGCCTCGTCGGCCATATCCTCGAAAAAGTCGAGTGGCACTTCGCCTTCGACCACCGATTCGAACTCCAGCTTGTCGTAGGCGCCCATCCACTTGCTGGGTGGTGTACGCTGCCGCTCTCCCACACGAAGCTCCACCGATTCGCGGGCGGCGAGCGCCTGCGATTGTGCATCCGCTCGCTCGGACAGCGCACGCTCCACGTACTTCGCGTCGATGCCCGCTTCAAGCGCGGCTTCTTTCACGACCACGGCGTCGTAACCGCGTGTGAGCGGCTCGCCATCAGCAGGAGTGCGCACCAGAAACGCCGGCGGCGGCACGATCACGCCGGTGTGTGCCTGCAATGCGGCGGCGCGTTCCCACACCTGATGGGCTTCAGCGGAGCTCAGCGGTCCAGTCGCCTGCGCCGATGCGGCCGGATATGCCACCGCATCGGCAGCTGGCACGATAGCATTCGACGCTGCTGCAGCGGCGACAGCCATGGGTGTACGCGCCGCCACCGCCACGTTCGACGGCGCGCGCTCCTGCAGCACGTCATCGATCTGCTCGAGTAGGGCCTGCGCCGAGGGTGTGCGCTGGTCGGGTGACTTGGCGAGCAGGCGCTGCACCAATGTATCGAGCAACACCGGCGCGTCGGGCAGCACATCACGCAAACTGGGCACCGGGCTCGTGACATGGGCAACCAATACGGCCGAAGCCTGCGTCCGTTCGTAGGGATAGCGCGCAGTGAGCAGGTGATACAGCAGCACCCCCAGTGCGTACAGGTCACTGCGCCCATCAAGCGCTTCGGCGGTGACCTGCTCGGGGCTCATGTAGTACACCGATCCCAGTACGGTGCCGGTGGCGGTGAGCGGCTGTGCATCGCCCATGCGCGCGATACCGAAGTCGGTGATCACGGCACGTCCCGATTGGTCGATCAACACGTTCTCGGCCTTGATGTCGCGGTGCACCACGCCAGCGTCGTGCGCAAATGCCAGCGCATCGGCCACCTGCCGGACAATCAGCAGCGCCTCGCGTACCGACAACGGGCCCGTGCGCAGCAGGCGGTCAGCCAACGACTCGCCCTGCACATAGCCCATGATGAAGTACACGACGCCATGCTGGTCGGCGGCCGCGAAGATGGGCACGATCCCGGGGTGCGACAATCCGGCAGCGGTGCGTGATTCGCGCACGAAGCGTTCGCGCACCTGCACGTCGCTGGCCATGTGGGGCAGCAATGTCTTGATCGCGACGCGGCGCAGCAGACGCGTGTCCTCGGCGAGGTACACCACGCCCATGCCGCCCCGCCCGATCTCGCTGAGCAGACGGAATTCGGCAGCCACCGCCCGGGCCAGTGATGGCGCCGGTTCGGGCCATTGC
>NZ_DASWXE010000199.1:0-21824 GCF_036405635.1 Gemmatimonas sp. | reverse complement strand
CTGGATATCCGCGACTTCATCTCCGGGCAGTTCGAACCGGTGCCACTCCAGGATGTGTGGGATCACATCAAGAACATGGAGAAGGCGGGGACGGTGACGCTCACGAATGGTCCGGTGAGACGAACCCGCTAGTTCGGGGGTAGTAGTTCGCAGACAGCTGGAACGCCCCCACTTTCTGCTCGACGAACCTGTGCGCCACGCCCTGTTCCGCGCGCTTGCGTTGCTTGCATTCGCGGTGTCCGCAGTATCGCTGCCAACCATCCGGCTTGGCGCACAGACGTCCACCAATGACAGTACGGCGGGTGCCACGCGCCCGCCGACAGCGGCCGGTGTGTGCACTCCCGGCCGCGTCGCCCTGGTCCTCGCCGGCGGCGGCTCCAAGGGCATCGCCCATGTGGGCGTCATCCAACACCTCGACTCGCTGGGCATTGTGCCCGACCTCGTCGTGGGCACCAGCATCGGCGCACTCGTGGGCGCGATGTACGCCAGCGGTTGGGACGCCAAGGCGCTCGAGGAGTTTGTGTTCCGCTTCAACGTGGGACGCTACATCGGTGGGTACGCACCCTCCGCGCCACGGGCGCTCGGCCCGGTGCTGCCGCTGCTCACATGGAACGAAGGCGCCGGTGGTGGGCTCGACTTCTCCACGTCCACAGTGCGCGAAGGCAATGTGAACCTCATCGCGTCGGCGATGCTGCTGGCCGGCAACCTGCGCGCGGCGGGTGACTTCGACCGGTTGCCCACGCCGTTTCGCGCCGTGGCCACCGACCTGCGCACCGGCAATCCCATCGTGCTGCGCAGCGGCGACCTGGCCGAGGCGGTGCGGGCGAGCTTTGCCATTCCCCTCGTCTTTCAGCCGCTCACCATCGAGAAGCGTGTGCTGGTGGACGGCGGCATGGCCGAAAACGCCCCCGTGGGCGTGGCCCGCGCCGAGGGCGCGTCGCGGGTCATTCTCAGCGAGATGACCGACACGGTGGAGTTTGCGGTGGAGCGCAGCAGCACCAGCATGGTGGCCGCGTCGCTCATGCGCTTCCTGTTTTCGCGCAATCGTCCACAACTGCGCGACGGTGATGTGCGCGTCACCAGCAACACCACTGGCACGTCGGCGCTCGACTTTTCCGACGCGACCATGAAGCTCATGATCGAGCGTGGTCGCGAGGCGGCGCGTCGCGCGATCCCGACCGCCGAGTGCCTGCCCACGACACGTCGTGTAGTGGCCGACCTGCCGCCATTGGCGGCGCGCCGGTTCACCGAGCGCCCCACCGGCGCCGAGCAACGCTTGTCGCACATCATCTTTGGCGACGTCTCACCCAACGAGGTCTCGCTCGACTCGGTGATGACACGCATCGTGCGCGTGAGTGAAGGCGAGCGTGTCACGGCACTGTGGCTCAACCCCGAGCGCGTGACCGTGAGCCGTCCGTCGTCGGAAGCCGTGACTGGCGCCGACAGTGTGCTCATTCATCCGCGACTGGTGTTTGCGCCGCGGCGTTCGCTGTCGGCCGGCCTGGTGTACGATGGTGAACTCGGCGGACGCGCGTGGCTCGGCGCGGTGGACCGCCACCCAATCGGCTGGCCGGTGGAGATCGCGTCGCGTGGTGCGCTGGGCCGTTACCGACAGGACGTGATCATCGGCCTGCGTCGCAATGACCAGTACATCGAACTCACGCGCAGTCCGTTTCTCGAGGCCACCATCGCCCGCGAGCGTGTGCGCCTGTTTCTGCCCGAAGACCGTCGCATCGAAATTCCCGACGCGCTGCTCCCCGCGTTCAGTGACCAGAAAGTGCGCGTGGGTATCGAGCAGCCGCTGGGTCATCGGTGGACGCTGCAGGCCGCCGGCCTGGCGCGCCGTGTGACCACGCTCGAGATCCAGACTGACAGTGGTGTCACCGAAGGCTTTGACGATCGCGCCCTGTCGGTGTTTGGTGGCACGGTGAGTTTTGTGCGCGTGCGCTCCGACCCGCGCTTCGTGCCGCGAGTGGATCTCGAATACACGAATCGCTACACGCGTCTGCAGGCCGTCACCGCGTCCACGTTCACGAAGGGGCTGTTCGACATCGCGATGACCTCGCGCGTGGTATGGGCCGACCGCGAGTTGCCGTTCATGGACACACCCACGCTGGGCGGGGAAGAGGGTTTCCCGGGCCTCCGCATCTTCGAGCAGCGTGGCATGGCCGAGCTGTCTTCAGCGGTTGAGGTGTCACGCCCCATCGTGGGGCCGTTGGCGCTGCAGTTCACGGTGCAGGGCGGCCAGGTGGCCGAGAATCCCCATCGCCCGGTGTCAGGCGAGTGGCTGGCTGGTGCCCGCGTCGGGCTGGGCGCGGCCACGCCCATCGGCCCGCTGCGGGTGCAGTACGGCGTGAACAGTCGCCGGGATCACCGCTGGTTCGTGCGCATCGGGCGCTGGTTCTAGGCGCCTGATCGGGGCTTGGATGGGGGCATGACGGTTGCCGGCCTGTTCCTGCGCAATGCGGAGGGCAGGCGTGGCTCCCGACCGGGGGTCGTCTGCGCGGCACCCACCGGCAGTCGAACGCCCTCCCCAGGCCCGGCCATGTTCTTCACGCTGATTCTCGTAGTCGTCGTGCTCGCGGTGTACACCGTGCGCCGTTACAACGCCCTGCAAACGCTGGCCCATGGTGTGCGCGAGGCGCATGCCAACGTGATGGCGTCCATGAAGAAGCGCCTCGACCTCGTGAACAAGCTGGTCGACATCGCCAAGGGCTACGCTGATCACGAGAAGCTCACCCACCTCTCCATCTCGGCCAACGGCGCCGAGACCAGTGCCGGCGAGACCGCCACATCGGGTGTGCTCACGCAAGTGATGCGCATGGCCACGCAGTATCCCGAGCTCAAGGCCAACGCGGCGTACCAGCAGCTCATGGCGCAGCTCGATCTCATCGAATCCGATCTGCAGTCGAAACGCGAGGCCTACAACGCGATGGTGCGCGTGTACAACTCCGCCATCGGTCAGTTGCCGGTGAGCCTCTACGCCAAACAGCTCGGCTTCAACTCGGCGCCGTACTTCGACGTGGAGAACGCCGATTCACTGGAGAAGCTGCGCGACTTTCACAATGACGACGCCGAGCATCTCAAGCAGATGTTCGCGCAGGGGACGAAGAAGGTGGCCGACAGCGGCCGTCGCATGGCCGATGAATCGGTGCGACTGGGCAAGCTGGCCGTGGAGAAGGGGATGGAGATGAGTGCCGATATGCAGCAGCGGCACCAGGCATCGGGTGCGGCCAGCGATGCGCCTACCGACCGGGCTTCGTAAGTCCGGACAGGAGACGTTTCACCGAGTCTTCCTGCGCGCGCATCGCCGGTTCGGGTTCGAACCGGTAGGCGAGATATCGCGCTCCGGCCCATCGTGCTTCTGCGTGGTGGCCAAGAGCCGCCGCCAATCGCGCGCGGCGCCTGAGACGCGTGGCGAGGTACGGCGTGATGGACCCCTGCCAGCGATCACCCGACCGGCGCAGCGTGACCAGCGCACGCGCCGGTTCGTTCAGCGATTCCCACAGGCGGGCCACTTCGAGTGCGGTGAATGCCGTGCGTGCTTCGTGCGCACGGCTGTAGTCGAGATTGGCCAGCAGGGAGTCGAGATGCTGCAGTCGTGCGCGCAGCATGGCCGTGTCTCGCGCGAGATGTGCGTGCAGCGCGTCGATGAGCGTCACGGACAACGCATAGTCGACGTCACGCTCGGCGGGCGTGCCACGCACCGCGGCGGCGAGACGCTGCTTTGAGAGGTGTGTCTTGCTACTGTCCCCATGGGCCAGTCGCCACATCTCGGCCGCTCGCACCGCGCGCAGCACGAAGCTCTGGCTCGTGAAATCGGTGGGGGTGAGCGATTCATCGGCCATCAGGCGTTGCAATGCCAGTCCCACGCCGGTGGTGTCGTGTTCACCAAGTATCGCGCCACGCAATCGGCGCACGGCACTGTTGGCCGCCACATTGGCGTCGGGAATGGAGTCGATGGCCGCCATGACACGTTGTGCCTCTGCCGGGCGCCCAAGCAGCAACAGCCAGTCCACCAGATTGGAGCCGGCGGTGACCATGCGCGCCGGGTCGCCGCCACGGGCCAACCGATACACCGAGTCGTATACCGCCACGCCTTCACGCGCGCCCACGCCCTCGTGCATGGCCACCTGCGTGAAGTGTCCGTAGTTACGGCGCACCAGCGAATCGCGCCAGATGCGCTGATTGGGTGCATTGGCTTTGACGGCCTGATACCAACGCACCTCCCACAGCCACACCCGGTTGGAATCGGCCGCACTGCGCAGGCGCGAGACACGTTCCAACAGCGCGTTGTCGTTGTGCCACGCGGCGAGGTCGGTGAGATGTACCGCCGCCGACAGATAGGTGGAGTCGAGATCGAGCGCGCGCACGAAGGCCTCGCGTGACTCGGCATCCACCGAGTCTTCACTGGCCCCGGCAATGTGTCCATAGTGGAACAGCGCATCCCCCAGCAGATACCACGCCTCGGCGCGCTGCGGGGCGAGTGCCACGTAGCGACGCACATCATCGAGCTTCTGCACGGAAGGCGTGATATCGGGATAGCGTGACCCCACCAGCGCCGTGAGTAACGCCCGGTCGCCATCACTCAATCGCGCACGATGACGCCAGGCGACATCGGTGCCCCGGGTCATCATGTCCTGATTGCCATTCCACGCCGCCGCGAGACGCAGACCGATGCCCGCCAATGCAAACGTGGTGTCGGCTTCGATGGCCCGGAGGAACGCCTGAGTGGACTCGATGTGCTGCGCCCGACGCAGAGTGGCCAATCCTTCCAGATAGGAACGCAGCGCCACCACCGACGTGGTGCCCACGGTTCCGCGTCGCCTGGTTTCTTCTGGCGCGAGCTCCGTGAGAATGGCGAGCGAGAGTCTGTCCACCAGCTGCGCCACGCTGTCCACCGAACCGTTCACACGAATTGCCTCGGACGACGTGCCGCGCGCCACGTTCAGCACGCGCACCGTGAACGTGAGGTCCTTGGGTGTGGCCACCACGTCGCCGAGCAACAGACGACCCGCGCCAAGATGACGGGCTGTCTCGAGTGCCTGTGCTTCAGACGCATCGCGCTCGGTGGCGCCCGTGGTCTTGGTGAACGCTTCCACCATCGTGCGCGGCGCCGCCATGCGCATGGATGGAGTGGTGAGGTTGGCCGACAGCAGGTCGATCATGCCTTCGCGCAGGTACTGCAATGCCGGGTCGGCGGCCGACACACGAAACGGTGCCGACACCAGCAGGGTTTCGTCGAGTGCCGTACGTGATTGAGTCTTCCACACAGCGGCTCCGATGGCCGCGGCCACGAACAGCACGGCCGCTGCGGCCCACTTCGCAACGGCGCTGCGTGTACTCACGGCTTGTGTCGGCATCAAAGGTCCCGACGGAAACCGTTCGCCACTCACCGCAATGTCATAGCCATCAAGCAACGCCAATAGCTCATCGGCACTGGCTGGCCGCTGATCCGGATCCTTGGCCAGGGTGTGCATGATCAGCTGCGCCAACGGCTGTGGCACCGAGGGCGCCGCTTCCTGCAATGGCCTTGGCATCTCGGCGATATGTGCCGCCAGCATCTGCCGCGGCGAACCCCGCTCGGCGAACATGTGCACACCAGCCAGCAACTCGTATGCCATCACGCCCCACGAATACAGATCGGCGCGATGATCCACATCACCGGCCACGGCCTGCTCCGGCGCGATGTAGCGCGGTGTGCCGATGGACGTACCGTATTGCGTGAGTGTGTGCGAAGCCGTCGACTCCGCCGACACTTCTGGCGCGGATGCCGCAGCCAGCGCCTTGGCGATGCCAAAGTCCGTCACCATGGCTACACGACCCGACAACAACACGTTCTCGGGTTTGATGTCACGGTGCACCACGCCTTCGCCGTGCGCATAGGCCAAAGCGCGCGCAATGTCGCGCAGCATCGACAACGCTTCGGCAACCGGCACCGCGCCCGTCGACATGCGCTCGCGCAATGAACGCCCTTTCACGTAGGGCATCACGTAGTACGGAATACCCTGATCCACCTGCGCGGCCAGCATGGGCACGATGTTCGGATGCTGCAGCCGCGCGGCGATGTTGATCTCGCGCACGAAGCGCTTGGCGTTGATCGCCTGCGTGAGTTCCGGCGCCAGCACCTTGATGACCACGGCGCGTTCGAACGCACGCTCGGTGGCGCGATACACCACCGACATGCCACCACCACCGAGCTCCTCGTGCAGGGCGTATTGAACGCCGAGGAGCTCGGTGAGGCGTGCGCGTAACGCGTCGCGGTCCAAGGTGGGGCTCAGCCCTTGTCCTTCACCGTTATGCGCTCAGCGGGAATGGGATTGCCCGGCCGCTCGGAATCCCAGAACACCGACACGATGTACCAGCGATCGCCGCCATTGAACAGCTGGATGCTGTTGATCCCGCGCGCGAAGGGTTTGGCGTCGGCGAGCGTGTAGCGCGAGTCGTAGGCACTCATGATGTGCCACACATTGCCGTACGATTCGGTGGTGCGGCCGATCTCGCGCTCGAAGAAGCCGTTGGCCATGAGCCCCGGGCCGGCGGCCGTGATGTATTCCTCCACGCTCCAGTTGCGCAGGCGTGCCTTGCCGTCGGCAGCCACCCCGGTGGGGATCATGCGGGCGCTGGGTGCAAACAGTGTGCGCAGGCGATCGAAGTCGCGCGGCTGTCCCTTGGGGCCAGAGATGGATTCGTAGAGCGCCTTCACGACGGCGTCGATGGACGCGACATCGGCGGGATTGGCGGGACGTGGTGCCGGAACTGGTGCAGCGGCGGTCGTCGCCTGGGCGTGTACAGCTGGGGCTGTTGTTGTGAAGGCCAGTGCGGCAAGCGCCACCGTGACACGAAGGCGCGACATGTATGGGACGAGCTGGTGAGACGACATCGAGGAGGTCTGGGCGGGAGAGGTGGCAACACACGAACGGCGTACCGATGGCTGGTACGCCGAGCGTCATGGTGCGATGTCTCAGTGCCCGTGAACAGACCTGAGTGACCGACGGTCTTCAGGGTGTGACATACCGGATCGGGCGCATGTCGTAGCGGAGCGTCCTATCCCCACTGGCATCGGCTGGTAGCCGGATGCTAGGGCCGCCGCCGCGTGAACAACGCCTTGGGAATCATCACATGCGCACCCATGGTGCCGTCCACGAGTTGCGTGATGCGCACATCGCACGCCGTGCTCACGAGCTGATACGCGTCTTCGCGCGGCAGTTGGTACACATCGCCGAGCAGCTTGATGGCCTCACGCACGGCGGTCTTGGTGGCGATGGTGAGATTGCTGTCGGTCCCCATGGCAATCCAGTGCGTGCGTGTTTCACCGCGCGGCCAGGTGAGCTTCATGTCCTTGCGCACCACGAGCTGCAACTGACCACGCAGCGCCGTCTCGAGCGCGGTGATGTCCACTTCACCATCACCCTGGGCCGCGTGTCCATCGCCGATGTGCAGCAGCGCGCCGCGCACATTCACCGGGATGTAGAGAATGGTGCCCGCGGTGAGCTCCTTGTTGTCGAGATTGCCCGCGTGCATGCCCGGCGGCGCGCTGTGAATGCGGCCACTCGCCGCCGGCGGCGCCACACCGATGCTGCCAAAGAATGGACGCAGCGGAATCTCGATGCCCAGTGTGTCGTCGAAGTGCCCAATCATGCGGCGTGCATCGAGCGGCACGATGCGTGAGCGTGTGGTGTTGGGAAAGTCTTCCGGAATGAAGCCGCTGCGTGAGCTGAAGCTGTTGCACGCGTAGGGCACATCGAGCTGGATGTCCCGGATGCGCACTTCCAGCACATCCCCCGACTCGGCGCCATCCACATACACCGGCCCCGTGAGCACATGCCCGCCCGGCCCGCGCTTGAGCGTGCCCGCCGCGGTGGCCGCCTGAATGGCGCGGATGGCCGGCTCGATGCGTCCCGAGTCCTTGCCCGTCTGCAGCAAGCGCACACCGCAGGTGGACACTGTGCCCACGTCGAGCACATCACCCGATGCCATGCGCACGACCGGCGCCGCAGCCGGATCGTAGCCGCCGTTCACCACCGTGGTGGGCGTGGGCATGAGCGTGTGAGTGCGGCCCACCGCGGGCGCGCCCCAGAAGGGCGACGTGCTGGCCTGCTGCGGCGCGGATGTGCCCGGGTTGGCGCTCGCCGAGCTGGCACCGGACGCACAGGCGGCGATGGTTGCGCCGCAGACGATGAGAGGGACGAACGAGCGAGCGCGCATGTGGGCCTGGCCTGGAGGAGACGGGAGCGGGCGCGCCCAATATGCACGTCTCCTGCCTCGTGCACATACTATGGATATGCCGATCTCCCGCCCTGTCGCCTCACACTGGACGGCCCCGCGCCGACTCGCCCCCGCCCTGTGGCTGATGATCACCGGCCTGGCTGCCAGCAGTCTCTCGGCATGCGGCGGTGACGGCAAAGCGCGCGCCGATCGAGCAGCGCCGGCCGATACGGCCACGAAGGTGGTGCGGCAGGTGCCAGGCCCCGCGGCCACACCGATGCGCAGCCCTGACACGTTCCAGGTGCGCTTCGAGACCAGCAAGGGCCCGTTCCTGGTGAGTGTGGAGCGCAAGCTGGCCCCGCACGGTGCCGACCGGTTCTACGAGCTGGTGACGATTGGCTTCTTCGATGAAGTGCGGTTCTACCGCATCGTGCCCGGCTTCGTCGCGCAGTTCGGCAAACATGGCACGGTGTCAGTGAACGACGCGTGGGTGAGCGCGAACATTCCGGACGACCCGATGCGAATCAGCAATGAGAAAGGCACCGTGGCGTTCGCGGCCAACGGACCGAACTCACGGAGCACCGAGCTGTTCATCAGCACCGGCGACAATACGCGAAAGCTGGACTACCAGAAGCTGTTCGCGCCGATCGGCCGCGTAACGGAAGGGATGGACGTCGTGGAGCGGCTGAACGCGGAGTATGGCGAGGAGCCGAACTTTGCGCGGATCGCGCGGCAGGGGAACGCGTATCTGGCGAAGTGGTTTCCGGCGTTGGACTACATCAAGACGGCGGCGCTGGTGGACGGCTCGGTGGAGACCGATCGTTGAGGTTCAGGTCAGACGGTGGCTCGGCTTGCGGTCCGTTCTTTCCGGGCGAACCTTAGACTGCATTCTCTGCAGCCTGATAGGTCCGCGCGTTGAGCAGGCCGCACGCCCCTAAGCGCTTTACAGTTCTGGATTGGGGAAGCGATCGCAGCCTATTCGTCGGTCTTCTTATGCTGCTGGAAACACGAATATATAGTCTGGCTTGCAGTGATCGCCTGCAGGCTAATACGCGTTAGCCAGACGCCTCCAGTTCGAGCGCGCCGCTTCTGATTCTGAGGCTTACCAAGATCGGCAAAGAAGAGGTAGGGTTCGCTTTCACCAAAGACATCCGGGATGCCGTCGCTCGCGACCTAGACAAAGATGACTCAGATCAAGCCAACAAAGACCGTCTACACGGTCTCCGACTTCCTAGACTGGCAGCGCAACGGGACATTGCAGCTGAAGCCGATCTTTCAGCGGCGCGAGGTATGGGGTCCGAAAGCGAAGTCTCTCTTGATTGACACGGTGGTTAAGGGATTGCCGGTTCCCATAGTCTTCTTACGAAAGACACAGGATCTTAATACCCTCTCCTCGCGTCTAGAGGTAGTAGACGGCCAGCAGCGCCTTCGAACGCTATTCGCGTTCGTCGATTCGCAAGTGCTCGCTGATTACGCGGCGGAGAAGGACGCATTTACTGTCCTGCCAATGCATAACAACGATATCGCAAATCGAACGTTCCGGAGTCTCGATGCGGATCTGCAAGCAGCAATTCTCGATTACGAAATCAGCACGCACGTGCTGCCTCCGAACACGAGCGATGAGGTCGTACTCCGAATCTTCTCTCGTCTGAATTCGACCGGATCCAAACTCAACAAGCAGGAACTACGGAACGCGGAGTACTTCGGCGAATTCAAGACGCTTTCCTATGATCTCGCGATTCGCAATCTCCCACTGTGGCGTCGATGGGGAGTTTTTGACGACGATGATTTTGCGCGTATGGTAGAGGTTGAATCGGTGTCTGACTACCTCAGTGCCATGATGGACGGCATTCAAGGCAAGAGCCAGCCTAAGCTAGACGCGCTATACGAACAGTACGACGACGAACTCCCGGGGGCGGCGCAGTTGGCAACGCGCTTTCAGCATGTGATGGATGCCATCGACGATGCCGTTGGCGAGTACATCGCAGACACGCGCCTGCAGAGGCAAGCACTCTTCTACTCGCTATTTACCGCGTGCTACGATCACGTGTACGGGCTTGGCTCTGATTACAGGGCCCGCAAAGCAGCGCGGGCTCTCCCCTCGGCTCTTGCGGCAGCGTTGCGGAAAGTCAATGAACGCATAAGCTCAGGAAAGCTTCCGGATTCCGTTGCCGACGCGATGGATAAGGCCACCGCAGATAAGGGGCGTCGAGACACTCGCCACAAGTTCTTTATGAGGAGTCTGGGGCTTGCCTCGGCCACATGAACTTGGGAACTCTTATCGCTACTCAGTTCGGCAGGTGCGAGCGTGCTGTGCGCGAGTCGAGTCACTCCTCAAGCAGAAGAAGATCGGAATAACCGACTGTGAACTCATCTACGAGTCAGCGTTCCTCAATGCGATGTCGCGATTTGAGGGACTGCTGAATCTTCTCCTGAGCGAGTTTGTGTGCGGCACAGCAAGCAAGCATTCGGGGTTCTTCAGGCTAGTACAACCACGCTCCCGAGAGGTTTTCCGCGAAGTGCTCACAGGCGGTCGCGCATACATCGAGTTAATGCCGTATAAGGACTGCGTCGACGTTGCAAAGCGATTCCTAAACGATGGCAGGCCATTCTCAGATGTTGACAACTCTGACAGGCAGATACTCGCGCAAGCTATGCTGGTGAGGAACGCGATCGCCCATCGAAGCGATGCTGCCTTGAGGACCTTCCGTCGTAAGGTTATCGACGTGAATCTGTTGCCAACGCACCGCCAGTTTCCCGGTACCTACCTTAGGAGGCCGTATCGCGCGCATCCACACGCAACCTGGAACGACTTATACCTCGACACCCTCGAGAAAGTGGGGGCGGTGCTCGCGACGAGCTGGTAGCAAAGCTGGCCAACGAGCCGCTGAAGCTGACAAAGCGGCCCGTAGTCGCGCATTCGTTAGAGTACGGCGTAGGCCGCTTTGCAGCTTAGCTTCGGCGTTGAAGCTGTAGGATAAGTCGATTTCGACGGTGACTTGAGTCGACGATACCCGTCGATGCATGATTTCGAAGTGGATCGATGAGATTGGGCGCGATTGGCGACGGTGATCGCCGCAATTCGCGATCCGTTGCGCCTATGGGCGGGCTACGCCGCGTATCCCGCGTGCGCGAGTTTCTCGATGTTGTGCACGAGACAATACAGCTTCCATTGTGTGTCGACCTTCGTGCGCCCGCGCAGCGTGAAACGATCGAGCCGCTTGTTGGCGCGCAGATTCGCAAACACCGGTTCGACCGTCGCGAAGCGCAGCGCATACTGCCCGCGACCTTCGGGCGTGTCGATGCGCTCGCGCATCACCGCGCTGTGATTCACCCGCTGCGTGCTCACGCGCCCGCGGAAGAACGCCACATTGCGCACGGGCGTCGTGGCGGGCGTGCGCAAACACTGGGCGCGTAAATGGCATGGGCCGCAGTCACGCTTCGCGCCACGGAAGTGTTCGCCGATGTGATCGCGGGTGATGTTCTGCGCGCCCTTGCGATACAGCGATTTCCCTGCGGGACACACGCACGTCCGCGCCATGGGATCGTAGCGAAAGTCCGCCGGCCCGAACACCACGAGCGGCTTTCGCGCCGGTTTCGATTTGTCGTGCAGGGGATGCGGGAGGGTCGTGTAGCGCGCCTGCGTGGCGAAGCGCGCGTCGCGGCGCCGCAGGTCCTTATCGGCGATCAGGGCGTTCACCCGCTCCTCCGCGAGCGCGCGCAGATTCGCTTCGCTATGGTAGCCCGCGTCGGCCGTGATGAGCGTCTCGGGCGTGCGCAGCGAGGCGGTGGCGGAGACGGCTTTCAGCAACAGCTCTTGCTCCGCTCCGACGCCGTGCGCCTGCGCGTCGACGATGATCTGGTGCGCGGCATCGACCGTGGCGACACCGGTGTAGCCTTGGATCACGCCTTTGCTCGTGGCCATTTTCGCACTTTCGTTATCCGTGCGATTGCTCTTGCGCACCGCGCACTTCGCGCCGCGTCGCTCGTGGGGATGCTGCGCGAGCCACGTGCGCAGTTCCGCCGCGTCGCGCACGAGGCGGCCCTGCCGTGCCTGGTCCTTCGTGGACAGCGACGGCTCCACGTCTCGGGCATCCTCGGCCCGATGCCGCGCGAGCATCTGCTCCGCCGCGCGCTCCATCTTGGTGGCCTGGCGTTCGAAGTCGGCGCGGCTCCCACTCCGATGCTTCGACGCGTTGCTCGGCAGCTTCACACCGTCAATCGCAAACATCTCACGGCCGATGAGCCCCTGGCGATCGCACACCGCCAATACGGCCGCGAAGATCGCCGCGATCTGATCGCCCAACGTGCTGATGAAGTGGGCAATCGTCGTGAAGTGGGGCCGGGAGTCGCCGCTCAGCGCGATGAACGTGATGTGGTCTTCGCAGGCACGGGCGATGGCGCGGCTGCTGACGAGGCCGCGTGAGTAGGCGAACAGCACGATCCGCAGCAGCATCGCGGGCGGATAGGCCGGTGCCCCGGTCGCGTCATTGTGATACCGCGCGTCGAACGGCGTGAGATCGATCGCGTGGGCGAGCAGGTGGTGGAGCGCATGCTCGAACGTGCCGGGCAGCAGCTGGGCCGCCAGGTCGACCGGGATGAGTTTCGGCTGGGTGTCGATGTACTTGTAGCGGGCCATGGCCTCTCGACGGACGACGAAAGTGCGCGCAGATTTCTCTGGACAGGCGTACGCACGACTGAATGGCGAGTTGC
The DNA here is from genome assembly GCF_036405635.1 of Gemmatimonas sp. Taxonomy (GTDB): domain Bacteria; phylum Gemmatimonadota; class Gemmatimonadetes; order Gemmatimonadales; family Gemmatimonadaceae; genus Gemmatimonas. The sequence continues at coordinate 8,903 of NZ_DASWXE010000199.1, read as the reverse complement.
ATTTCAGGGTCACTCAATCGGGCTTTTTCTACAGCCTCGTTAGATATCGAAGCACATTGGCAACTCTGTGCACATCGCTGCAGTGAACTCCCGCTGGCTATGACTTGCCGCCGTTGTGTGAAATGCCTACGTCAACCTCTTCGTTGCGACGGGATCGCATGAGGCACAGACCCATCTCGCTGCAGCGCATCCAAGAAGCGGCGACCGCAGTTGGGCTATGGTTCGATGAAATCGAATATCGAGGAAAGGACATCCCGCATCGCTTTGTATGTAGCGCCGCTGGGCACGTGCGAATGATGTCGCCGGGCAACGTAGTGTACCGGCAAGCGCGCTGTGCCCAGTGCAGACAGCCCAACCGGGATGGCGGGACTGAGCTCGCCACTGCGGTTGCCGAACGTGCGGGCGGACGCTGCCTCGCCGCCGTCATACCGACGGTATCCGAGAAGGTGCTCTGGCAATGCCGAGATGGACATCGCTGGACCACCTCGGTCGCGCTGGTCGCAAGCGGACACTGGTGCCCCGAATGCAACAAGGCAGGTCTGTCTGAGCGCCAATGTCGAACGGCACTGGAGCAGCTGTTTGGCGTCGAGTTCCCCAAAGCGCATCCGGAATGGCTGCGCACCACTGAGTTCCGTCGTCCGTTAGAGCTGGATGGGTACTCTGAGCCGTTCGGGATCGCCTTCGAGTATCATGGCGGCCAACACTATCGCGTGGTCCCTCGACTGGCGGGTACGCCGGAGCGTCTCGCCCTCATCCAACGCAAGGACGCGATCCGGCGGGAGTTGTGCGCAGCCCGTGGAATCGTCCTGATCGAGGTCCCGGAGTTCACCACGTGCGACCTCAATGCGCGAGCGGCGCATATACGGTGCGCTGCTATCGCGGCGCTCACCGACGCGGGGCGAACGTATGACGATCGGGTGCACAGTGCTCCTATTAGTCTTCTGTCCGCCTTTTCATCGACCATTCTGCTCCGTCTCGATGAGATTTCCACTAGTCGTGGAGGGCGGTGTGTCACGCGCGTCTTTCAGGGCTGGAGCACCGCCCTCACGTGGGAGTGCACGAAGCAGCATCAGTGGAAGGCCGCACCCACCTCCATCCTTCATCAAGGTTCGTGGTGCCCGGCGTGCGCCGGTCAGGTTGGTCCATCGATCAACCTACTCCGGACCAAGGCGGAGGCACGAAGATGGACGCTGGTCTCCACTGCGTACGTTAGTGCGAAAGAGAAGCTGCTGTTTCGTTGCAGCGTCGGTCACGAGACGATGCTCTCCAGCGACAACTTCCAACGCGGAAGGGGATGTGGCGTCTGCAAACGGCTCTCGGCGGGTGCCACACAGCGACACTGCCTGAAGGACGTGCAGGCCGCGGCGACACTGCGCGGTGGAGAGTGTCTCTCCACAGCATACCAGAACTCTCAACAGAAGCTGCGCTGGCGCTGCGCGCGGGGGCATGAATGGGAAGCCACTTGGTCGAGCGCGAGCAAAGGCAGCTGGTGCGGTCTCTGCCAACGTATCGACAGCATCGGAAGGCCTCGCCGAAAGTTGAGGTGAGCGCCTCTTCCGATGTGCGGCGGCATTGAGGTACTGACAGCCGCTCAGCGGTAGTGTAACTAAGGCGCTGTCGCGCGCTGCAGCAGTCACTAGCCGGACTGCACCACGAGATGTGGATGTGGCAGCGTAGTCCCACACCCCAATGGATGTCGCTCCTCGCCGCCCCAAAACGCTCGCCGGCTCACGGATGGCCGTGCAACCCCGAGTTGGGAAGCACCACCCCGGGGTCCAGTGTGACCGCGCTTTGCACGACCGCGGCCTGGAGCTGGAGCACGGTGGGCGGGGTGGCCACTCCATGGGCCGCATTGTTGGGATGCACGATGACCAGATTGCCGTAGTTGAGGGGCGCGCCGCCTGCGCCGCCTCCGAACGGATCCGGGTTCGGGATCTGATTGAGGTCCACATAGCCGCGTCCCGCCAGCTTCGTGCGGTACTGATCTTCGGGGCTGGCCGGCTGCGGAATCGCGTTCGCCGCGCGATGCGCCAGTCCTACCCGCACGTTGGCCACGATACGACGTGGATCGAGCGGTGCGAGCGCGTTGCGCTGGTTGCGGCGAACGCCGAGCATGAACTGCGCCGCGTCATACGGCGCGCGCGCGAGGTTGTATGCATTTCGCTCGGCGGTGCGCTTGTTGAAGTTCTTGGTTGCCGTGCGATTGACCAACGGGATGGCGCCGTTATTGCGCATGGCAGTGAACAGATTGTCCGGATGCCCGAAAGTGCCAGTGTGACCGACACCAAGGTCATACAGGTAGCCGAATAGGTTCGTGGAGTGGTCGGGCAGGCCGCCGTTCATTCCACCGGGGACACCAATCGGACCGAGTGTGGCACCGGCTTTCACATACAGGTCGAGCGGGGAGTGCGTCCACGGTGCGTTGACCGCCGTCTGGAAATTATTGGTGACAATGCGCATGACGATGTGCTGCTGCATGCGGTGCGTGTACTTGCCGTGAGTGCGACCTGCGCCCAGGTCGTTCATGGCTATATAGCCCGAGCTTATGAGCTTGTCGAAGTCGGTGGCAACAAAGCCGAGTGGAGCGATGGCAAAATCCGGGTAGCGACAACGACGCTCGTATTCCGTGAGGCAGACCGAAAGACGCGGCCCATGAGGCGAGTGCGGGTCGACATTCTGCATAGCATCGTTGAAGAACTGCATGGCTTGAATGCAGGCCGAATGATCCATCATCAGCACCTTGATGGTACTGAACTCATTGAGGTAGGCGGGTGAGAGCGCCGGATACGCGGCAGCGATGAGGTTGCGGATGCCGTTCCAGTGCGAATCGCAGACGGCGTTGGCCGATAGGCCCCAAGCGGCCGTGTTGCGAGTATGCATGACCGGCACGGCGCACGGATCGGCGACCGCATTGTTATGGAAGACGCACATGGCCGAGACGGATAGATGGGAGTGCGCGGAGCAACGGACGAGAGCAACTCAATCGCTTGGCTGAGTATACGACGCGCTGACCGGCTGCGTACTCTCCACCTCGCCCCCACAGTCCCGCTCGCATTGATCTCCTTAGCCTACTGCAGAGATTTTGCCTGAGTTCGCCACCCGACGTTTATAGCCATGCCAATCGCGGCACCATCGTGGATTGTCGTAGGCACCCAGGGGCCCTGCTACCGCGTGCAGGCCCCTGGATGTTTTCATCGCGATGGATTCGATCGTGTGTTGGGGCTCGTACTCGCGCTTTACCATGGAGTAGGCTTCTTTCACCATCACAGATGGCACGCCTACCGATATACCATTCCGAAATGACAATCATCGTTGCAGGCCAGATCGAGGTGAAACCCGGACAGCGGCAACGCTTCCTGGACGGATCGGTCGACGCCATGCGACTCGCCCGCACCACCAAAGGGTGTGAAGACTTTGTGGTTGCCGCGGACCCACTCGACGCGAATCGGGTGAACATCTTCGAGCTCTGGCGCTCGCGCAAAGCGTTGCACGACTTCCGAGGCGCCGGGCCGGATGACGGCCTGGGCGAGCTGATCGTCAAGGCACGGGTCAACGAGTACGAGGTCTAGCCTGAGTGTCTTACCGTATCGCCATCACCCGCTCCACAAACTGCTCCACCGCAATCTTCGTCCCCTCATAGAACCCCGACGTCTGGTTCGTCTGCAGATCCGCCTCGCTCCGATGTAGCGCCGTGAACACATACCGCGTGCCGCTGCCTTCGGCTTTAAGCGTCATCACCGCAGTGATCGGAATGTCATCGAACACCGCCGGCCGGTAGCCCGGGAACAGCATCGACGTCCACACCAGGCGCTCATTCGGCACCACGTCCAGCACGCAGCCGAGGTTGGGCACTTCCTGCCCCTCGCCCACGGCGATATCGATGCTGAACATGCCACCCGGACGCAGCTCCAGCTCCGTGCGCACCACACGCCCCCACTGCCGGGGCATGTACCACTCCTTGATGTGCTCGGGCCTGGTCAGCGCTTCCCACACGAGACGGGGCGGCGCGTCGATGAACCGCTCGATCGCGAAGTCGAATGTCGGATTGAACGCGAAATGCTGACTCGATGACTGGCTCATGATTCGGTCTCCCGCTGCTTGAGGTGTTTGATGACCCGATCGAACTGGTCCAGACGCGCTTCCCACAACTGACGACGCTCGGCCAGCCAACCTTCGGCCACCTTGAGCCGCTCGGGCGCGATCTCGTACGTGCGCACACGTCCACTCTTCTTCGACTTCACCAGACGGCTCCGCTCCAGCACCGAGAGGTGCTGCACGAATGACGGCAGTTGCATGTCGAACGGCTCCGCCAGCTCACTCACCGTGGCAGGGCCCATGGACAGGCGCTCCAGTACTCGGCGCCTGGTGGGGTTGGATAACGCGTGAAAGACTGCGTCGGTGGTTGCAGACTGGACCATGCTGACCATCCAAAGGGGCGGGGATCCCGATATGACTCCCTGATCCTACCACATTCAGATACTTCTGTAAATACCTAAGTTTTTGGAAATGCACCCAGCGTCGCAATCCGCGCTGGTCGCCTCTGCGCCCGGGGCGCATTGTTGAGAGAATGCCCGACACCCCTTTCCGCTTGCAGTGGTTCAGCACCCTGATCGCGCCACGCACCACCGGCCGCATTCTCGAGGTCGGCTGCGGCAACGGCCAATTGCTCGAGCTGCTCGCCGCACGCTGCCCGCGCGCAGAGCTCATCGGTATCGACCGCTCAGCCACGCAGGTGCACCGCGCCATGCAACGCCTGGTTTCGTGTTCACCCACGCCGCAGGTGGAGCACATCTCGGGCGAGGCGGCCGGTGCACGGTGGGCGAATCAGCCGTTCAATCTCATTGTGGCCATGAACGTCAATTTCGCATGGACCGATCCCGAGGCAGCTGGCCTCGCCCTGCGCCAACTGCTCGCGCCGCGTGGTCGTGTGTTGCTGGGCTTCGAGCCGCCATCGACCAACGGGCTCGCGGCGTTCAGGCGCAAGCTCACCAATGCGGCGGCGCTGGCCGGCTTTGCCGTACACGCCGAGCATGAGCCGGAAGAGTCTGTGACGCGTGTGTTTGCGATGGAATGGCGCCCGGTGCCCAGGAGGGCTCGATGAGCGGTGCCTCCGTGCCCGACTACCTCGACCCGGACGAGATTCCGTTCACTGCAGACGAGATTCTTCGCACGTTTCGACTGTTGGCCGATAGTGAAGCCGAAGCACAGGCGATCGCCCTGCAGGTCACGGAAGGCGCTCGACAAGTCTACGCGGAGCGCGTGGCGGCATTGGCCGCAGAAGCCCGCGGCAGTACCAATCTCGACGAACTCAACCACGGCATCTACTTCATCTATCCTGAGTTCTTCGCCGCCCTCGCCACGCTCTCTCCTGAGCTCAGCGCACGGGTGGAGTCGTACTGGGTCACACAGCGTGCCAAGCTTCGGCCGCAGCGCATTCGCGATGCACACTGGCACGCGGGATTCCATCCTCTGCACGACCCGCCCGATCCCACGGTGATTGCCACGGTGGATGCTCAGGAAGCCGCAGAACGTGAGCAGTGGACAACGATCCGCGCCGCCGTGGAGACGGAGCTGCGCGAGAAAGCGCTCACGACCCGTCCCGACGATGTCCATTCGCCGCTTGCCCGACCCTGAAGGTTACTTTTGCGTCATCCGCACCGCTCCAACCAACGATCAGTAGACGATCTCTGATGGCCTACCAGGCAACCGTCATCCCCGTGATGATCGCCTCACCCGGCGACGTGAACGAAGAGCGCGACATCATCCGCGCTGTCATTCACGACTGGAATGACATCAACGCCCGCGCCTCGCGCGTCATGCTCTCCGCCGTGGGCTGGGACACACACGCCTCCCCTGAACTCGGCGCGCGGCCGCAGCAGCTCATCAACGATCGCATCCTCACCGACTGCGACCTGCTCATCGGCGTCTTCTGGACCCGACTCGGCACACCCACCGGCAAAGCAGCGAGCGGCACGGTGGAAGAGATCGAAGCGCATGTAGCTAGCGGCAAGCCCGCCATGCTGTACTTCTCGTCGCGCCCAGTCGCCCCCGATTCCATCGATCCGGCGCAGTACGCCAATGTGCGCGAGGCCAAAACGAAGTGGATGCAACAGGGGCTCGTGGAAGGCTTCGATGACAGCGAGGAGCTTCGGCACAAACTCTCCAAGCAACTCTCGTTCTGCCTCGCCAAGAACAGCTACCTGCAGGGCATCATCGGTGCACCGCGCGAAGAAGACACCAACACGCGCCCCGCTTCGGCCGAGTTGAGCGCCGAAGCGAAGACGCTGCTCAAGGCCGGCGCGTCGCAGAACGATGGCCACATCTGGAAGCTCGCCTTTGGCAGCGGGGAATACATACAGGCCGGCGAACAGACGTTCGGCGAAGGCAGCAATCGCGAGATGGCCAGGTGGGAGGCCGCGCTCGAGGAGCTGGTACATGCACAGCTCGTGGTGGCCCGAGGCACGGCGGGTGAACTGTTCGAGCTCACCCACGAAGGCTGGACCATGGCCGACCAGGCATAGCCCCACTCGGTAGTTATCTGTAGCGATCTGTAGCGAAAGGACACACACCACCCGTCCTGACACCCCGGCCGGTCTCGTCCGTACGCATGGCACAGGGCATCGCGGCACTCCGCGATGTCTCCCACCATTCGTCCCGCCCCCCGGACCGATGCACCTCGCCATCCGCGACGTCACCAAGACGTACTCCAACGGCGTGCGCGCACTGCGCGGCGTCACGCTCGATATCCCCCGTGGCATGTACGGACTGCTCGGCCCCAATGGCGCCGGCAAGTCCACGCTCATGCGCACCATCGCCACGCTGCAGGATCCCGACACGGGCTCCATCACACTCGGCGAGCAGGGTGCGGCACCGCCGCATGTCATAGACGTGGTGCGCGAGAAGGACCGCGTACGCCGCACCCTGGGCTACCTGCCGCAGGAGTTCGGCGTCTATCCCAATGTGAACGCCGAGCGGTTGCTCGATCACTTCGCGGTGCTCGAGGGCTTCACGCAACGCGCCGAGCGTGCGCGGGTGGTGGAATCACTGCTGCGGCAAACCAATCTCTGGGATGTGCGCCGCGAACGACTGGGCGGCTACTCCGGTGGCATGCGGCAACGCTTCGGCATCGCCGTCGCCCTGCTTGGCGGCCCATCACTCATCATCGTCGACGAACCCACCGCGGGACTCGACCCGGCCGAGCGTGTGCGCTTTCTCAACCTGCTCAGCGAACTGGGTGAACAGGCGGTGGTGATTCTCTCCACGCATATCGTGGAAGATGTGGCGGAACTGTGCAGTCGCATGGCCGTCATCAACAAGGGGCAGATTCTCATTGAAGCCGAGCCGCTGGCCGCCATTGCGGCCCTGCGCGGGCGCATCTGGAAGCGGGTGGTGGCGCGTCAGGAACTCGCCGACGTGGAGCGCCAGCATCGCGTGATCTGCACCAAGCTGCTCTCTGGGCGTACGCTGGTGCATGTGCACGCGGAGTCATCGCCTGGGCCCGAGTTCGAGGCGGTGGAGCCGGATCTCGAGGATGTGTACTTCAGCGTGATGACGGAGCATGACGCCACGCCCGCTCAGGCTGCGTCATGACACTGGCCGAGGTGTTCCGCTTCGAGGTGGAGTACCGGCTGCGCCAGCCGTCCACCTGGGTGTATGCGCTGGTGCTGTTCGGCGTGCCCTTCCTCATGATGCACGCGATCAACGGCAGTGGTCAGCACCTCAATGCCCCGCTGATGATCATGAACATCGCCGCGGTGGTGGGCGGCCTTGGCATGCTGGTCACGGCGGGCGTGTTTGGCGACTCGGCGGCGCGTGATGTACAGACACGCATGCATTCACTGTTCTACACGTCGCCACTGCGTGAATCGCACTATCTCACCGGCCGTTGTCTGGGCGCGCTGGTGGTGAATGCGGTGATGCTGCTGGGCGTGCCGCTGGGGCTCATGCTGGCGGCGGTGATGCCCTACATGCAAGCCGGCAAGTTCGGGCCGGTGCAACCGGCGGCGTATGCACAGACCTATCTGCTGGTGTTGCTGCCCAACATGGTGCTCATCGGCGTGTGCATGTTTGCGGCGGCGGCCCTCATGCGGCAGTCGCTGGCGACGTACGTCGGTGGCATCGCGCTGTGGGTGCTCAGCAAAGCGGCGGGTGAGTTCACCGATGCTTTGGACAACCAGACGTTGTCGGTGCTCATCGACCCGTTTGGCAGCCGCGCGGTGGAAGTGGCGAGCCGATTCTGGACACCCGCCGAAACCAATGTGCAGCTCATCGGATGGACGCCGCTGCTGTTGCTCAATCGCGCGGTGTGGCTGGCCATCTCGGTGGGCGTGTTTGCGCTGCTGGTGTCGCGGTTCCGGTTTGTGCATCCGGCGGGGGCCGCCAAGCGCGCCTGGTGGCGACGGCGCGCGGTGATGGATACGGCACCCGAACGTGTGGCGCCCATCGATGTGGCGCATGCCCCCACTACGGGTCGCTCCTTCTCATTCGGCGCGCGCACTCGGCAAACCGCGGCAGTGGCCACACGCGCATGGCGCGAGATCGCCATGACACGCGCCTTCCTGGTGATTCTGGTGGGTGCGCTGGGTTTCGTGTTTGCCTTCGGGTGGGACGTGGGCTCGGAGATCTTCGGCACGTCCACCTGGCCGGTCACGCATCTCATTGCAGGCACGGTGCTGAGCAGTGCGATTGGCCCGGTGATGGCGCTGCTCATTGCCATCTTTGCTGGTGAGCTGGTGTGGCGCGAGCGCGAAGTGGGCATGGGCGATATCGCGGCCGTGGCGCCGGTGCCCAATGGCGTGGCGCTCCTGGGGCGGTTCCTCGCCTTGGTGGCCATGCTGATCACACTGCAGGCGGTGTTCATGGCTGCTGGTGTGTTGTTGCAAACATTGCGCGGCTATCATCGC
>NZ_DASWXE010000198.1:0-45176 GCF_036405635.1 Gemmatimonas sp. | reverse complement strand
CGGTGCAGCTGTCGCACCGGGCGGTCGTGGAAAACGCGGTGCGCACGGCGGCTGTGCTGGTCGTGCAACCCGATGATCGCGTACTCACGCTCGTGTCGTTCAGCGCGATCTTCGGATTCAGTGCGATGGTGGGCACCATGGCCAGCGGCGCGACGATCGTACTGCAGCCGTCGTTCGATGCCCCTGCGGCGCTCGACCTGATGGCCGAAACGCAGACCACTGTGCTGCTTGGTGTGCCGGCGCAGTATCACCTGCTCATGCGCGAGAGCGCGTTCGATCCGGCGCGGTTGCGATCCATTCGCACGGGACTGATGGCCGGTAGCGCCGTCGCCGAAGCGCTGGTGCGCAAGGTGCGTCGCTGGTGCGATGTGCTGGTCGCATGGGGTCTCACCGAAACCGGGGGCGCGGTCACCGTGACCCGGCTCGATGACAACGAGGATCGCCGGCTGCACTCCGTCGGCGTCCCGATGCCGGGCATCGAAGTGATGGCGATGGACCTGTTGTCGGGGCAGTTGCATGGCCCCGAAGCCGTGGGTGAGCTCGCGGTGCGCGGCTCGAACGTGATGGGCGGCTATCTCCGCATGCCCACCGAGACGGCGAAGGTGCTCACGACGGACGGGTTCTTCCTCACCGGAGATCTCGGCATCATCGACGAAGACGGGTGCGTGCGCATCCTCGGTCGTCGGCAGGAAACCATCTCGCGGGGCGGGTCGCAGCTCTACCCGCGCGAAATCGAGGATCGCCTCCGGGCGCATCCGGCAGTGGACGATGTCTGCGTGATCGGCGTGCCCCATGACGTCATGGGAGAACTGGTCTGCGCGTGCATCGTTGCGGTGGAAGGGGCAGTCATCACGGGCGACGAAATCAAGCGCTTTGCCCGCGATACGATGGCTGCCGACAAAGTTCCCGACCTCGTCCGCTTCTTCGACGCGTTCCCGATGACCGGGAGCGGCAAGGTGCGTCGGCGAGAGCTCGCGCGCGCAATCGCGCTGAGTGCGAACGCCCTGAGCGCTTCGGCGCTGTAGGCGATGCGCTCGATCACCCCGTTTCGAATCCAGGCTGGTTCATGAGTCGCCATCTTCCCCGGTCGGGCGCATCGCCGTCCCGTTCCGTCGCGCCGTTCCATCGCGGGCCGCAAGCCGTCACGCCGATGACGTCGCCCAATGCCGCGCCGCCGGCGCATGCGCCCAACGCGGCGCTGCTCATCGACTTCGACAATGTCACGATGGGTATTCGCTCCGATCTGCAGGAGGAGCTCAAGAACCTCCTCTCGTCGGACATCGTGAAGGGCAAGGTCGCCGTGCGTCGCGCGTATGCCGACTGGCGCCGCTACCCGCAGTACATCGTGCCGCTCACCGAGGCGTCGATCGACCTCATCTTCGCGCCGGCCTACGGCTCGTCGAAGAAGAACGCGACCGACATCCGCCTTGCGATCGATGCGCTCGAACTCGTGTTCACCCGCCCCGAGATCGGCACCTTCGTGCTGCTCTCCGGCGACTCCGACTTCTCGAGCATGGTCATCAAGCTCAAGGAGTACGGCAAGTACGTGATCGGCGTGGGCATCCGCGAGTCGTCGAGCGACCTGCTGGTGATGAACTGCGACGAGTACTACTCGTACAATGCGCTCGCCGGTCTCGTGAAGACCGGTGAGGACGAAACCACGCGCTGGGATCCGTGGCAGCTCGTGACCGAGGCCATCGGTCGCATGAAGCGCAACGGCGATGTGATGCGCTCCGATCGCCTCAAGCAGGTGATGCAGGAAATCGACGCGTCGTTCGACGAGAAGAACCTCGGTCATCCCAAGTTCTCGCGCTTCGTGCAGGAAGCACAGCAGCGTGGCCTGCTGCATGTCACCAAGCTCGAGAGCGGCCAGCTCGAAGTGGACGCGCCGGAGGGCACGGCGTCCGCGCTGGTGCCGGCAGCCCCTGCGGCCGATGCCGAGCCGCGGCGTGACGGTGAACGTGATCGGGATGATCGTCGTGGTCGTCGGGGCCGCCGTGGTCGCGGTCGTGACCGGTTCGATCGCGATCGGGATGTGCAGGACGGTGCAGTGGCAACGGATGCCACTGGTGTCACGGAAGCCGGCGATGCGACCGACGTGCCGCTCGATGTGACGGCCGAAGTGGCCATCCCGCAGGGCGTGTTTGTCGAGCCCGAAGGGATTCGGCCGCTGCCGAGCGAGGCCACTGCTGACGAGACCGCCGATGAGCAGGGTGCGGCGGGTGAAGACAGCGGAACGGGCACGGCGGAAGAGCGTGCTGAGCGGCGTGATCGTGGCCGTCGCCGTGGACGGGGGCGCGACCGGTTCCGCGATCGCGATCGTGGTCCGCGTGCCGAGGGTGGCGAGCAGGAGGCGGCTGGTGAAGTGGCCGCGACGCCAGCGCCGGTACCGGCTTCGGCCCCGCTGTCGCTGGGTGCGCCGTTCGGCACGCCGGTGGCAGATACGGTGGGCCGCAGTGGCGAGCGTCTCACGCGCAGTGACGCCTTCGATCTCGTGCGCCGGTCGGTGGAGTCGCTGGTCAGCGGCGAAGCCGTCACCAGCGCGAGTGCGGCGCGTCAGCGGGCGTTCGAGCTGCTGGGCCGCGACAGCGAATCGCTGAGCGCACGGATGTTCGAGCGGATCCTGCAGGACGCGCATGATGCCAACCTGATCGACCTGCGCCGTCGCGGCGACGATTGGGAGTTGGCGCGTGCGGCCGAAGCGGCCAGCATCGTGGAACAGCTCAAGACGGCCGATGACGCCCACAAGGCTGCTGCGGCGGCACTGGCGGCCTCGCAGCCGGCGGCGCCCCGTGGTATGGGGGCTCGCGGTGTGAGCGGCCGGGGGATGGGCGCACGTGGCAAGGGCGGACTGCCGCCCGAGCTGCTCATGGTCGGTGTGGTGGGAGCTGCCCCGGCGGTCATCGCCCCCGCGGCGATCGCCCCGGTGACGCCGGTGGTTCCGGCTGCTCCAGTTGCTCCGGTCGCAGCCGTGCCTGCCCCGGTGGTGGAGGAAGCCCCCGCCACGCCGGCTGAAGCGCCCGTGGAGGCGGTTTCGGACGCTCCGAAGGCCGCAGCACCGGCGGGACGGAAGTCGCCCGCCAAGAAGGCGGCCAAGGCTCCGGCGAAGGCGGCCAAGACTGCTCCCAAGGCTCCGGTCAAGGTGGCGACCAAGGCACCCGCCAAGGCCCCTGCCAAGGCGGCCAAGGCTCCGGCCAAGACCGCCGCGAAGGCCCCGGCGAAGAAGGCGGCCAAGGCTCCTGCCAAGAAGGCCGCGTCCAGGAAGTGACCGGTCCGTTCGAGGGTGAGGGGCGTCCGCATGCGTGAGCATGAGGGCGCCCCTCTTTCGTCCGGGTTCTATCTGCGCGACGCCGCACTGGTCGCGCGTGACCTGTTGGGTGCCGTCCTGCAGCATGACGACGGCACGCAGGTGGTCAGCGGGCGCATCATCGAGACCGAGGCCTACCTCGGTCCACACGACCCGGCGTCCCATTCGGCCGCTGGGCGCACCGCCCGCACCTGGCACATGTTCGGCCCGCCCGGCACGGCCTACGTGTACTTCATCTACGGCATGCACTGGTGCGTGAATGCCGTCACGGGTGAGGATGGCTACGGCAGTGCAGTGCTGATCCGCGCCCTCGAGCCGATACAGGGGCTGAGCGCCATGCGTCTTCGGCGGCCACGTGCCCGCCGTGACACGGCCTTGTGTGATGGCCCCGGCAAGCTGTGCGCCGCGCTGGGTATCACGCGGGCGCAGGACGGTCTGCTGCTGACCGGCGCCTCATCTCTCACGATTCTCGCCGGCCCTCCGGTGCATGACACCCACGTCGTGATCGGTCCGCGTATTGGCATCAGCAAGGCGGTGGACTGGCCCCTGCGGTTCCGGGTGATGTCGCCGCGGCCCATCCGATGATCAGCGCGTGACCCGATAGACCCGAACTTCCGGGAAGTCGTTGTCGGGGTGGTGCGCGAGGCCGAGCAGGTAGTCGCGACCGATCTCCACCACGTCGAGCGATGAGGGGAGTGAAATGCGGGCCGTCACGGCGCCCTTGCTGTCGAAGACGGTCCAGGTGACGGGTGCACTGCCTCCGCGTGGAAAGGCTTGCACCCACAAGTTGCCGAGCGCGTCGGCGATGATGTCGCGCGTGGCCGGAAGGGTCTTCGGACGCGCCTTCTTCTGATAGCTGGCTTCGATGGGCTTGCGAAGTGCCTCACCGAACTGTGCGATGTCCCGCTCCATTTCCGCCTTCCAGTCGGCGTCGGAGGAAGAAACGGGCGTCCACGCCGCGCGATAGGGTGCGAGGGGCTTGCCGGTACGATCGAACACCTGCACATGCAGACTGTCTGACAGGGCGATGAACACGCGATCGCTGCTGATGGCCACTCGTGGCTGTTTGCCCAGCGGCAGCGGTTCGTTGGCGAAGCGCTCCGACCCGGGAAAGCGCCCCAGCAATGTGCCCTTCAGTGAATCGGCACCAGCGAGGAGATAGTCCACGGTCGGACGAAAGGGACCGTCGACCATCGCCTTGTCGGACTCCCATCCCATCTGCACGAACTGCTGTCGATCGTTGCAGGCGGTGCGAAAGGGATCAACGGCAAAACGAAACGCCCGACGGTACGTGAGATCCAGCGTGAATTCCTGCACGCGCCCACCCATGGTGTCGTGCGTGTAGATCCGATCGCCGCAGCGGTAGAGAAAGCTCAGGCCATTCACCTCACCCGGTCCTCTTCCCTTTCTTGCCGTGCGTCGCACGAATGCGCCCTTGGCATCGAACAGGAAGAGTGCATGATCACCCCGGTTCCCCACGACGATGTGTCCATCGGGGAGGCGCGTGGCATTGGTGATCACCTGGAGGTCTGCAGCATCCACCTGATCCTGCCCGATCATGGTCATGGGTGCGGCATCCACTTTGAGGCGCTGACCGTGCAGGGCCTCGGGGAGTACGACGGGCGACAGCAGTGTCGTGGCCACGATTCCGGCAGAAAGCCTTTTCGCAATCATCACATACTCGCGGACAGAAAAGGTGTATGGCTCATCGCCGTCAGCGCAGCGATGGAACGCGGCTGGAAGCTGCGGTGGCGACGGTGTCGCTGGCGCGCACGAACAGCTCCGCGGCCTGATCCACGATCTTGTTGACCTGCGGCCGGGGGAGCGTTTGCGTTTGGCGACCGGCGCGGGCGAGTGACAGTACCGGCAGGTCGGCGAGGAAATGCACGACGAGAAGTTGCTGACGTACTGGCTCCGGCATGGCTTCCAGTGTCTCGATCGTCAGGCCGCTGTCACGCATGCGCTCGGCGTCGCGGCGGGCCAGAGAATCGCTGGCGCCGAATGCCCCCTGACTGAAGTGGCTCAGGCGTCCGGCCGTCTCATAGCGGAACACGCGCCATCCGATGCGCTCCGCAGGCCCTCGGAAATCCTGATGGATGGCCACGATGCGCCCACTGTCCACGATCGAGCGCCAGGTCGTCAGTTCGGAGGGTGTGTGCCACTGCCCCTCCGCGGCGCGCAGTACAGGGCGCACGTTGACGCTGGTCTGGTTGACGGGAGGCGCCGCTTCCGCACAGCCCTGCAGCACAAAGACCAATGGCAAGGCGGCGAGCAGCAGCAGTGGATGTATTCGCAATCGGCAACACGGCATCGTCGGCACCCAAGGTGGTCGTGGCACAGCCATCGACAGGTCCAGCGTGGGGCCAACAGTGCGTCCCGACACATGGGACGTCCAGACGAATTGGATTAACGGATCATTAGTCGTGCGTTACAACACGGCAGTGGCGGGTCGCGAGGCAACGGGTTCGGGGATCACCAGCTTGGTGTCGGGTCGCGGGTTTCGTGACCCGTAACGCGCTACTGAGCAGTTCACCTCCAAGCCCGTCCCCCGCGACCCACAACCGCTGTTACAGAATTCCCGCCACGCGTCCCGCATCCTTGAACGCCGCGACCACCGCATCGAGATCGTCCTTTGTGTGCGCCGCACTCACCTGGCATCGCACGCGCGCCTGACCCTGCGGCACCACCGGGAATCCGAAGCCGGTCACGAACACGCCGCGCTCGAGCAGCAGATCGCTCATGCGAATGGCCAGTGCTGTCTCGCCCACAATGATCGGCACGATGGGTGTTTCGCCGGCCAGCGGGTTGAACCCGGCCTCCTGAATGGCACCGCGGAAGTAGCGCGCATTCTCGGCCAGCTTCGTCACGAGCTCCGGGTGGGCTTCCGCATGCTGCACCGCAGCCAGTGCGCTGGCCGCCACGGTGGGCGGGAGCGCATTGGAAAACAGCTGCGGCCGCGAGCGCTGCGTCATCACATCGCACAACGCCCCCGGGCCGGCGATGAAGCCGCCGGCTGCTCCGCCCAGTGCTTTGCCGAGCGTGGATGTAATGATGTCGACCTCACCGACCACGCCGAAATGTTCGGCCGTACCGCGGCCGGTCTTGCCCAGCACACCGGTGGCGTGGGAGTCGTCCATCACGACGATAGCGCCTTCGTCGCGGGCGATCTGCAGGATTTCCGGCAGCTTGGCGATGGCGCCTTCCATGGAGAACACACCGTCGGTCCAGATGATCTTGCGCTTGGCATCCTTGTTGGCGCGCAGTTTCTCGCGCAGATCGTCCATGTCGGCGTGCTTATAGACCGCCGTCGTGCACTTGGTGATGGCCTTGGCCAGGCGCACCGAGTCGATGATGGACGCGTGGTTGAGCGCGTCCGAAATGACGAAGTCGCCTTCCCGTGCGATGGTTGGCGTGAGCGCTTCGTTGGCATTCCAGGCCGACACGTAACTCAGGCTGGCTTCGGTGCCGACGAAACGGGCAAGCGCCGCTTCGAGTTCGCGGTGCACGGTGAACGTGCCGCAGATGAAGCGCACACTGGCGGTGCCGGCGCCGAACTGGTGCAGGGCATCCACGCCGGCCTTCACCACCGAGGGCTCGTTGGCGAGCCCCAGGTAGTTGTTGGACGACAGGACGATGACTTCTCCGCGCCCTTCCATCTGCACGCGGGCCCCCTGGGGGCCTTCGAGATGGTTGAGGCGCTTGTAGGTGCCGGCGGCGCGGAGTGCGTCGAGCTCGGCTTGCAGTTCCGTGGAAAGAGCAGACATCGCGAGGCAGGTCGGTCAGTCGATGGTGAAAATGATCTTGCCGGCTTCGCCGCTCTTGATCAGCTGCATCGCTTCGTCGACCGCTTCGAGCGGAAGGCGGTGCGTGATCACCGGCGTCGGATCGAAGGCACCGGAGCGGATGAAGCGGGACATCTGATGCCAGGTGTCGTACATGCGACGGCCGACCACGCCGTAGATCGTCAGGCCTTTGAAGATGATCTCGGTGGCGAAGTCGATGTCGATGGTCTTGGACGGAATGCCGAGCATGTTCACGCGTCCCGCCGGGCGGGCGAGGGCGAATGCCTGGTGCACCGCGCTGGGCACGCCGGACATTTCGAGCACGACATCGGCGCCGTGTCCATCGGACGCCGCCATGACGGCGTCGCGCGCCTGGTCGGGGTGGACTGCATCATGGGCGCCCATGGTACGGGCCAGTTCGAGGCGGCGCGGATTCACGTCGGTGGCGATGATGCGCGCCGCACCGGCCGCCTTGCAGATACCGACGGCAAACGCGCCGATCGGACCACACCCGGTGACGAGCACCACCGCACCGGGGATGTCGGCGGTCAGGGCGGTGTGGAAGGCGTTGCCCATCGGATCGTGGATGCCACCGATGTCGTAGCTGATCGCGTCATCGAGGTGCCAGACGTTCGTGGCCGGCATCGCGATGAACTCGGCAAAGCAGCCATCCCGGTCGACGCCGATGATGCGGGTGGACGGGTCGGCGTGGGCGTTGCCGGTGCGGCTGAAGAGCGAACGTTCGTCGACGATGTGTCCCTCGGCGGTGACGCGGTCACCGACCTTGACCGTTTCGACGAAGCTGCCGACGGCGACGACGTCACCGGCAAATTCATGACCAACGACGAACGGTGGCTTGCAGCGTCCGGCGGCCCAGGCGTCCCACTCGTAGATGTGTACGTCGGTGCCACAGACGCCGGCGCGACGGACGCGGATGAGCACCTCGTCGTCGCGGATCGTGGGCACGGGAACGTCCGTGAGAGTGAGACCGCGACCGGCCGTCTGCTTCACGAGCGCTTTCATGTTGCTCCAAGAGAAAGGCCGACGCGGGCGTCGGCGCAGAGTGAGGCGTGCATTGAGAAGGCGAAAAGTCGCATGCGTGCCGGGCGGAGAACAGGGCCGCGCGCGGCGCCGAATACGTGCGCGGCGCGGGCATTTTTGGTGCGCCGCGACAATGTTGCCTTTAGTAATCGCGCGCGTTCTTTATACGCGCTATTGCGCGTTGGAATTATCCACGCGTATATTCGCGTCAATTCAACGACTTGCGCGCGCTGTCCACATCGAACTCCCCGAGCGTTTTGCAGTTCACCGTCTCGGGGCGCGCAGTCCTCATCGGAAACGCGTGGCCATAGTCCGGCACGAGTTCCACCCGCAGTACCACGTCGCGCTTGCGACCCTCTCATCCGAGACCTGCCGCTTCATCGAGCGGGTCTCCGCTTCGCCGTCGTTGATCGCGCCTGTGCGCGGAACGATGGCGTGCTCCGCTGTCTCGCTCCAACAGCGTTCGAGCTCGATCGTCGTGATCGCCGCGATCATCCCATCCTATCACGCACCTGCTGACCAGTTCGCCGATACGGCCAACCGGTTCTCCATCCCGTTCGCTTCGTCGCGCGATGTTCTGCGACGGTCACGGCGAACACCAGACTGCGCGCGCCTCCTGGAGGCCGCGTAGCGCAAGCCGTGGCAGCGCATGCGCTGCGCGGTTTGTGCGCTCACCTTTCCACCGGGGGAAAGGGAGCACGATCCACCTCCTCGAGAGGAGAGTTGTTCCAATGGCTCCTGCCAAGAAGGCCGCCAAGAAGGCGGCGAAGAAGGGTGGCCGTAAGGTCGCGAAGAAAGCCGCTCGCAAGACGGTGAAGAAGGCTGCGAAGAAGGCGGCCAAGAAGGGCGCGAAGAAGGTTGCCAAGAAGGGCGCGAAGAAGGCGGCCAAGAAGGGCGCCAAGAAGGCTGCGAAGAAGGGCGCGAAGAAGGCGGCCAAGAAGACCCGCAAGACGGTGAAGCGCGCCAAGAAGGTCGCGGCACCGGCTCCGGTCGCGATGTAATTCGGTCGTTCGCGACGTCGCAGTACCCATATACGTGAAAGGCGCCGGCATGTCTGCCGGCGCCTTTCACGTATATGCAATCCGTTGCGTCGCTGGTGCGTACTTACTTGCCGCTCAGTACGCCGCAGCCACCATCGGCTCGGGTTCGACGATCACGTCGAGATCTTCAGGAACGGGTCCCCAGACAAACGCCGAGAAGCGCGGCAGTGCGTCGCCGCGGCCACCGTCTGCGATGACGATGCCAAGGGGTTCCTGATCTTCGGTCTGAAAGAGATGCTGGATACGCATTGGGGTGAACCTCCACCCAGTATGTTGAGTGTCACGGCCATCTGGCCATCGACGCACTCTATTGCACGCCCGATGCCAGATCGGCGATGGGACGGTAAGTCATTATGTCTATATGCTTTGCGAGACTTCTTTCGGACGGTCCCGGGACGTCAAGTGTCCTGCTGACACATCACAAAGTCGCTCGTTCGTGTCATGACGACACACGAGATGATCTGATCAGGCGACCGCGGCTTCCTTGCGCGCGAGGAAGGTCTGATGGCGACCCGTGCTGCGTTCCACGGAGATCGTCCAGCCACGATACCGGGATGCCAGCTCTTCGATGGGCATCGCGGCCTGCATGCTGTCGTTGCCCGCGACGATGGTCTCCACGAGGTGCACACCACCATCGGCGGTGGCACTCTGCAGTACTTCGATCACCCGGGCGCGGTCCTGTGCATCGAGACCGGCGAACGCCGACGGTGAACACACCACCGCGTGCAGCTCGACGTCGGGCGCCCAGCCACCCAGATCGGCGCAGTAGCCACGAATACGCTCGGTCAGGCCTGCGGCTTCGGCCGCACGTACGACACGCTCCACGGCGTCTTCGGCGGGCTCCAGCGCCGTCACGGCGGCCCCCCGCGCAGCCAGATACAGCGCGGCACCCTCACCTTCTGCCCCGGCCACCAAGACGTGCCGGTCGCCTGAGTCGGCCAGCGCACGCACGAACGCGGCATTGGGATCGATCCCCCAATGCTCGGGGCGCTGGTATTCGGCCAGCATCTTGAGTCGGCGACGCTTCCAGGTCGCGTACGTCGGGATCCGCAGACGTCGCGAAATGATACGATCGACTTCCTGCCAGACGAGGATCTCCGTCAGCGCGATCTGGTCAGCCCGGCGCAATGCCTCGACTGCCTCATCGCCGATCTTCAGGAGCGAGCTACGCGAAACCGAGTCCTTGTAGTCCTCGATTTCCCGCTCGACGTACAGCTCGTACTCGTACTTGAGTGACCGGGGCGAACTGATGGGGGTACCCCTGTGGGCTGTGGAAGAATGTGGACAACTTACCACTTGCTGTGGTTTGCGCAACCCCCATTTTTGTGATCCGAAGCGATTTAAGTATCTATCACGACACTGCTTGGACCGAGGTCGTACGGTGCCCGAACTGCCTGAGGTGGAATATGCCGCCTCGCAACTTCGTGATCGGATTCTGGGCCAGACCGTACAACGTGTTCTGGTCAGTCACGCCGCGCAGGCCCGTCACCTGACCGAGGCGGACCGGGAGGCGATCGCTGGGCGCAGGCTGGACCGGGTGGAACGCCGCGCCAAGGTCCAACTGCTGCACCTGGGTGGCGGGGTATTGGAAGTCCACTTCCGCATGACCGGCGACTGGGCATTCACGGCGGTGGGGGATCCCACACCGCGATTTGAGCGGGTGGCGCTGGAGACCGACCGCGGCGTGCGGGTCAGCCTCGTCGATTCGCGGGCCCTCAGTGTGGTGCGCTGGCACGCGCCGGGCACCTACAAAGGGCCGGATGCCGGGCCGGAACCACTGACCGAGGACTTCACGGTGGAGGCATTTCGCGAGGCCATCTCACGCCGACGGGGGCCCATCAAACCGGTGCTGCTCGACCAGCGCGTGGTGGCCGGCGTGGGCAACATCTATGCATCGGAAGCGCTATGGGAAGCCGGCATTCATCCCGCGGCGGTCGCCAATACGCTGGGTACGCGCCGCCTCACCCGTTTGCGCGATGCCATTCGTACAGTGCTCATCACCGCACCGGACGCGCGCTATTTCGAACGCGACACGCCTGACGATGAAGAGCTCGACCGTCGCTGGCGCGTGTACGGACGTGACGGTCGGCCCTGTCGTCGCTGTGGTTCAGCGATTCGTCGCCTCGTGCAGGCTGGTCGCAGCACGTACTGCTGTCCCGGATGCCAGCGGCGATAGCGGTCGCGCACGCGTCGGACGAGTGAGTGCACGCAGCAACGGCTGCACCATGGCCTGCAGTGAATGCGGAGCATGATGCACGCGATGTCTCTCGACGGCGCGTTGCATTGCTTCAAATGTTTCACTGGCCGTGCGTGCCCATGAAAACGTGGCTGCCTGCGCATGTCCGCGTGCACGGAGATCGTCCTGCAGCCGTGAATCCTCGGCGAGACGCTGCATGGATGCGGCGAGTGCTTCGGTATCGTCCCACGGCACACTCAATGCCGCCGCGCCAGCCACCTCAGGCAGTGAGCTCGCCGATGAACACACCACCGGCGCGCCGCTTCGCATGGCTTCGAGTACCGGAAGACCAAATCCTTCGTAGCGCGACGGGAACACCAGCGCCGTGGCGTGACGATACAGCGTCACCAGTTGTGCATCAGTGACATAGCCGACGTGACGCAACCAGGGCGTACGCGCCTGCACGGCCCGCGTCTCGCTCGAAAGCCCTGGGCCACACTGCACCAGGGGGACGCGAACACCGCGCGACCAGAGCCGGTCCATCGCGTCGTACAACGTCGACAGATTCTTGCGCGCCTCCTGGCCCCCCACCGAGAGGAAATAGCCGCCGTCCTGAGCGATGCGCTGCAGCACACTGCGATCGTCCGGCGCCGACAGAGCGAGATCATCGGCCGCGAGCAACGTCACCGCCAGTTTGTCTTCTGGCGCGGGGAAACGCTCGATGATCTCCTGGCGCGTGAAGTGCGAAATCGTGATGAGACCATCGGCGCGCGCAATCGTGCGTGCATATCGCCGACGATACTTGGCGCGCTTGAGGACCTTCCACCATCGGTGGTCATGCTGCAGCATCGGTGCAATGTCGTGGATCGTGACGACATTCGCGGTGCGCCGGTTCGCATGCAGCATCAGGTTCCATGGATGCCAGACCACATCGGCATCGGCATAGGCCAACGCGCTGATGGGTTCCACCGATGCCCAGTCACCCAGACCATGATGCAACCCGTCGAGCAGGTCACGCATGGCGGCGATGTCCCGCGTGCGCGGCACGTACAGGGTGAAGCGCAGATGGGGTTGCTGGCGTGTCAGCTCCCGCAGGACGTTGCGCACGTACCGGCCGATCCCGCGCCGTTCGCGCAGGAGGCGGGTGGATTCGATGGCGAGATGCTTGACGATGTGCGACACGGGAGCGGGGCCAAGGTCGTAGGGACGTCCACGTCCATGACACCGATAGTGTATTCCACCCTACGACAAGACCAGAAAACGTGTGTGTGCGCGATCACACCCGGTCTCGCTATCCCATCGCCTCCAGCAGCGCGCCCTTGAGATAACCGGTTTCGGGTACGGTGATCAGCTCCGGATGATCCAGCGGCTGACCGGTAATGGCCCGGAGCGCAAAGCGTCGCCCGCTGTCGGCTGAGGCTTCCTGAAGCATCCCGAAGAACAGGCCCCGCGACAGGTGAAAGCTGCACGATGCCGTGAAGAGCAGGCCGCCCGGTGCGAGCAGGCGCATCGCTTGCAGGTTGATGTCTTTGTAGCCGCGCAGCGCGCCATCGATGGCGCCGCGATTCTTCGCAAAGGCTGGTGGATCCACCACGATGGTGTCGAAGCGACGCCCCTCCCGGTACCAGCCCCGCAACACGTCGAACGCATCACCTTCCACCGGCTCGATGTTGGTCAGACCGTTGCGCTCGGCATGTTCGTGAACGCGAGCCAGTGCGGGCGCCGAAATGTCGAGGGCGGTGACATGGTCAGCACGACCGGCGAGGTGCAACGCGAACGACCCGTGATAGGCGAAGCAGTCGAGGGCGCGCCCGCGGGCCAGACTGCCGATCAGCACGCGGTTCTCGCGCTGATCGAGAAATGCGCCGGTCTTCTGTCCATCCCAGGGCGCGGCGAGGTATCGCACGCCATGCTCCACCACTTCCACCACCCGTGGCACGTCGCCGTGAAGCAATCGTACCTCGCGGGGCAGTCCTTCACGGTCGCGGGCGGCTGGGTCGTTGCGCGCGAGAATACCGGTGCATCCCGTCAGTTCACGCAGTGACGCCGCGATCGTGTCGGTCCATGCGTCGACGCCTGCGGAGAGCAGCTGTACCACCAGCGCATCACCGTATCGGTCGACCACGAGTGATGGCAAGCCGTCACCTTCGCCGTGCACCAGACGATAGGCATTGGCATCGCCGACCAGCGGCGCGCGGCGCGCAATGGCCACGCGCAACTGCTCGTGCCACCACTCGGCGTCCGGCGCGCGCGAAGGATCGGCACTCACATGGCGCAGGGAGATCTCCGACTTGGGGCTCCACAATGCATAGCCCAATGGCGCGCCCGTGTACTCCTCCACGCGCACGAATCCTGCCGGTACATCGGGAGCGCGCTCGAGGTCGGATCGGAACACCCACGGATGACCAGACCGAATGCGCTGTGCTCCACGACGATTGACGACGGCGATATCGCCGCCAATCACCGGCCCGGTCGGACGAGCTGACCCGCCGGCGCGTGAGGCGGGGCGGCTGCCTGCGGATCGCGGGCCCCGTGTGCGGGAGGACGAATCTTGGCGCGTGGGACGACTCACGAGACGGGGACGGCAGAGGTGGAGAGATACTGGTCGAGCCCGCGTTCGGCGCGCGTCAGGCGCAGCTCGCGTGTGCGGACAAGGCGCTCATGATTGCGGTCGACATGGTCGGTGCTCGCGGTCGGATGCCAGAGATGATAGGCGACGGCGCTGAACTTGATGTTCCGCCTCTGCACTCCGGCGTTGAGCAGGCGTGTGGCCAACTCACTGTCTTCACGCCCCCAGCCTTCGATCTCTTCATCGTATCCGTTCACGCGCAGCAGGTCGTCGCGCCAGAATGCCATGTGCGCACCGCGAATGCGCTTCATGCCATCTCGCGGTCCACGCACAAAGGGGGTGATCCACGGGGCATAGAATGCATTGGGCCGCCCGCTCAGGTCATTCGTGAACACCCCCAGCTGACAGCGCTCGCCGTTCATCAGTCGGCCCGTGCAGTCGCGGCCAAGCAGCGCGCGTGATCCCTGGGCCCAGCTGCCGCGTTGGGCGAAGCGGGAGTGGCCCCGGAAGAAGTCCGGGTGCATCAGGATGTCGCCATCGACCTGGACGATGTAGTCGCCACGCGCGGCGGCAATGGCCTTGTTGCGAATCGAGGCCAACCGAAAGCCGGTGTCTTCATGCCACACGTGCTGAATGGGCACCGGAAACGTGCGCGCCTCCCGTTCGATCAGCGCCCGCGTGTCGTCGCGCGAGCCATCGTCCGCGATCACCACCTCGTATGGAAGCACATGCTGGCGCCGCACCGAACCCAGGACCAACTCGAGGGCGCGCGGCCAGTTGTACGTCGAGATCAGGAGCGATATCGCGGTCGGCGGGGAGTGCATCGAAGATGCCCGGAAAGGGCCGCAGATCAGGGAGAGGAGTTGCGGCCTGACCGTTCGGCAGCGCGACGGGCAGCGCGGATCTGGGCGATCGCGCGCGTGTGCTCGTCGAACGTGGTGCGGAATTCGTGGCTGCCATCAGGCCGGGCCACGAAGTAGAGGTACGGCACATCGGCTGGTGCAAGCGCCGCCGCAATGGATGCTGCGCCTGGCGAGGCAATCGGGCCCGGCGGAAGACCGGCGTATTTGTACGTGTTGTACTTCGAATCGACTTCGAGGTCGCGAAACAACACGCGCTCCACATGCTGCGGCAACGCGTATTGCACGGTGGGGTCGGCTTGCAATCGCATCCCCTTCTTCACGCGATTCCAGTACACCGCGCTGATGAGTGGACGTTCCTCCGCCTTGCGCGCCTCCTTTTCGACGATGGCAGCCATGGTCATCACGTCATGGCGCGACAGGCTCATCGCACGAGCCTGTTCGGTCCACTCAGGCTTCCATTGTACTTCGAACTGCTCGAGCATGGCCGTGACCGCTTCCCGCGCACTCGTGCCATCGGGAAATGCGTACGTGGCCGGAAATAGATAGCCTTCGAGGGTGGGTGTGGGGATGTCGAGCTTGTGGAGCCACGCCGTGTCGGTGGTCACCGCGCGGACGGAGTCTTCGCTCACGCCCAGCGTTTTCACCAACAAGGGCGTGATGTCGCGCAGGTCGAATCCTTCCGGAATCACCACCGTGCGCATCAGACCGCGGCCGGTCACGAGCGCATCGAGCACTTCGCTGTATCCGGAGCGTTCGGCAAACTGGTAGGTACCCGGCTTGATCGCGCGCTCGCTGCCCGTGAGTGCCGCCATCCAGCGGAACAGGCGCGATGATCCCACCACATCGTGGGCTGCCAGTGAGTCCGCGGCCGCGCGCATGCTGGCGCCGCGGGGAATGACCACCCGCGCCGGACGTTCGGTGACCGAGGGTGCCCCCCCCACTTCACGCCACAGCAGGAACGCCCCGGCACATGCGACGAGTGCGCCGATGATACCGGCTGTGCGCAATCCCGATCGCCTGCCTCCGCGACGTGCCATCACGAGTCCCCTTCGGTATTGGAGTCCGCAGATCCCGCCACCGCATCAGCAGCAGGCGCTGCGACCGCCTCCCCCACTGTTACCCCCTGACCCGCCGCACGGAGCACGCCTTCGAGGAGCACACAGGCGGCGAGGGAATCCACGTCACCTTTACGGCCACGCGTGCTGCCACCCTGTTCACGGATGCTGCGCAATGCTGCCGACGTTGTGAACCGTTCGTCGACCAGTCGCACGGGCAGGGGTTGGCGGGCCGCGAGCTTGCCGGCCACGTCTCGCACCTCGCGCGACCGATCGGTTTCGTCACCGCCCGGATCGAGCGGGAGCCCGAAGATGTATCCCACTACGCCGAGCGATTCGGCCTGGCGCATGAGCTCCGCGATGGGCGGACGCTTGCCGGCGCGCCGCGCAATGATGCCGGCCGGCGAGGCAAGCATGCCCAGTTCGTCGGACACGGCGAGGCCGATGCGCTTGTCTCCCCAGTCGACGGCCAGCAGGCGCCCGATGGTCGTCGCCATGCGGCTTACGCCTCGGCCATCTGTTCGAAGAACTCCTGATTGTTCTCGGCCCGCTCCATGCGCTTGAGCAGGAAGAGCAGCGCTTCATCACTGGGCATGTCAGCCAGGAAGGTGCGCAGCAGGAACGTGCGCTGCTGTTCGAACGGCGTGAGCAGCAGCTCCTCGCGGCGCGTGCCCGACTTGTTGATGTCGATGGCCGGGAAGATGCGCTTTTCGGCAAGCTTGCGATCGAGCACGAGCTCCATGTTGCCCGTGCCCTTGAACTCTTCGAAGATCAACTCGTCCATCCGGGAGTTGGTCTCGATGAGCGCGGTGGCGACGATGGTGAGCGATCCGCCCTCGACGAGCTTGCGGGCGGCACCAAAGAACGCCTTGGGCTTCTGCATCGCGGTGGCTTCCATACCGCCGGACATCAGCTTGCCGCCCTGCGGCGCGACGGCATTGTGAGCGCGGGCGAGACGCGTAATGGAATCGAGCAGGATCACGACATCCTTGCCCGACTCCACGAGGCGCTTCGACTTCTCGATCACCATCTCCGCCACCTGAACGTGACGGTCGGCCGATTCGTCGAACGTGGAGCAGATGACTTCGGCCTGCGGGCAGGAGGCCTGCATATCGGTCACTTCCTCGGGGCGCTCATCGATCAGCAGGATGATGAGCGTGACCTCGGGATGATTCTCGATGATGGAGTTGGCCAGCTGCTGGAGCAGGATGGTCTTGCCGCCCTTGGGAGGGGCGACGATCAGGGCGCGCTGGCCCTTGCCGAGTGGTGCGATGATATCGCAGACACGGGTCGAAAGCTCCCCGTTCTTCCGTTCGAGGCGAATGCGCTCGTCAGGATACTTGGCGGTCAGGTTGTCGAAGGCGCTGCGCAATTTGGACTGCTCGGGGTCACCACCGTTGATGCGCTCCACCTTGAGGAGCGCGAGATAGCGTTCCCATTCCTTGGGCGGGCGGACTTCCCCCATGACCGTGTCACCGGTACGGAGGTCGAAGCGCTTTACCTGGGAGGGGGAGACGTAGATGTCGTCGGGGCCGTGCAGATAATTGAAGTCCTGTGCCCGGAGAAAGCCGTAACCTTCGGGGAGCACTTCAAGGACGCCCTCGCCATAGAGCGTCGTTTCCGCGTCGAGCAGGGCTTGCTCGATACGGAAGATGAGTTCCTGCTTGCGAAGGCCGTTGACGCTGGTGATCTGCAGGGACTCAGCGAGCGCCAGCAGTTCAGGGACCGACTTTCGCTTCAGCTCGGCGACGTGCACGTGGCTAGGGAACGAGAGGGATCGAAGGCCGGCTCCAGAGGGCATTCTGCCTCTGGCGGCGCATCCCACAAGGCCGACCCCCGGGGGGGACGGGCCATGCGCGCGGCAGGACTCGAACCTGCGACCTTCTGCTCCGGAGGCAGACGCTCTATCCAACTGAGCTACGCGCGCAATGCGGCACCGTGAGCCATGAGAGCCCCACTGTACTCCGCCTGACGGGCTCAGGTGACACCCGATCCTCGCCAGACCGACCAAGCTAACCGCGGACGCCGGGCAGGGGCAAGGAACGTGGAGCGTCGGGAGTCGGGTCGTCGGGGGCCGCCGTACCGGTTCGCAGCGCCTCGGCCAACTCGGCGAGCTGCGCGCGCAGCGCATCGACAGTGGTGCGGAGAATTCCTCCATCACGCAGCTGCGTGACGTTGCGGCCGGTATAGCGCCGCAGATACTGGCCCAGGGAGCCGCCATCAGGAAAATCGAGCACGCCCGCGACCGAATCGAGCGTATGCCCCGGCTGCTCGAGCAGGGCGCTGGCGACCAGCAGCCGACACCAGGTCAGGAATGGCCTCGGAGAGGGCAATCCCGCGCGCAGGAATCGGTTGTGGAGTGTGCGACGGGTCATGCCGAACACGGCGGCAAACTCGTCGCGATCGATGTGTTCGCCCGCGTGTTCGAGGCCGTGTTCCAGCATGGGCCGGATGCGCCGCGGTACGAGGTCTTCGAGCATCGTCACGATCTGCGACGCGACGCTGCGCTGACGCGCGGTGGCGAGAATGCGGGAAAAGATGTGGGGCAGTTCGTCCTGTTCTTCGCGGACGATGTCCTGAATCCCGGCACGGGCGAGCTCCAATAGCTGAGCCGTGTCGATTCGGCGCAGATCGCACCACGCCACGAGGGCGTGTGCAGGGAAGGCTTCCCGTAACTGCAAGACCGCCCGAACGCCGGCAGTGTGATGCGGGCCACCGGCTTCTGCGACGGTAAGTGATACACTGCCTGAGGCGACGGCGGCCAACAGCGTTGGCACATCGTCGAATGGCACGACCCGATATCCGGCAGGGGCGATCCGTTGGGCCCTGGCCTGCGCTGCCGAGCGCCCGGGTATCCAGGCGATCTGCAGGGGCGTTCGCGTAGCGGCTCCCCCCGTTTCCGTGCTGGTCAAAATCGGTTTCCCACGGGAACCGATGATTTCCCATGCCAGCACGGCGCGGGTGAACGTGCGATGACATCTAAGGGCACACCTTTTCTGGAGTGCTTTCCGATGACCATCGCACGTCGCCTGCTGCTGCTCGCCGCTGTCACGATTACTCCCCTGGTTGCTGCCTGCAGCCTGCCCACGGCCGCTGATGATCCCAATGGTGGTGGCAGTGGTTCGGACTCGAGCGCTTTTGACGTGAAGCCCTGGGGATGACGGCGAGCGCGGGTCATGCCTAACGGAGCGCGGTCAGTCTGGCGATAGAAGTTCGCATCGATGCACTCGGCCGTGAAAACGGCACGGGCGCTTCGCCAAACGTCGGCTGCAGGGTGGGCGACGCTGCCCAATCCCGCTCCATAGCATCTACCCGGAATTCGTACTCGTGATAGCGATACGTGGTGGCGAGTGTGCGGGCACGTTCGAGTGCCTCACGCGCTGCCACGCGCTCTCCGATCTGCCAGTGTGCTTCCGCAAGGTACATCAGGACCTGAGCGGCGTCATGCGGCTGATTGGCACGGGCAATTTCTGCATCGATCGCCTGGGCCAACTGCACGACTTCGCCTGGAGCGTCCAATTTTGCAGCTGCACGAACGGCACCGCCGAGCGCCATGAGCAGGGCGCGCGGAGCGGGTCGCATGTTGATGACTTGTGCAAAGCCGAGCTTGGCAGGCTCAAAAAATCCCGCACGCAGCGCCACGACCGAAAGATCGGTGAGAGCTTCCGCGCGCGTTTCGGCATCATGCTCACTGGCGTCATACAGTTTCCAGCCGAACAGTAGCGCGTCGGCCAGTTTGTTGTCGCTGATAGCGAGCGTCATCAAGCCCTGGCACGCATGCACGTAGGCCCCGCCGCCGAACACCGCGGCGCGTAAAGCCTTCCGGTATAATCGTTCGGCGGCGGGTCGATTGCCTCGCATGTCGTGGATCAGTGCCTGACCAATGTACCCTCGTGCTGCGAGGGGTCCGTCGCGCTCATGGATCGTTCGTTCCACCGCCGATTCGTAACACTGCTCGGCGCTGTCGTAATCGTTCATCTGTCGCGCAACACGACCGAGATGCACCGTGGCCAACGCCAGTGCGGCGTAACCAGAGTCGATCGCCAAGCGGCAGACTGCCGACACCGTGGTGAAGGCGAGTTCGAAACACCCTGCGAGTTCCATGTCTTCCGCCGCAGAACGGAATCGCTCGTACAACTGATCGAGCGAATCGGTCGGAGCGGGCTGCGCATCGTGTGTGAGCGTCGGGCGACGCCCCCGGTACTCCGGTAGCAACGACTCGATGTGCGGCATGTCCTGATGCAGGCGCCAGCGCGGTGCGCTCGACAACGCGTCAGCTGCCTGGGCGACGGACAGCCACGGCAGCAACTGGTGGTCGACAGGGACGCCGCGTGAATTGGCGCCCTGCGCATCGGCCGCGAAGGCCTGCAACGGAGACAGTGGCTTACGCATGAGGTGATCGAAAGAGTGGCAATACTGCCAATGCAATGAACGCCATGAAGGCCTCCGACGAGGGATTGCGAAAGTGCGAGCGCATGGATGGGCAAACACCCACCACAGACAACATGGTGCGGCGCTGAGGTAGGCAACCGGTAATGGTGGGAAAATACCGGTAACTGTGGGCAACGGCTTTGCACGTGGAAGCGAGCGCTACTTGACTCGTTTCCGGGCGCTCCGGAAACTGCGCGGCATGGACTTACGCCGGGTCGCCGTCGCACTGGTGGTTCTCGCAGCCGCATTGGTGCTGACGCTACACAGCGGCGGTGACGATGACGGTGCGCCGTGGACCGACCTGCGCACCTCCGCACCATCCGGTGTGGCTCTCATCATCCGTCCGGGTGACCCGATGCGGCGCCTCGCCGACCTGCGACTCGTGCAACGGGTGTTACCGATTTCCGCCGTCGTGATGGTGAGCGGTGCTGAGATCACGCGTGCGGACTCCGTGCGTGTCCGGGAGATCTTTGGCACACAGCCCGTACGATTCCTTCGGACTATCGATGATGCGTCACTCCGCCGGATCGGACTCGATGTCACGCCGGGGGTGTTCGTATGGAATAGTGTCAGCCACATGTCCACAGTCATGAGTGTTCAGGAAGACCGGCACAAGCTGCAGGATCAGCTGCGGCGCATTCAGTACCTGACGGCGCTCGACGGGCTATCCTGGTAACCACGAGCCGTCACAGGCCGTGCTCAATGGTTAGAAGCTGATTAAGAATGCCAAAAAGTCCGGTGTCGAGGGCGCGAAGTATCGCGGAGCCCTGATCCGGGTCGTAACGTAGCGCAGTATTGTCACCTCCCTGGCGCACATTGCCATGGGGAGGGCGTCTTTGACGACTTCTCTGCGCCAATGCCAATTCCGACGCCGTATCCTGCCTTCCTCCTCTGTGCGCTGCTGCTGACGGCCTGTGGCAAAGCCGCCGGAGCTGATGCTGACACTTCCGCAGGGTCAAGCGATGCGGATTCGGCCGCGGCGATTGCCGATGATGCCTCGCGACCCTCGATCGCACTGCCGGTCGTCGCGGACGATGCACGGAGCGGCGATCTCGTGCTCCGGA
Organism: Gemmatimonas sp.; assembly: GCF_036405635.1. Taxonomy (GTDB): domain Bacteria; phylum Gemmatimonadota; class Gemmatimonadetes; order Gemmatimonadales; family Gemmatimonadaceae; genus Gemmatimonas. The sequence goes on along the minus strand of NZ_DASWXE010000198.1, from coordinate 23,848 downwards.
TCTCCACGATCGGGCAGGTGCGCTCCGACGCGGTTGTGAAGCTCAAGGCGTCGGTCGAGGGCACGGTGGCCACACTACTGGTTCGCCCTGGACAGGCGGTGAAGCAGGGCCAGGAAGTGATGCGACTCGATGCATACCCATTCGAGTTGGCGGTGCGTGAAGCACAGGCGCGATCGGATGAGGCCGAACAGCGCTTTCTCGAATCGTATGTACCCGAGTCACTGGTGACCGGGCGCGGCCCGACGCCGGAGCAACGACGGGCGCTGATGAACAAGGCGGGGCTGTCGGGTGCGCGTTTGCAGCTCGAGCGCGCGCGATACGAACAGGAACGATCCGTCATTCGCAGTCCGGTCACCGGAACGGTCGACCTGATCGATGTGTCGGTGGGTGAGAAGCTGTCGGCCGGACAGGCGTTGCTCACGATTGTCGATCTGCAGCATTTGCGGATCGATGCGCAGGTGTTGGAGCACGACCTGTCATTCATTCGGGTGGGAGGAGAAGCGACGGTCTCGAGTGCCGGCGCACCGGGGCGCACCTTGCAGGGACGCATCGATGCCGTGTTGCCCTTGGTCGATTCCGTCACACGGGCGGGCCGTGCGGTTGTGCGCGTGCCCGGTGACGGGCGATTGCGTCCCGGCATGTACGCGGATGTATCGCTCGAAGCCAACCGGCTGACTGGACGACGTCTCGTGCCGGCGCGCGCCGTGATCGAGCGCGATGGTCGTCCGCTGGTGTTTGTCGTGCGGGATGGCCGAGCGCAGTGGACCTACATCCTGCCCGGTCGCAGCAACGGACGCGAAACCGAAGTCCTGCCGGACTCCGGTAGTGGAGAGATCCCGATACGTGCGGGAGATCAGGTGATCGTGGATGGGCACCTCACGCTCACCCACGATGCGCCGGTACGCGTGGTGAAGCCCGGCGCGTCGCGGAACTGACGTCGTGAGTCTCGCGGCCTCTGCCGTCCGCCGTCCGGTCGCCACGGTGGCGGCCATTCTGGCCGTCCTGCTGCTCGGATCGGTGTCGCTCACGCGATTGCCGGTCTCGCTGTTGCCCGATGTGTCGCTGCCGGTGCTCACCATTCGCACCACGTATGCCAGCGCCGCTGCACCGGAGGTGTCGCGTTTTGTCGCCGAACCGGTGGAGGCGGCGATCGCCGCGACACCAAGATTGGTCGAGCTGCGCAGCGTGAGCCGGAACGGTACCGCCACCACCACGGCGCGATTTGCCTGGGGCACTGACATGCGTGGCACGGTGCTGACCGTGCGCGAGCGTCTCGATGCGGCGCGGGGCCAACTGCCGGCAAGTGCTGAACGCCCCACTCTGCTGACCAGTGATCCGGGGGAGCGGCCCATTGCGGTGCTCGCGGTTCGTGGCGTGGAGTTGCGCAGTCTCGCACGAACCGCCGCCGATGTGCACGCTAGACGGCTGGAGCAGATCGCCGGTGTGGCCAGCGTTGCGGTGGTCGGTGCGCCCGCCGATGAGGTGCGGGTCACGCTTGATCCGGATCGACTGCGCGCGCTCAATCTCACACCAGAGGATGTCGCAGCCGCCATTCGTGCGCAGAACGTGACGGGGGCGGGCGGCACGATCCGGCGCGGACAGTTCCGCTTCTCGGTCAGGTCGCTGACGGAGTTCCGGTCACCGGATGAGCTGCTCGATACACCCATCGGTCCGTTGGGCAGTCATCTCACATTGCGCGATGTGGGCACGGTATCGCTCGGGTTGGCCGAACCGGAGACGCGCACGCGGCTGGATGGCGTGGACGCGGTGGGCCTCGTGGTCTACAAGGACGCGGGCTCCAACACCGTCGCGGTGACGAGCCGGATGATGGAATCGGTGGAGCAGCTGCGCCGGGAGTTTCCGGCGCTGGGCATCACGGTGGTTGCCGCGCAGGCTGATTTTGTCACCGACGCACTGTCCAATCTTGGGCAGGAGATCGTCGCTGGCGGCCTGTTGTCGCTGTTGGTCATTCTGCTCTTTCTGCGCGACTGGCGCATGTCGCTGGCCATCGGGCTCACGGTGCCCCTGTCGGTGCTGATGGCCCTGGTGGTGCTGCAGGCGCTGGGCGTGTCCATCAATGTGCTGTCGCTGGGTGGGCTCGCACTCGGCACGGGCCTCCTGGTGGACACGGCCATTGTTGTTGCCGAATCGGTGGGACGCCGGCGCACCGAAGGCATGGGACTGCTGGAGGCTGCGGTCACCGGCACCAATGAAGTGGCCGCGCCGCTGTTTGCCGGCACGCTCACCACGGTGCTGGTGTTCGGACCAATCATCTTTGTGCGCGGACTGGCCGCGGCGCTGTTTCGCGACCTCTCACTGAGTGTCGTGACGACCGTGGCGGCCAGCCTGCTGTTGTCGCTCACGCTCATGCCGGTGATGATCGTCGGGCGCCGTCGTGCGGGAGCCTCTCAATCGGTGCTCGCCCCCAGCCGGCCTTCACCACTGGGACAACGACTCGATGCGTGGGGAGCGTGGCTGTCGTCGCGCTATGAACACGGCATGCGCTGGTCGCTGCAGCATCCCCGGGCGGTATTTGGCATGGCGCTTGGCGCGCTGGCGATCACGGTCGTGCTCATCATGCGTTTGCCCAAGGAGATTCTCCCGCGCGTCGACGAGGGCGTCATTGTCGCGGACCTCGCATTGCCACCGGGTACGAGTCTGGACGCGACGACAGGGCAGGTGGCACGGGTCGAAGCGGCGGCTCGCACGCTGGGCGCGCGCGATGTGTACGCGCGTGTCGGCAAGGCAACGGATGAAGAGATGTTGGCAGGCGCAGATCCCGGCTCGAGCGCCACGGCCCAGTTGATCGTGCGTGTGCCCGACGGACGTCCGGCTGCAGATTTTGCGCAGGCGCTGCGGCGGGCATTGCCCGACCTCGCGAACGGCGCGTTGGCCATCGACCTCGCGGGGCAGTCCGAGTTTGGTTCGCTCATCGGACGCGAAGGGCGATTGGTGCGTGTGGAGCTCTCGGCGGCCTCTCCAACGGAAGCGCAGCAATGGGCCGACTCGGTGCGCGCGCATCTCAAGGGCATATCTGCGCTCACCGATATCCGGGACGCCTATGCGGCCACGCAGCCGGTGGTGGAGATCTCGCTCGAGCGCCACCGGTTGGCGGAGCGCAACCTTTCGCCGCAGCAGGTGTCGGGAGCACTGGCTGGTGCGTTGGGTGGTGTCGCGGCGAGCGAGTTGCGCGAAACCGACCGTCGCACGCCCATCATGGTGCGCTATGCGGGGCTGGCCAACGAAGACCTGGAGATGGCACTGCGCACGAGCGTCGGCGGGACGCCGCTCGGGCCGTTGGTGCAGGTGCGGGAGATGCGCGCGCCGGTGGAGGTGGTACGCATTGGACAGCGACCGGTGTCCATCGTGGAAGGGCTGGTGGAAGAAGGTGGCACCGCCCGCGCCACAGACGATGTCGTGGCACGCATGGAGTCCATGCGCTGGCCCGGCAGTGTGCGCTGGACGGTGGCAGGCGCCGATGCGGAACGGCAGCGCACGGAGCAGGAGCTGACGTTGGTGGCCGTGCTCGCGGCGGCGCTGATGTTCCTGGTGCTGGCTGGCGAGTTTGCGTCCTTCACCATCCCGCTGGTGGTGATGTGCACGGTGCCATTGGCGGGTGCCGGCGCCATCGTGTTTCTCTGGCTCACCGGACAGTCGCTCAATGCCGTCAGTCTCATCGGCATCGTGGTGATGATCGGCATGGCCGACAACGAAGCCGTCGTGAAGCTCGACACCATTCGTGCATTGCGGGAGCAGGGCATGCCCTTGCACGACGCCATCCTCGAGGGCGGTGCACGGCGCTTGCGGGCGATCGCGATGACCAGCATCACGACCGTCACCGGCGTGTTGCCCTTGGTGTTCGGATGGGGCTCCGGTGGGGCGTTGTACCAGCCTCTCGCGGCGGGCATCATCGGTGGCAGCATCAGCGCGCTGCTCGTGACGTTTTTCCTGCTACCCACGGCCTACGCGGTACTGGAAGGGCGTCGTGAGGAACGGGCCGTACGACGCGTGGCTGTCCGGACCGGCGCGGGACCGTTGGCGTGATTCGCTTTGCGACATCGCGGCCTGCCGTGGTGTGGGCGATGTGTGTGGCGCTGCTGTTGGCGGGCGCCCTGGCGTTCATGCGCCTTCCGCTTGCCACGCGCACCACCGTCGAGTTGCCACGATTGTCCGTGAACGCCGTATGGCCCGGTGTCGCGCCCGAAGTGATTGAAGCCTATCTCACGGCGCCCATGGAAGCGGCGGTACAGGGCGTGCGTGGTGTGAAGCGCATCTCCAGCGTGAGCAGCGATGGCGTCGCCGCACTCACGGTCAGTCTCGAAGAACGCGCCGATGTACAGATGACACGACTCGCGATTCTCGAACGGCTGGACCTGCTGCGCACAGAGTTCCCGCCTGGTGTGAGTCCACCGTCGGTCTCGAACCATGTGCCCGAAGGATTCGAAGAGCTCCCGTTGCTCTCTTTGCTGGTGTTCGGTCCCTACACACCGGGAACCCTGCAACGACTGCTGAACGAACAGGTCAGCCCGAAGCTGGCCGGTGTTCCCGGAGTGTCTGGTGTGGCGGTGCGCGGAGGATCGGACCTCGGCATCGCAGTCACCTACGACGCCTCGCGTCTTCGCCAACTGACAATCTCCCCAGCGAGCCTGCGCGATGCGCTCGGCAGCGCGCGCCTCGTGCAATCGCTGGGCAGTGTCACCCGGAATGTGGGTTCCGTCAACGAGACGGTGCAGGCGGTCGTGCTGCGTGATGAACCGGGCACGCTCGACGAACTGGCCCAGTTGCCAATCGTTGCACCGGGAGGCCGGGTGTTCCCCCTGGGCCAGCTGGCGTCGATCCGGGCCGAGGAGGATTCGCGTGGGCGTTTCTTTCGCATCGATGGCGAGCCGGCGGTGGCGCTCGATGTGACGCGCAGCCCGGGGGCCGATGCCATTCGGACGGCGGCAGCACTGCGGGCGGCGGTGGCAGAACTACAGTCGTCGCTCCCGACGGGCGTGCGTTTGCAGGTCGCCAATGACGAGAGCGTGGATCTGGCGCGTGACCTGCGTGATCTCGCGCGTCGTGGAGCGATTGCCTTCGTGTGTGTTCTGCTGGTGCTGTTGCTCCTGTTGCGCAACGCCCGTGCTGCAGCGGTGGTCATGGGCACCACCGCTGTGGCACTGACTGCCACAGCCCTCACGCTGTTCATCTTCGGCATTCCGGCCAACCTGCTCACATTGGCTGGCATGGGGATGGGGGTCGGCGTGCTGGTGCAGAATGCGGTGATCGTCGTGGAGCGATTGACGCTCGCCCCGGACACACCGGATGGGCGGGCCGGAGCCACCCAACGCATTGCGCCTGCGGTGTTGGGCGGCACGCTCACCACCGCGGTGGTGCTGTTTCCGTTTCTCTACCTGCAGGGCAATGCCCGGGCCGCGTTCGTTCCGTTTGCGCTGGCGTTCGTCGTGGCGCTGGTGTGGAGCGTGTTTACCTCCTTGTGCGTGGTGCCCACGATGGCTCGAGGGCAAACCGCACGCCGTGCGCAATGGATGTGGGCCACGCGCGCGTACAGATGGGTGGTGCGGGGACTGCTGCGCTGGCGATGGCTCACACTGACTGCCGGTGTGGCGGTGCTGGCGGTGATGACGTGGGCGTTCATCGAGAAGGTGCCGCGTTCATCTTTCAACTGGTTTGGCGGACAACGCACCACACTGGCCGTGACGATCAGTTTCCCCCGCGGCTCCGACCCCGCCACGCTCGATCAGGCGATGCGGGACTTCGAGACGATCGCCACGAGCGCACCGGAAGTGGAACAGGTGCGTTCCGAGTCCCGCACACCGATCAGCGCTTCGATGCGCGTGTTGTTCACGCGCGCGGGCGGCTGGACTTCTGCGCCGCTCATCATGCAGGAGCAACTCACGCAGCGCGCGGTGTTGGTGGGTGGCGCCAACATCTCCGTCATTGGAGAGGGGCCCGCGTTCTCCAGCGGTGGAGGAGGGGGCAGCTTCTCCAACTTCCGCATCCAGGTGCGAGGGTTCGCGTACGATGGTGTGTCGGAGGTGGCGAACGATCTCAAGGCCCGCCTGGAGCGTATCCCGCGTGTGCGTGATGTGCGCATCACGAGTGGAGGCTGGGGGCGTATCGAGCAGAGTTTCCAGGTGACGCTGGAACCAGATCGTCACGCGCTGCGGCGGTATGGTGTGTCGGCGGAGGCATTCACCAATGCCGTTGCCCGCGAGGTGCGTGGACCGGTGGGCGCACAACGGGTGGTGATCGGGGGTGAGGAGCTTCCGGTGACGCTCAAGGCCGCCGGTGCCCGCGATCGGTCGCTCGCTGAGCTGCAGGACGCACGGCTGCCAACATCTTCCGGGGCGCCGGTGCGCATCGGTGATGTGTCGGTGGTGGCCGAACAGGAGGCGCTGTCGACGGTGGTGCGCGAAGACCAGCAGTACGTGCGCCAGGCGAACTACGACTTTCGCGGACCACCGCGGCTGGCAAACCGCACACACACCGCCTTCGTGAAATCGCTGACGGCGCCCCCGGGCTACGCCATCATCGACCAGAGTAGCGGATCAGGCTTCACGCAGGACGAAAGTGTGCGCGGGCTCTGGCTCGTCTTCGGCATTGGCGTGGCGCTGGTGGTGCTTGCGGTCGCGCTCGTGTTCGACTCGGTGTGGGGGGCGGCCCAGGTGTTTCTGTCACTGCCACTCGCGCTCGCTGGTGTGGTGGCTGCGTTCTGGATGACCGACACGGCATTCACGCGCGAAGCTGCGGTGGGCGTGATTCTGGTGGTGGGTCTGGCGGTGAATCAGTCCATCCTGCTCGTGGATGCGGCGCTCGAACAGCGCCAGCGAACGGGATCCCTGCATGCCGGGCAGGTGCTGCGCGCTGCGCTCGACCGCTCCGGCATGATCGTCATGGTGACCTTCGCCGCGCTCGCTTCCCTGATTCCGCTATCGGTCGGAGCCGGGTCCGACACCCTCTTCGGGGCGATCGCTCTGGCCACGGCCGGTGGTACGGTGGCCGGGACCATCGGCGCCATGTTCTTTCTGCCGGCCATGCTGGTCGGACACCGGCAGTCAGCGCGGCGCCGGTGGCGCTTCGGTCGCCGCCGCCCGCACAAGGACTAGGTTACAAGCATGGCCACCATCGCGTATCTCGGCACGGGGCTGCTCGGCTCCGGCTTTATCGAAGCCGCGCTCGGTCGCGGCGACTCCGTCACGGTCTGGAACCGCACGCCGGCGAAGGCCGCCGCACTCACGGCATTCGGCGCCACCGTCGCTTCAACGCCCGCCGACGCCGTTCGAGGCGTGGATCGGGTGCACCTGGTACTCAAAGACGACGCTGTCGTCGACGAGGTGATTGCGGCGCTGCGGCCCGGACTGGCTGCCGGCACCATCATCGTGGACCACACCACCACGCAGCCCGAACTCACCGCGCAGCGGGCAGCCCGCCTTGCAGCGGAGGGTGTGTCCTATCTGCATTGCCCGGTGTTCATCGGACCGGCGGCGGCCCGCCAGGCACAGGGCATCATCATGGCGTCCGGGCCCAAGGCGCTGTTTGAATCGGTGCGGCCTGCGCTCGAACAGCAGGCGCAGCGGGTGGTGTACTGGGGTGAACGCACCGACCTGGCGGCCGCCTACAAGCTGATGGGCAACGCCTTCATCATCGGACTGGGCGCGCTGGTGTCGGACGTGTTTACGATCGCGGCCGGCACGGGGGTGGAAGCGCCGGATGCCCTCAAGCTGCTCGAATTCTTCAATCCCGGGTCGATGCTGCAGAATCGCGGGAAAAAGATGTCGGAAGGGGATTTCGCCGCGAGCTTCGAGCTGGTGATGGCCCGCAAGGACGTTCGTCTCATGCTGGAGACGGCCGGAGCGCGCCCGCTGGCGGCGCTGCCGTCCATCGCCGCGCGGATGGACGAGGTGATCGCTCAGGGCCTCGGCGCCGAGGACTTCGGGGTGATTGCCCGGGACGCGCTACGCCGCTAGTCTATTCCGCCTGACCCCAATCGAGGCCACCCGATGCCGTTTTTCAGTCACCCCGTGAACGCCGATTGGCTCCTGCCGATCATCAAGATCCCCATGATGCTCATGTCGGGGATCTTCAGTGTGATTCTTGCTGTGGGCCCGATCGGCCAGATTGCCTTCATCGCGATCTTCATCGCGCTGTATGCCCGCAATATCATGGGTCCGGCTCGTCCCTGATTCTGGTGGTCCAGAAGTGCTGAGCCCGCTCCGACAGGTCGTCGTGGCGGGCTCTGTTGTTTTGGCGCCTCCTGCGCGGACCATTCGGCCCACGCGTAGGGCGGACGAAACGAAATAGGGCCTCCGGGGTGTCCAACTGTTCGACAGCGTGAGCCTCGTCACCCATGACATCGCTTGGGTGGCCGTCGGCCTCTGTCGTTCGTTCACCGTTTGCATCGCCCAGCCCACGTGGTCCAGCTGACCGAAACCCTGCAGCGTCACCTTGGTGACGACTTCGTCATCGAGCGCGAGCTCGGCGGCGGCGGGATGTCGCGTGTGTTCGTGGCCTTCGACCGACGCCTCGATCGGCGGGTCGTGGTGAAGCTGCTGCGCCCCGAGCTCGGGGCAGGCGTGAATGCGCAGCGATTCCGCCGGGAGATTCTCACCGCGGCGGCGCTGCAGCACCCGCTGATCGTGCCGGTGCTCGATACGGGCGAACTCGATGGCGTGCCCTACTTCCTGATGCCGTTCGTGGAAGGGGAATCGCTGCGGTCGCGATTGCAAAGAGGCACGCTCACCGTGGTGGAGACGGTGCGCATTCTGCGTGATGTCGCACGCGCACTCGCGGTGGCGCATGCCCGCAAGGTGGTGCACCGCGACATCAAGCCGGACAACGTGTTGCTCGCCAACGACGCGGCGGTGGTGGCGGACTTTGGCGTGAGCAAGGCGTTCGCGATTGCGCGCCATGAACACGATGCGCGCATGATCGGCAGCAACCACTCCGGTTCCACGACCACGGCCGGCGTGTCGCTGGGCACGCCCGCGTATATGGCCCCCGAGCAGGTGGCGGCCGATCCGCAGGCATCATTCCCGATGGACATCTATGCGGTGGGCGTGCTGGCCTACGAGATGCTCATCGGAACGCCGCCGTTCACGGGGCGTTCGCCGCAACAGGTGATGGCCGCGCACATTACCGAGCTCCCGGTTCCCATCGAGGAACGGCGCGCCGACCTGCCGCCGGCATTGTCGGCGCTGGTGATGCAGTGCCTCGAGAAAGATCCGGCCGCGCGTCCTGAGAACGCTGCAGCGCTGGTGACGGCGCTCGACGATCCGCAGGTGATGAGCGGCAGCTTCACGCCGGTGGGCGAAGGCAGCGGCGCAGTGGAGGCGCTTCGGGCGCTTACGGGCGGCCAACGTTCGACGCGTGGGTCGCGTCGGGTGCTGTGGACGTGGGCTGGCGGCGCGGTTGCGGTGCTTGCCGTGCTCACGGCGGTGTGGTGGTCGGGCTTTCGTGATGGCAGCCGCGAAGCCGCCGATGGTGCTTCGTCCAGCGGGGTGGCCGCAGCCAGCGGCGGGTCTTTGATGGCCACCGCCGACACCGCTCCATCAGTGGCGGTTCTGCCGTTTGTATATCTCAGCGGCGACAGTACGCAGAGCTTCACGGCCACGGCGATTGCCGACGCGATCACCGATGCTCTCGCCCGGGAACGCGGGTTGCGCGTGAGTTCACGTTCAGCGGCCGAGTCGCTGCAGCGCCGCATCGCAGCCGGCGACACCGCGCGCATGCCCGTGCAGACGCTGGTGGAAGGTGTCGTGGAAGTGGAGGGCAATCGGGTGCGCCTGTCCGTGCGTCTGGTCAATGCGGCCGATGGGTTCACGCTGTATGCCGACCGCGTGGAGGGCGAGCGCGGGAATCTGTTTGCACTGGAAGACGACGTGGCCAATGGCATGCGCGACCTGCTGCGCGCGCACTTCCGTCTGCCGGCGGCGGATAGCATCGGTCGATAGCCTCGGCGCGTAGTCGGCGGTTGTCGGGGGAATCCGCACAGCACAAGCGGAATTCACCTGCTGTCCTGAAGCGCCTCGCGTGGCGAGCCTCAGGACCATGGGCATTACAAGAAGGTTCTGGTGCGCGCGTGGCATCGCACTGACGCTGGGCGTGAACGTCGGCGTCGCGTCCGACGTGCACGCGCAGGCAGCGACACCAGATTCCATGCCCGTACGCATGCCATTCGTGGTCGGCGAAGTGCTCGACTATCAGGTGCATGTGTCGCTGGGCGGAAACATCGGGCGTGGGCAGATGCGCGTCGAAGGCCCGCTCATCGAACAGGGGGTGACGGTCTGGCGCCTCGTCTCCGAAATGCACGCACGGCGTGCCTTTGTACGGGCCAGCGATCGCAGTACGTCGTGGGTGGATGCCGCGCACCTCGCCACACGGCGCTTTGAGAAGATCGAGCGCAGCCCACTGGGCAGCGGTACCGAACGCGTGGAAATCGATGCCGCAGCCGGTGTGTGGCGTGGTGTGGACGGTCGCGACAATCCGCTGGCGTCGGAGCAGCCACTCGACGAGCTGTCGTTTCTCTACTTCCTGCGCACACTGCCACTGGACCGCGAAGGCACGTTCAACCTCACACGTCACTACGATGCGGCGCGCAATCCCACCCTGGTGAGTGTGGGAGGGCAGGAAGTCGTGCAGACCGCGATGGGCACCTTCGCCACGCGCATGGTGGTCATGCACGTGCGCGACCCGAAGCACTACAAGGGGATCGGATTGATCAAGGTGAACATCGACCTCTCAGCGTGTCGCCTCCCGGTGCGCATCGTGAGTCGCATGCCCATCGTCGGCACGACCACGCTGTCGCTGATTTCCCGTGCTGCGCCCGGTGGGGCACCCGGGGATACCGGCACGGGCGTGTGCACGGAGTCAGCAAACCCCTGACGACGTTGCGGGCTGGAGCCTCACGAAACTTCCAGTTCCGCCTGACCGGATTTTCGCATGACAATGGCGAATCTCATCTCCAGAGGCGGCTGACCTGCCTCTTTCTCGATAGACACTGGAGATGGCACCATGCGGTCCTTCAATCCTGTCCTGCTCGTGGCGTCCGGCGCACTGATGCTGATCGCGGCCACGCCCAATGCGGTGAATCCCCTCACGCTGCGCGAAGGCAGCCGGCTGTGGTTCGAGGGCACGTCCACGGTGCGCTCGTGGAGCTGCACGGCCGACCGCATCGACGCGGCAATCAACGCATCGGAGACGGCGGTGTCGGCTGCGGTACTGGAAGGCCGCAAGGTGGAAGGTTCGGTGTCGCTGGACTTTCCCGTCGCAAAGCTCGAGTGCAAGAACGGCACGATGAACGAGCACATGCGCAAGGCGCTCAAGGCCACCGACAATCCGACCATCCGCTTCGCGCTCGAAGGTTACGACCTGACCAAGGCATCCACGGTGAATGGCTCGCTGCGTGGTTCGCTGCGTATGGCGGGCGAGGACAAGCCAATCGCTGTACCCGTGCAGTTCGCGCCGGCGGATGGCGGGCTTCGGGTCACCGGCAAGGTGCCGCTCAACATGAAGGAATGGGGCATCAAGCCACCCACGCTCATGCTCGGCACGCTCAAGGTCGGTGAGACCGTCACCGTGAACTTCGATCTCCTCCTGCAACAGTGAGTTCCGGTCGTTTCCCCTCTCCATCAATCGAGTTCCCTTCGATTCCCGGTATCTGATCATGACCCGTTCACGTTTCTTTCTCGCCGCGGTGATGAGCGTCGCGCTCTCGCCTCTTGGCGCACAGACCGCCACACCACCGGCGGATACATCGAAGTCCTCGCAGCGCAAACTCACCATTCAGTATCTGCGTCCGCAGGACCAGCGCGGCATCAACATGTTCGAGACGCCCAAGGTGGCGGGCGCCGAGTACAATGGGTTCGCGATGCAGTTCGGTGCGGCGTTTGCGCAGCAGTTTCAGGGACTCACGCACCAGAACACTGCGGACTCGGTGTTTCAGGCGGCCGTGCCGGCTGTGCCAGGCAACGCGGGCACGCCATCGGCCGCGAACAAGAACCGGTTGATGGCGATCAGCAACGGCTTCAACAACGCCACCGCCAATCTGTACATGCATGCGCAACTGGCGCGCGGTGTGCGCATTCAGCTCACGAGTTACCTGTCGGCGCGCCATCACAATGAGACCTGGGTGAAGGACGGTTTCATTCAGATCGACGAGTCGCCCATCGATATTGGCTTGCTCAACACGATCATGAAGTACACCACGGTGAAGATAGGTCACTTCGAGGTGAACTATGGTGACTTTCACTTCAAGCGGTCGGACAACGGCCAGGCGCTGTACAATCCGCTGGTGGGCAACGCCATTCTCGATGCCTTCACCACCGAAGTGGGCGCGGAAGCCATCGTGCAGCACAAAGGTCTGCTTGGTGTATTCGCCCTGACCAACGGCGAGATCCGCGGCAACATCACGCGGCCAGCGGACCGTTCGCCTGCCGTGATGGCCAAGCTAGGCTTTGACCGGGAGCTCAACGAGGACGTGCGTGTGCGCCTCACCGGTTCGTGGCGCAATCAGGGCAGTGCGATCAGCAATACCCTGTACGCAGGCGATCGCGCAGGCGCGCGGTACTATTTCGTGATGGAGAACTACCAGGCCACGGAGTCGGCCCAGCAGTACTCGGGCAACATCAACCCGGGCTTCAGCGACAAGTCGAGTTCGTACATGATCAACCCGTTCGTGAAGTTGCGCGGGCTGGAGCTGTTCGGCATGGTGGAGAAGGCCAAGGGACGCGCGGCGCCCAACACCAACCCCGTACGCGAAGTGAATCAGTACATGGCCGAGGCGACGTACCGACTGCTGCAGGACGACAAGCTGTACCTGTCGGCGCGATGGAACCGCGTGAACGGCGACCTGGGCGGTCTGAACAACGACATCAAGGTCACGCGCGGCAATGTGGGTGCGGGTTGGTTCATTGCACCGACGCTGCTGCTCAAGGGCGAGCTTGTGAATCAGACCTACGACGGCTTTGCCCGTACGGACATCCGCAACGGTGGCAAGTTCAAGGGCTTCATGCTGGAGGCCGTGACGGCGTTCTGATTCGCGACCGCTAGGCAGGCAAAACGCCCCGTCTCTTCAAGCGAGACGGGGCGTTCGATTGTCTTGCGTGCTGTCGTTGATCAGTAGATGTGACCGTCTGAAGACGTGACCACGCCGCTGCGGGCTGTGAGTGTGTAGCGACGCGCGGTGGGCGCCGACCAGCGACCAAGATCGAACGTGCTGCCCGAACCCACCAACTGCACATCCACAGGTGACAGATCGAGTGGCGTGTTCGCCTTGCAGGTGCGTGTCGCCGTCGTGTCCACGGACACCAGGTAGGCGCCGTTGCCCGGGCCGAACACGGTGGCGATGCCATCAGCGTTCACGCCCACCGCCGACTTCTCGTCCACGGCCAACGCGCGCGGCGCCGTCGCGGCGCCGTCCTGCTGCAGGCGGGCCAGAAACACCAGCAGGCGCCCCATGCGATCACGGACGGCGAAGTGCGAGTCGGTGATCACGTTGCGCAGCACGGGCAGGGTGAACAGCGACCGCGAGAGCGTTACCGATGCATCGTAGGGGCTTGGCAGCACCTTGGCCGACGTGGAGGACTCGTTGAGGGCGGAGTAGACGTGTTCACCGAGCACCGCCAGGCCCGCGCTGGTCCCGCCAACCGGATAGCCCGCCGTGATGCGGGCATTCACCTCACGCTGCAACGAGGTGCCACGCCAACGGGTCTCGTACGTGGATTGGTCACCGCCGGCGATGAACACCACCTCCGCATTGCGAATGGCCTCCGCGATCTCCGGGCGCTCCGCCCCTTCGCGCGAGAAGATCACGAAGCTCCGCACCGAGTGCGCGCCCATGTCCATGAGCATGGTGTGGTAACCATTCGAGCCGCTGGAGCGCAGCACCACCACGTCACCGAAGGCCCCGCCGGCCTGGGTGCCACCCTGTCCAAGCAGCCACTGCATGCCGGGTTGGATATCGGTGCCACCGCCGGCGAGGTATGCGCCGCCCTTCGGTGTGGTGCGCACGTCGGACGTGCTGCCCGAATGGTAGAGCGTGAATCCCCGCACGGTGTCGGCGCGTGCGCTGTCTGCCGGCGACCGGGGCGAGGACGAGACCGGGGCCGCTTCGGACGGAGTCCGCGAGGCCGCACAGGCACTGGCCGTGAGCAGCAGCGCCAGCATGGTCGAGACGCGCAGGGGGCGTGACTGGAGAATCATGATCGCAGCCGAGTGATGGGAACCGCTGGACGGGAGGCGGTTACGGGTGCACCTATTGGGGCCATCCGCTGGTGTGGATGCCGTGATGCGCCGTGTGACAACATAGTGCCGGCGTTCCATTGTCGTTGCCCTCCCTCCCCACTCCGCATGCGCCTGCTGCGAATTGCACTCGCCTGTTGTGCCATGATGCTGGCTTTGCCCAGCACGGCACACGCCACCTGGTCCGTGATTGCCGTCGATATGGCCACGGGTCGTGTGGTCATCGCGTCCGCCACCTGCGTCGACCGCGACGACATGTTCCTCATGGGCGTGCAGGCCGTGGTCGTTCCCGGATTCGGGGTGGCCGCCTGCCAGGCCGGGGTGGATGGCACCCACGCCAACCAGATGCTGGTGTACCGGGAGCTCAAGGCCGGCACCGATCCCAAGCGCATCATCGAGATGCTGTCGGCTGATCCCGCGTTCCAGAGCCGGCAGTTCGGCATCCTGGACCTCAAGGGTCGATCGGCCGGCCATTCGGGGCTCTCGAACGGCTATGTCACGCAAGACATCCAGGGCCAGGTTCCGGGCACCCAGATCTTCTACTCCATTCAGGGCAACATCCTGCGCACGGGCGACGTGGTGCCCAACGCGGTGAAGGCCTTTCTGCACACCACCGGGTCGCTCACCGACCGGGTGATGGCCGCACTGGAGACGGCCGACCGGTTTGGTGGTGACAGCCGCTGTGTGTGCCCGCCGCTGCCGGCCGACAACAGCCGCCCGATTAATCCGTGCGAAGGCCGCACGGCGTATGTGGCGTACATGCTGATGGCCAATTCCAACGACACCAACGGCGATTCGCACAACAATGGCAAGTACTCCATGTATCTCACCGTGGCGCAGCCGGAGCAGGGTGGCCCCAATGCGATCAAGCCGGGCGAGAATCTCAATCCGGTGAAGACGCTGCGCGCTCGCTATGACGTGTGGCGCAAGACGCAGCCGAGGGACTTCAAGTGAGCCGCGTCTTCGGATGGTCCAGCGTTGGGCATGCGGTGCTGACCGGTGCTCTGTTGTCGGTTTGTGCGACTGGCGCTGTAGCGCAGGCCTCGGGTGGAGCACGACCGGCCGCTGCGGCTCCCGCCGCACAGCCACCCCGGCCCCCCGCGCGAGCACCGATGCGCACGATGGCCCTCACATCACCCGACTTCACCGATGGTGGTGCGATTCCGGCCATGTTCGCCCAGACGGGGCGCGATGTGTCGCCCGCGCTCAGCTGGAGTGGTGTGCCCGATTCCACGCGCAGCTTTGTGCTCATCGTGCACGACGCCGACGCCCCGATGGGTGATGGGCTCGACGACGTGCTGCACTGGATGGTGTGGAACATCCCTGCCGCGGCCACATCGCTGCCACGCGGCGTCGCACAAGGCACGATGCCCGACGGCATGCGACAGATCAGCGTGAGCGGACCGTACTATCGAGGGCCAGCAGCGCCCAGCACGGGGCCGGCGCATCACTATGTCTTCGAGCTCTATGCGCTCGACATCCCGCTGAACGTGGCCGCCACCGGCATGGCGCCGGCCGCAACACGCGAGGCGGTGATGCGGGCGATGGCGCAGCACATTCGTGGCAAGGGCGTGATCACCGGAACGTACCGGCGTCCCGCTCCCTGACAGGTTCGCACGACAAGATGTAGCCGGCACGTGACACGTGTGTGACGTGTCAGTGTCGGCTTTGTTGTTCGGCGCGGTGAATGTCTCGGCACTCATGCGAACTCCGCATGAGCACCCACCACCGGATCACCGTCGCCATGCGCGTTCCCGCCCTTCAGTCATCCATTGCTGCAGCCCTCTCGTGCGGGCTGCTGTTCGCTGCTTGCAGCGACTCCTCCACCGATGCGCCGTCGGTGGAGCCTGTGGGACTCACCAATCAATCGGTGACCCCCTCCCTCGTGCGCTCGCTGGTGTCGGGCGTCGAGATCTATAGCCTCATCGGGAGTGACGACAAGCTGGCCGGTTCGCCGAACTTCGTGTTCGGTGGTTCGGCTGACGGGTCCGGCTTCATGCGCCACGCGGATGGTTCGTTCACCGCGCTGGTGAATCACGAGGACAACTTCGCGGTCTCGCGCGTGAAGTTCGACAAGTCGCTCAAGCCGATCTCGGGCGAGTACATCGTCAACTCCACCGCCGGTCGCTATCGCCTCTGCTCGGCCACGCTGGTCACGCCGGAGATTCACGGCTTCGGTCCGCTGTACATCACCAACGGTGAAAGCAGTGAAGAGTCGGAAATCCTCGCGGTCGATCCGTCGGGCCCGGCCAACACGCCGCGTTATCTCGCCGGCCTCGGTCGGTGGAACACCGAAAACTCGGTGCCACTCCCTAAGACCGCGTTCCCCAATCGCACAGTGGTCGTGATCGGTGACGACGATTCCGGCGCGGAAGGTGGGCAGCTCGCGTTGTACGTGTCCAACACGGTCGGCGACCTGGAAAACGGCAACCTGTATGCTCTCGCGCGCTCGGACAACAACACGCGTGAGCGGGACATGGTCATTGGCCAGACCTACCCGGTGCAGTTCCGTCAGATCCAGAACCAGCGCACGCTAACGGGCCGTCAGATCAATCAGGCCACGGTGGGCATCAACGCGGTGCGATTTGGTCGCGTGGAAGACATCGACTATCGCAAGGGCACTGCCGCGGCCAATGCGCGCGAGATCTACTTCACAGTCACCGGACAGAACAACTCCGGCGTAAATGCCGACTACAGCCGCAGCAAGTACGGCCGGGTGTATCGCGTGAAGTTCGATGAATCGAGCCCGCTGCAGGGCACCATCGAAGTGATCCTCGATGGTGACGATCGTACGGGCCCGGCGCGTCAGTTCCAGAACCCCGACAACATCTACGTCGGCGAGAACTACGTCTACGTGCAGGAAGACGACAACGGCTACGGCGACGAGACCCATGACGCCTACGTCTACCAGTACAACATCGCGACGAAGGATGTCCGTCCGGTGCTGGAACTCGACCACCGTCGCACGCAGGCCGACGCGGCGATCTACAACGCCGAAGGCGCGCGTCCGGCTGGCAAGGCGGGTTGGGAGTACGGTGCCATGATCGACATCTCGGCCGAGGTGGGTCATGCCAACACGTTCATGCTGTCCATCCAGCCGCATTCGTGGCGGGCGCCCAAGTATGCGGGCGTGGACGGCGGCACGGTGCGTCTTTCGGAGAATCAGGCCAGCCAGCTGGTCATCGTGAAGGGCTTGCCGCGCTGAGCGCGGCATTGATGCAATGAAGACACTGCGATGGACCATTGGTACCATCGTCACGTTCGCGGGGCTGGCAGCATGCAGCCCCGCGAATGGCGATGGGCAGGGAACGATGGCGGCCGCTGCACGGGCCGCCCATGATGCAGGCGATGCCCGCGCGATGCAGGTCCGGGCACTGTGGGTGGCGCAACTCGATACGCTCGATCGACGTCTCGCAGTACTCGACACGGCGGTGCGTGCGTACGCCGCTGCACCGCGTGACAGCAACGCCCACACGCACGCGCGGGCCCGGTTTGCCGAGGCCCGGCAGAGCTTCAAGCGCGCAGAACTGGCGATCGAGTACTACACGCCTTCGGCGGGACGGGAGCTGAACGGGCCGGCATTGCCCGAAGTGGAAGACGGGGAAGGCCCGGAGGTGGTGCTCGAACCCACGGGTTTTCAGGTCGTCGAAGAGATGTTGTTCGACGATGAGGCCGATGAGGTACCGCCGGCGCTGGTCCAGGAAACGTCCACGCTGCGCGTCATTGCGTCGCGGGCCGGCACCATGCTCGGAGCGCAGGCCGTGACCGACGACCGCGTGTGGGATGCCGCCACGCTCGAGATGGCGCGCATTGTATCGCTGGGCATGGCCGGCTTCGATTCACCGGTGGCAGGGCTCTCGCTGTCAGAGGCTTCGGCTGCGCTGGAGGGTATCGCTACTACGCTGGCCGTATACCGCGCTCCCGATGCGTCGTGGCAGGCACTGGATTCGCTGGTGAACGGCGCGCGCGCTGCGCTGAATACGACCACGTCGCGTGATGCATTCGATCACTTCGACTTCATCGTGCGGCACGCGAATCCGATTGCGCGCGAGATCCGCGCTCGTCGGGTGGCACTGGGCATCGGCGCGCCCACGGAAAGGCGGGCGTTCCGTCTCGAAGCGGCCACGCTGTTCGACTCGGCGGCGTTCGATGTGCTGGCCTTTGCTCCGGTGGACGCCGAGCCAGGCACTCCGGCGCAGGAACATGTGGGCGAGCAGTTGTTCGCCGATCCACGCCTGTCCGGCGACGGCAAGCGTGCCTGCACGTCGTGTCATCTCTCGGCGAACGGATTCACCGATGGGATGCGGGTGAATCGCACCCGCGGTGGCGCCCCACTCCTGCGCAACACCCCCACGGTGCTGAACAGTGCACTCCAGGTGGGGGCCTTCACCGACCTGCGCGTGACGTATCTCGAAGACCAGATCACCACGGTCATCGAGAACGTGGATGAGATGCATGGACATCTCGACGAATCGGCACGCCTGCTGACGGCGGATACGACGCTGCGCCGCACCCTGCAGGAGGCATTCCGGGGCACGCGTCTGGCGAGCGATTCTGCGGTGACGGGCGCGCAGGTGCGTCACGCACTCGCCACCTACCTTCGCAGCCTCACGGCGATGAACAGCCCGGTGGATCGCGCGCTGCGCGGGGATACCGCGGCCATCAACGCGGAGCAGCGGGCCGGGTTCAATGTGTTCGTGGGCAAGGGCAAGTGTGCGACCTGCCACTTCCTGCCACTCACGAATGGCACCGTGCCGCCCATGTATCAGAAGACCGAGGTGGAAGTGCTGGGTGTGCCGACGGCACCCGTCACCACGCATGGGCGCATCGATCCGGACGAAGGCCGGTTTCGCATCACGCGATCCGCGCCACACCGCTATGCGTTCCGTACGCCGACCGTGCGCAACGTGGCACTCACCGCGCCGTACATGCACAACGGTGTGTATCGCACGCTCGAGTCGGTGGTGGACTTCTACAACCGCGGTGGTGGCGCCGGGATCGGTATCACACTCGAATACCAGACCCTGCCGGCGGACACGCTGGGTCTGACGGCACAGGAGCAGCGTCAGCTCGTGGTGTTTCTCCGTGCACTGACCGACACGAGTCGCGTCGGTCGCCGCTGAGCTGATCGCACGGGAACTCACACACCGTCATCCTTGTGCGTCTGCTGTTGTGTACGGATACCTATCCGCCGTTGATCAACGGGGTCAGCGTCGTGACGGCGCTGACCGTGGATGGACTGCGGCAGAGTGGCTGGGAATGCCTGGTGGTGACGCCGGGCGCCGATGATCGCGGTGTGTCACACCATCAGAGCACCGACGGTGTAGAGCAATTGCCGGCCGTGGCGTGGCGTGCGTACCCGGATGTGCGTGCCGCAGTCGGGCAGCGCCGCCGGGTGCGCCGGCTCATTGAAGAGTTCCGGCCGGATCTCGTGCACTGCTCCACGGAGTTTGTCGTGGGCTGGTATGGTCGGCAGGAAGCACGGCGCGCCGGACTGCCGTATTGCACCTCGTATCACACCGACTTTTCTCTTTACACCGCCGCTTGGGGAGTGCCGTGGCTGCGGCGGCCGGTGCAGGGGTGGATCCGGCACTTTCATCGGCATGCCGCGCGCGTGTACACGCCATCGGCATGTGCCCGTGACGACCTCCGCGCACTGGGGATTCGCGAGGTGGAGGTGTGGGGTCGGGGTGTGGACGTAGATGTCTTCCGTCCGCGGATCGCAGCACGTGAGCACGCAGGCGTCTCGCGTCCCTTCCGGTTCCTCTACGTGGGCCGCCTCGCACCAGAGAAGAACATCGAGCTGCTTATCGATGCGATGGCGTTGACCCAGGCGCGACACCCAGACCAGGCCATGGAGCTGCACATTGCCGGCGATGGCCCGAGCCGTGCAGCACTCGAGCAACGTGCCGCTGCGGCACCTGGCGTCACCGTGCGATTTCTGGGTGCACAGGATCGACGCCGCGACCTGCCGGAGACCTACGCCGACGCTGATGCATTTGTGTATGCATCAACCACTGAGACGCTGGGGCTGGTGGTGCTCGAGGCGATGTCCGCAGGGCTTCCGGTCGTCGCAGCGCCGGCCGGTGGTGTTGCTGAACATCTGCTGCACGACATCAACGGCCTGGCCTACGCGGCAGGGGATGTCACGGCCTGTGTGGATGCCATGTCGCGTTTGCTCACCAGCGCCCCCCTGCGGGCACGTCTGGCGGCGGGTGCGCGCCGCACTGCCGAACAACGCTCGTGGGAGAGCGAGTGGAGACGGCTCGACGCGAGCTATCGGGAAGTGCTGGAGCGCTCGCGCGCGTCCCACTAAAGCCGAAACGGCCGCTGAAGCGTGCGATAGTCGTCGATCAGTCCATCCCAGATGGCATCCCATCGCTTCGAGCCCGCAAAGGCGAGTGCCTGTGCGCGTGTGGTCATGCGGGCTGAAGGATCGGCGAGCAATTGCAGCACCGTGTCAGTGAAGGCCTGCGCGTCGCCAGGGCGCACCAGCCATCCGCGGTCGGGGGCGAGCTGCTCGCGCGTGGGACCCACGTCGGCCCCAATGACCGGCGTGCCAGACGCCATCGACTCGAGCAGCACGTTGCCGAACGTGTCTGTGGTGCTGGGGAAGAGCAGCACATCGCTCGACGCGAACGCTTCGCTCAATGCATGCCCATCGAGGCGACCCGTGATGAGCGTGCCGGCCGGTGCGGAGGCGCGCACGGTCTCTTCGTACGGACCATCTCCTACAATGAGAAAGCGCACCCGTTTGGGGCAGGTGGCATGCAGCTGCTGCATGCACGCCAATACCACGTCGAGCCCCTTCTCGAGACCGAGGCGGCCGATGTACGACACGACCAGCGTGCTGTCATCGGCATTGAGTTGACTACGCAGCGCCGCCGATCGGTGAGCGGGATTGAAGCGCTGGGCATCCACACCACGAGACCATTCACGGCAGTCCGTGAAGCCGTGTGCCTCGATCTCCCGGATGATGGCCTGCGTGGGGCAGTACGTGCGCAGGCCGCCATTGTGAAACCAGCGCAGGTAGTGCCAACCGGGCTCGGCGAGCATGCCCAGTCCGTAGTGCTCTGCGTAGGCGGTGAAGCTGGTGTGATACGAAGACACAAACGGCACATCGAGATCGCGTGCCACCGCGCGACCAGCAAGCCCGATACCGAACTCGGTTGCCGCGTGCACGATGGTCGGCTGGAACTCCTCCAGTTGCCGCCGTACCTCACGCCGAGCGGGCCAAGCAAGTCGCAACTGGGGATACGCCCAGAAGCGCCGGCCTGGATAGCGGTCCACGGTGGCATTCGTCGCAATCGCGTCGGGTGCGACGGCTTCGTCATCGTCGGACACCGTGAAGACACGCACAGCACCGTCGCGCTCCTGCACCGCGTCCACCAGACGGGCCAGCGTGCGTGCGACTCCGTTCACCTGTGGCGTATACGTGTCGGTGAACAGCGCGAGGCGCAACGGTGTGGAACGGTCGTGGTTCATGTGCAGAGAGAGCGGTACGTGATGGCGGTGCGCGCGCGCGTCCAGTGGCGCAGCGACTCGTGCACCGAGGCCGCCGTGATGGGATGGTCCAGGTCCTGCGGATGCACCCCGATGCGTACCAGCGGTGCGTTGCGCAGCCAGCGACGGTGCCAACCGGCCACCATCTGGGAGAGACGTGCGCGCATATCCGTGCGTCCGCTCCAGCGAATCACCGGTGCCGCCTGCACACCGGCGGCGTGGTGAATGCCGACAACATCCTCACTGCAACGCACGCGTGGATACTGCTTCGTCAGCTCCTGCACGACGGCATGGGTGCTGGCCGGAGCCAGCCACGCGGGCGGCACGAACCCAATGGGGTCGAGCCCCAGCGCGATCAGGCGGTCGAGTCCACGCACGATGCGTTCCTCGGCGATCTCGGGCGACAACGTGAGGAACTCGCCCTCATTGGCCGTGCGGCCGAGTGCTCGCCACTCGTCGCGCCAGGTCCGCGGTGAGCCGACCTCATCGTGCCGTTCGCCATGGAGCAGGATATCGGCGCCCGCGGCCTGCGCATCGAGTAGCCACCGCACAAAGGGTGCGTGCTGTTCAATGGGCCAGGCACCGTGCCAGTTGGGCACGACGAATAACGCCGGTGTGATCTCCACGGCACGGCACCAGTTCCACAATCGATGCACACCGTCTTCGAGTGCCGGCGTCACGTCGTGAATGGAGAGCAGCAACTGACCAGGTGCCATCTTCGCAGGCATCGTGGACGTGATCATCGCCCACGAAGGACGTCGTCGTACACGGCGAACAGCCGGTCGAAGACGGTGGGCCAGTCGTGCTCACGCTCAGCGAATAATCTGCCCGACCGGCCCATCCCGTCGAGATCACCCCTCAACAACGCGATCGCTTCCTCGGCCAGCGACGCCGGCTGGTGTGGCACAAAGAGGCGACCGGCGCCACTCGCACGCACATGGTCCGCGACACCCCCCGCATCGGCCGACAGCACCGGCGTGCCGCTGGCCAGGGCTTCCAACGCCGAGAGGCCGAAGGTCTCGACGGCACCTGGCGCGACATACACATCGAGCGCGGCGAGCAGGTCGGCGAGTGCCCCACGGTCGTGCTGGAACGGCAGGAAGAACACACGCGATGCGTAGGGGTGCGCCTCGAGTCGTGGTGCCATCGGGCCCGCGCCGGCCAGTACCAGTCGTGCCCCCGTGGCGCGCTCCACCGCGGGCCACGCATCGAGCACCACGTCGAGATCTTTCTCTCGTGCGAATCGCCCCACGAAGCCCGCCAACGGCGCATCGGGCAGGCCATGTCTGGCGCGGGTCTCTTCGCGTGATTCACGACGCAGCGGCGTGAACGTGCCAAGGTCCACACCAAGGGGCACACGGGCAATGCGATCGATTCCCTCGCGGGCGAGATCGCGTGCCGCCGCATCCGACGCGACGATGGTGACCGGGAACAGCGCATCGAGGCGCCGCATGTAGCGCCAGGCGGCATCGTGCACCAAACGCTGCGCTGGCCGCCACGCGCCGGCCCGCGGTGCAAACATCTGCGGCAGGTTGGTGTGGTGGAAACACACCAACGGCACATCGAGCATGCGCGTGGCATGTCGCACGATCCACGGCACGATGAACGGGCTGCCGATCTCGATGAGATCCGGACGCTCATGCTGCACGATGCGCGAGATGGAGCGCGTGGCGAGCATGAACCGGTACGGACGTTGCCGCGGGATCGGCGGTCCGGCGAGGCGATAGGTGCGCACGCCTTCGCCATCTTCCACACCATCGCGTGCCCCGGGTACCAGCATCACGTGTCGCAGTGATGGGCGTGCGGCCACGTAGCGGGCCTTCTCGAGCAGGTACGTGCGAATGCCGCCGCTCGTATCGCCGAACCATTCGGTGACGTCGAGGACGCCCGTAGTGGCGGACGGACGCAGGCGCGACGGCAGCGTGTCCGTCCGCAGCGTGAGTCGCGCGTCGAACGGGAGTGCCGTGCTGGTCACGACCTGCAGTCCATCAAATTGTCCGTCCTGCGGTCCATCGGTGGCGCATCGAGATGGACGTCAGGCGAGCAGGGGATAGGCCGTGATCAGCGCGATGGCCTGACCCACGAGTACGTCACCCGGATAGTG